>JAATGG010000048.1 GCA_015654835.1 Terriglobales bacterium
CCTCATCGTCCACGTGCACGATGAGCGGATCCCAGTGCGGGCGCTCCTTCGCGATAAAGATACGCTCCACGGCGGCAGGGTCCAGCGCATTGGCGGCCAAGCCGTAGACCGTCTCCGTCGGCATGGCGACCAACCGACCCTGTTGCAGCAAACGGGCTGCAACTCCGATGCCGGCGGCGCTGTCGCCGTTCAGCCAAGGTGTTCTCTGGATATTTTTGTCGCTCATTGTCAATTTTCAGTATCTCTCGACCAGTTTCCCACCGGCTACCGCGCCTATACTCAACCGCATGCGGCACGCCGAGATTGAGCTGAAGTTCTGCCCTGGCAATCCGCGTGAGTTTCAGGCTCACGCCGTTGAACGCGGTTTTACCGTTCTTACAGCACGTGCGCTGGAACGCAACGTTCTGTTCGACACCGCCGAGCGCACGCTGCTGGCACAGCGCCAACTGCTGCGTATGCGAGAGTACAACGGAGCCTGGGTGTTGACCCATAAACGACCGCCCGCCAACAACGATGACACCTCCTTTTACAAGGAGCGGGTTGAAACGGAGACCCACGTGGATGATGGCGATGCGATGGGTGCTGTGCTGGTCGAACTGGGCTATTCCCCGGCCTTCCGCTATGAGAAGTTCCGCACGGAGTTGACCGATGGCGAGGGTACTCTGGTGCTGGACGAAACTCCCATTGGAGACTTTGCCGAACTGGAAGGTGCTCCGGAGTGGATCGACCGCGCGCTGGAGCGGCTCAATGTTCCGCGCGAGATGTGTTTCACCGACAGCTATGGACGGATGTTCCTGGATTGGAAGGCACGCAGCGGCAGCTCGGCGGAGAACATGACCTTCGACGAAATTGCTCCGCTGGTCGCTCAGTAAGACAGCAGAAAGCCCGGCACGAAGCCGGGCTTCTCTACGTCTGGCTACCCTACGAACACGCAAAGCGTCGAGAGCAGCACGAAGTGCTTAGAAGATCTGGAAGTTTACCGCGACGTTCAGTTGGACCGCGACGGGAGTTCCGCCCTTCTTTGCCGGTGCGAATTTGTACTGGCGCACGGCTTCCATGGCCTTTTCGTCCAGCCCCATGCCCACAGGGCGGATGACCCTGACCTGCGTTGGCCGTCCGGCAGCATCCACGATCAGTGCCACGAGAACTTCACCCTGGAACTTGGCCTTGCGGGCCTCTTCGCTGAACTCGGGGTCGACCTGGTAGATCAAGCGCGGGGCTGAGACGTCGCCGCCGACGGAGTAGACGCCACCACCGGTGTTGCCACCGCTACCGGGTCCAAGGCCGTTACCGCGGCCGCTGCCAAGGCCGCCGCCGCTGCCATTGCCCAGAGAACTGACACCGATGTTCGGCGCATTGGGTAAGCCAACATTTGGCAGGTTGCTGGCCATGTGGACGTTCGTCTGCACGTTGATCGCAGGGTCAACGGTCAGCTTCGGTTCAATCTTGGGAGGGTTGGATGGTGGGACGATCGGCGTCGGCGAGAATTTGGGCAGATGCCCTGCTGTGACCGGCGCAATGTCCTTTGCACCACCACCGCCGCCCATAGCCTTTGGCGCTGGAATTTTTACAGGCGGCTGAGGCGCTGGCACGTCAAAGCTAAGGTCAACAACCTTTGCCTTGGGTGCCGACACTGTTTTGATGACGCGGCTGCTGATCCAGATTACGAGCAGAATGAGGACAACGTGCGTGGCAACCGCAACAGCGGTCGTCTTGGGGTCACGATGGACCGCCATGGGATCGGCCACGGCAATCGGCTTCGACTCCAGCACCAGTGGCGGCAGCTTCTCCGGGAAGAAGACGTCGCGAAAGCTCTGGACCATGGAGGCGAACGGATTAGAGCCCTCGAGCTCCTCCGGCTGACCGAGATGTGGGCCGCCCTGGTAGCGGTCTTGAGAAGGATCGGAAGAAGGTATCGCCATCGCCTCAAATCTCTTTTGCCGGCTGCTCTTGCAGTCCGGGGAACGTACATCGGATAGATCCAATCGGCTCAGGATTCATCAGATCCGCCCCGGGTTGTTTCATTCCCAGGTTCAATGAGCTCGTACAGCGGACCCTTGGTGCGGCGGTCGGCGTCCGACAACATTGTACAAAATGCTTGAGTCAGAGCTTACTGCTTCTGAGATGAGCCATCTTTGCATTGGACGCAGATCGCGGCCAGTAAGTCACCGGAGAATGTGGCCCGAAGCGCCGCTACAATAGAGGTTTGGGCGTACCCATGGCAAACAGAGCCGCGGGTACAGAATCACGCAGCACCGAGGACCGGATGGACGAGGCGCAAAAGCCACTGCAGTTGAAGGACACGTTGAACCTGCCGAAGACGGCGTTCCCGATGAAGGCAAACCTGCCGGGAAACGAACCTGCGCGCCTGCAGGCATGGACTGAGGGCGATCTTTACGGCCAGATTCGCAAGAGCCGCGAAGGCAAGACGAAGTACATCCTGCACGATGGACCGCCCTATGCCAATGGCGCCATTCACCTTGGCCATGCGCTGAACAAGTGCATCAAGGACTTTGTCGTCAAGTCAAAGACGATGGCGGGATTTGACGCTCCCTACGTGCCGGGCTGGGACTGCCACGGCCTGCCCATCGAAATCAAGGTGGACGAGCAGCTTGGCCGCAAGAAGCTGGAGATGGACGCGCTCACGGTCCGCCAGCACTGCCGCGACTACGCGCAGAAGTACGTTGACCTGCAGCGCAGCCAGTTTTTACGGATGGGCGTGTTGGGCCGCTGGGACAACCCTTACCTGACCATGAGTTTCGGGTACGAGGCGCGCATTCTTGAGACGTTCTATGCCTTCTTTGAAAAGGGCTTCGTCTACAAGGGCCTGCGCCCGGTGTACTGGTGCATGCACGACAAGACCGCGCTGGCCGAGGCTGAGGTCGAGTACGAGATGCACACGTCGCCGTCGGTCTATGTGCGCTATGCGATGACCTCGGACGCTGCGGCAGTTGATCCGGCATTGGCCGGACTGCCTGTGTACGGGCTTATCTGGACGACGACGCCGTGGACGTTGCCAGCGTCGTTGGCGATTGCGTTTCACCCTGAGTTTGAGTACGTCGCCGTGCAGGTTGCAGAAGAGAACGAAACCTACGGTAAGGGCAATGTCTACATTGTTGCCGCGGAACTGCTGGAATCACTGAAGACCACGGCTGCCCTGCCTGCGGTTGAGGTGCTGGCGCGCTTTACCGGCGCAAAGCTGGAGCGTACGGTCTATGCGCACCCGTTCCTGGAGCGCGAAATCCTTGGCGTGATGGCCGAGTATGTGACGACCGAGCAAGGCACCGGCGGTGTACATACAGCACCCGCACACGGCCCGGACGATTTTGCGACTGGCCGCAAGTACGCCCTGAGCCAGGCGTGCGACGTGGACGAGGCGGGACGCCTGCGCAATGGTCTACCCGAGTACGACAACCTGAACGTGCACAAGGCCAACGCGCCCATCATTGAACTGCTGAAGCAGCGCGGCGCGCTGATGGCGCAGGCGGAGATTCATCACAGCTATCCGCACTGCTGGCGCTGCCATAAGCCCATCATCTATCGCGCGACCGAGCAGTGGTTCATCGGTATGGAAACGAAGATGCCGACAGGCGAGACCTTTCGCGAGCGTGCGCTTGCTGAGATTGCCAAGGTTACATGGGACCCGTCGTGGGGACAGGAACGCATCAGCAACATGATCGCCACGCGCCCTGACTGGTGCATCAGCCGCCAGCGCATCTGGGGCGTGCCCATCGCCGTGTTCCTCTGCGAAGGCTGTCAAAAGCCCATCCTCGATCCGGCGCTCAACCACAAGATCGTGGAAATGTTCGACCGCGACGGCGTTGAGGCCTGGCACACCACCGACGTGGCCACTCTGCTGCCCGCAGGCGCCACCTGCGCCCACTGCGGCGGCACCGAGTTCCGCAAGGAAACCGACATTCTCGACGTCTGGTTCGACTCGGGTACCAGTTGGTTTGCCGTAGCCGAATCCGATCCGGATCTTCGTCCGGCCTATACCGCCTTCCAAAAAGACGGCTCAAATGCCCCGAAGGTCCTCTATCTTGAAGGCGGCGACCAGCATCGCGGCTGGTTCCACTCCTCGCTGCTGACCTCGGTCGCGTTGCGCGGGCGGGCTCCTTATTCGCACGTCGCAACGGCCGGTTGGACCCTCGACGAGCAAGGCCGCGCCATGTCGAAATCGCTCGGCAATGGCGTCGATCCGGTGGATATCGCTCAGCGCCTCGGCGGTGAAATCGTCCGCCTCTGGGTGGCCTCCATCGACTTCCGCGAAGACATGGCCGCCAGCGAAAACCTCATGAAGCGCTGCGCGGAAATCTACCGCAAGCTGCGTAACACCTTCCGTTTTCTGCTTGGCAATCTGAACGGCTTCGAGCCCGCCCGCGATCAGCTAGCCGAGAGCGAGCTCTTGCCGCTCGATCGCTACATGCTGGCCCGTACCCGCGATCTCGCCTGCAAGGTCCTCGACTGGTACGCCAGCTTCGAGTTCCATCGTATTTATCACGCGGTCAACGAGTTCGCGATTGTCGATCTCAGTTCGTTCTACCTCGACGTGCTCAAAGACCGCATGTATACCTTTGCGCCCACGAGTCAGGCCCGACGCTCCGCGCAGACAGTGCTTTGGAAAATCACGGAAGCCCTCGTCCGTCTGGTCGCACCGGTCCTCAGCTTCACCGCCGACGAGGTTTGGGAATATCTGCCTGCCGTCGAAGGCCGCGAAGTCAGCGTTCACCTTGCTCATTTCCCTGCCCTCGCGGAAATCTTCTCCGAAGATCCGGCTCCGGTGCTGGATGAGTGGAAACAAATATTCGAAGTGCGCAACGAAGCGTTGCGTGTTCTCGAAGAGGCCCGCCAGGCCAAGACCATCGGCAAAGCACTCGAAGCTGAATTGCAGATCACGGCATCGGGAGAGCTGCTCACTCTGTTGCAACGCCATGCCTCGGGTCTCAAGGAGATCGTCAACGTCTCTGCCGTGACCGTGATTGAGGGGCCGGAGCTTCAAGTCACCGCGCTCCCTGCCAGCGGGACTAAATGCGCCCGCTGCTGGAACTTCATGCCCGAAGTGGCCGACTACGGCATCTGGCAAAATGTCTGCACCCGTTGCCATCACGCCCTGACGGAGATGGGCATCAACCCGCCTCAGCCAGCGGAGGCCGCCCAGTGAGCTATGAGCCGCCCCGCCGTCTACCCTGGCTTCTTCTCATCTCGGCCGCGATCATCGCGGCCGACCGCCTCACCAAAACCTGGGTTGCCGCGCATATTCCCTTGGCCAGCGCTATTCCCGTGGTGCCGCATGTTCTGCGCATCTCCCATTGGCTGAATGAAGGCGCGGCCTTCTCCCTGTTCGCCGACTCGACCTCTCCGCACACCGTCCGCTGGACCCTCATCGGTTTCTCGCTGCTGGCTGCCGTGGGCGTGCTCATCGCCATGGCCCGTCTTGGACAGCGATTCAACCTCACCACCGTTGCCCTGGCGCTCATCCTGGGCGGCGCTCTCGGGAATGTCCACGACCGCATCGTGTATGGCTCGGTCGTCGATTTCATCGAGCTCCACATCTTCAGTTATCACTGGCCCGACTTCAACGTGGCCGACTCAGCCATCGTCACGGGAGCCTGTCTGCTCCTGCTCGACTCCCTACTATCTAAAAAGACAGTCCGTTAAATTCAGCGCGCCGTCTGATTGAGGATTGAAAGATGATTCGTTGTATCCTGCCTTCGGCTCGCGCCGCATTTGCTATTGGTGCGACCATTTGCCTCTTGGTTGCCCCAGCCGTTCATGCTCAACGGCTTCCCGACACGGTTCTTCCCGAGCACTACACCCTTGCTCTCACGCCCGACCTGAAGACCGCAACCTTCAGCGGCATTGAATCGATCGATGTAAGCGTAAAGGAACCGGTAAATTCCATCACCCTGAACTCCGCCGAGATCGCCTTCCAGTCGGTAATCGTGAACGCCGGCGGCAAAGAGCAAAAAGCGGCCGTCTCACTCGACGCGGAAAAGGAACAAGCGACCTTCACCTTCCCTGACAAGCTCCCTACAGGAAAGGCAATTCTTTCGATCGCTTACACCGGCATTTTGAATAACGAGCTACGCGGCTTTTATCTTTCTAAGACCGAGCGCCGCAACTATGCCGTCACTCAGTTCGAGCCGACCGATGCACGACGCGCGTACCCGTCCTTTGATGAGCCCGCGCTCAAGGCCACTTACGATGTCTCCCTGGTTGTCGATGCCAACGACACGGCCATCTCCAACAGCCCTGTCGCAACCGACACCCCCGGCCCCATCGTCGGCAAGCACACCCTCAAGTTCCTCACCACGCCTAGAATGTCTACCTATCTGGCGGCATTTCTCGTCGGCGACTTTCAGTGCAGCACAGGCGAACAAGACGGCGTTGCCATCCGCGTCTGCGCCACCCCCGACAAGGTCGCCCTCACACCCTACGGCGTCGAAGTCACCAAGTACGTGCTCCACTACTACAACACCTACTTTGGCATTCCCTATCCGCTCAAAAAGCTCGATCTCATCGGTTTGCCGGACTTCGAGGCTGGAGCCATGGAAAATTTCGGCGCCATCACCTATCGCGAAACCGACCTCCTCCTCGACGCCAAAACAGCATCGGCCGACGCCAAGAAAGAAGTAGCCTTAGTCATTGCCCACGAGATGGCCCACCAGTGGTTCGGCGACCTGGTCACCATGCAGTGGTGGGATAACATCTGGCTCAACGAGGGATTTGCCACCTGGATGGAGAACAAAGCCGTGGCCACCATGCATCCTGAGTGGAACATCGAGGAATCCGTCGCCACTGAAGAAAGCAGCACGCTCAATCTCGATGCGCAGCCGACCATCCGTGCCATTCGCGCCAAAGCCGATACGCCCGACGAAATCAACCAGATGTTCGATGGCATTGCCTACGGCAAAGCTAGCGACGTTTTGCTGACCGTCGAAAACTATCTCGGCGCAGAGACCTTCCGCAAGGGCGTGCATAACTACCTTGCTGCCCACCTCTACTCGAATGCCACCGCCGAAGACTTCTGGGGCGCGCAGACTGCCAACAGCCATAAGCCCATCGACAAGATTATGGAAAGCCTTGTCGCACAACCGGGCGAGCCGCTGCTCACATTCGGCCAGCCGGCCCATGGAAAGGTTTCGGTTGAGCAAAGGCGCTTCTTCCTGAGCCCGGCCATCGAGCCGGACACCACCCACAAGTGGACGCTCCCGGTCTGCTTCAAGACCGCATCCGGAAGCCAGGACTGCCGACTCCTCACTCCGAAGGACTCGTCTTTGAAGTCGCCGGAAGGGCTCTTCTTTGCCAATGCGGGCGGCAAAGGCTACTACCGCACCGCCTACCCGGCCAGCGTATACGCGGCCCTGGTGGCCAAGGTTGAGACTGGCCTCGCACCCACCGAGCGCATCAGCCTCATCGGCGACGAGTGGGCCCAGGTCCGCGCCAACAAAGCCTCTGTAGGCGCGTATCTCGACCTCGTTACCGCCATAAAGGCCGACTCCAGCGCAGAGGTTCTGCGCAGCGCGCTAAACAACGTCAACACGGTTGCCACAAAGATCGCGGCAACTCCCGAAGAAAAAAACGCGCTCGCGGCTTGGCTTCGCAGCACCTTCGCACCGGAGTACGCGAAACTCGGCTTGGCCACTGCGAACGACTCGGCGAACACCCGCGATTTGCGTGCTGAGCTCTTCGCGGTTCTCGGCTACTACGGCAATGATCCCGGCGTGATCGCCCAGTCCAGCCAGATCGCCGACGGATATCTCGCCGATCCGGGCTCCGTCGATCCCACACTGGGGCAGACCGCTCTCTACATTGCAGCCCGTCATGGAGACGTCGCGCTCTTCGACCGGCTGCAGAAAATCTTCGAGACTTCGACAGACCCCGAGTTGCAGAGCACCGCGTTGCGTCTGCTTGCCGAATTCCAGGACCCAGCCCTCGTGCAGCGCGCGCTGGATTATGCGGTCTCCGGCAAAGTCCGCAATCAGGACGCGGCTTTCCAACTTGCGCGTCCTCTCCAGAGCGACCAAACCCGCGATCAAACCTGGCAATACATCCAGAACAACTGGGATAAGGTGCAGGCCCAATTGACCACGAATACAGGGGGCAGACTGGTAGGCGCGACCGGCAGCTTCTGTTCCGAGGCAAGCCGGGACGACGTGCAGAAGTTCTTCTCGTCGCATAAGGTTGCCGCCTCCGGCAGTGTCCTCACCCGCGCCATCGGCAGCATTAATGGCTGCGTCGAATTGCGCTCCCTGCAAGAGCCCAACCTGAAGCAGTGGCTGGCGGCACAATCCAAGCAGTAAGCCAGACCTCGCAGTTCAACATGAAGAGCCGCCCAGTTCAATGGGGTGGCTCTTCTGTTTATAGGGATGAAAACCGGCCCCGCCGATTCCAACCACAGGAATTCCTCTTTGTTCCCCGGCCTCCCGGCATTACCTTCGAACCCTATGTGATGCGCCGCTCATTTGCTTGCCTTGCAACCTCACCTCTTATCCTTTTTGCTTTTCACGCTTTCATCCTCATCGCAGGCGACCGCGTCCAGTCCATCGCCGATGCCACGCATCCCGACGCAACCCGGTCATCCACGTCCAATAGATTCTCTGAGAGAGCCAACAATAGAAACTCCTCCATCGGGTCAGCCTTATCTGCACGGCTGCGATGGAGGAGTTTATTTTTACCGGATTTTTCGGGAAGACTAGCGGCGCTGCTCGAAGTGAATGGCCAGATCCAGGCTCATCGGCACAGCTTCGTCATTCAACTTGGCGGGCTCGAAACGGTATTGACGTAGTGCGGTGATCACTCGCGCGTCTACTTCCGGATTGATTGCCTTCACAATCTGAACATCCTGCGGCGTGCCGGACTTATCCAACTGCAACCGCACAACCATTTCGCGAGAGGCCAGAGCCTGCGAGGTGAACCCCGAGCTGGACAGGTCCACGGTGGGCTCACTAATCAGTTTGGGAGCGATGACACCGGTGCTGACGCGAAGCGCGTGCGGCGTGGCGGGAACATCGGCTGCGGGTGATGTCATTGCGGCGGGGGCTTCACTCCGGGCCTCCAGGGCAACGGCCTGGCCTTTCGAGCTCGATTGAGCATTGAGCATCGCGGCGGAGAGAACAAGGCTGGAAACGATAAGGCTGCGCATTTTCTATCTCCAAAAGGTCAAGAGTGACCGTCATGATTATGTCTGCAAACGAATACGATTGTCAATATTTATTTTTTGAGCTTTTAATTTCAAAAATTTGCCCGACGCCCTGTCCCAATTTTTCCGAAACGTTGCTAAAACCTGCCACAACAAACCTCCATCCCTCTGAGCCCATTCCTCTTCACCCCGGACACTTCGTTTTGCCCCGCCCCCATGAAAACTCCCCTCGCCCCACCCCGCCAGCATGTGGAATCTCCGCTTGAGCCTCCCTGGCCTCAGCCCCTACCATCGATTTATGTCTCAATTCCCTTCTGGCCAGACTTTGCTCATTGACGCCGACGACACCCTGTGGGAAAACAACATCTATTTCGAGCGCGCCATCGCTTCTTTCATCAGCTATCTGAATCACCACAAATACACGCCCACCGAGGTACGCAAGGCGCTCAACGCAGTGGAGAGGGAAACAATCTTGGCCCACGGCTACGGCCTCACCAGCTTTAGCCGTTCGCTGGTCGCCTGTTTTGAGCGGCTCAGCTCCGAGCCCACAAACGAAGAAAAGCGCCGGCGCATTCTCGGATTCGCCGAGTCCATCGCCAAGCAAGAAATCGAGCTTTTGCCGGACGTTGCCGAGACCCTCGCGGAACTCTCCCGGCGGCATCGCCTTATCCTCATGACCAAGGGCAATCAAGCCGAGCAGGCAGACAAGCTGGCCCGCTCCGGCCTCTCGTCCTACTTCTCCGCCGTCGAAATCGTTGCCGAAAAGAATCCGCCCACATATCGTGAAGTCATCCATCGCCACGAACTCGCCCCGCATACAAGCTGGATGATTGGCAACAGTCCGAAGAGCGATATCAACCCGGCGCTGGCTGCCGGTCTCCATGCCGTCTTTCTCATCCACAAAGACACCTGGGTGTTGGAGCACGCCGAGATCGATCCCGCGCCCCAGGGCCAGCAGTTGCTTGAACTCGATTCATTTGCGCAGTTGGGAACGATCTTCTAATTGACCGAGGCCGCAGATATCGATAACATCGCGGCTTGGCCGTTTTCACGCCGAGGCATCCCGCCCCGAAAAATCAAAGATCCCGCAATTTGCGGAGACTTCGCGGCTTATTCCTTCGTCAACTCTTCATCGATACGCAGTCTGATTTCTATCCGGAGGCAACTTGAAACCTATTTCCAGGAGCTATCTCCGCACATTGCGCCTGACAACCCTGTCGGCATTGATCCTTACCAGCTTCGTACAACTCGCCAACGGCCAGAACAGCCGCGAAAATCGCGGCGATGCCTCTGGAGCACCACAAGGCTCCGAGCAGAAGAAGGAAAGCGCACTCCCGATTCCTCCCGAGAGCAAGTCCGAGACCAGGCACGATTGGACAGCCGGTTCCCGCACCGTCCACTACACGGCGACCGCCGGCAATCTGCTGCTCAACGACGAGCACGATAAACCGATCGGCAGCGTCTTCTATGTCGCCTATACCGAAGACGGCGTCCCGGCCAAATCCCGCCCCATCACGTTCCTTTACAACGGCGGCCCCGGCTCTGCCAGCATGTGGCTGCACATGGGCTCCGTCGGTCCCGTCCGCGTTGTGACCGCAAGTCCCCAGGCCACCGGCCCGGCTCCGTTCAGTGTGGTTCCGAACCAGTACAGCCTGATCGACAAGACCGACCTTGTCTTCATCGACGCGCCGCTCACCGGCTTCTCGCGCGTCGTAGGCACTGGAACGCCGAAGGATTTCGTCGGCGTCGATGAAGATATCCGGGCCTTCGATAAGTTCATTACCCGCTACATTACCGTGAACCAGCGCTGGGGCTCACCCAAGTTTCTCTTCGGCGAGAGCTATGGCACACCGCGCTCGGCCGCCCTGGTTGCCGCACTGAACAACGACGGCATTGAGTTCAACGGAGTAATTCTGCTTTCGTCCGTCCTCAACTATTTCGTGCGCAGTCCCGGTTATGACATCGACACCAAAACCTATCTGCCGAGTTATGCCGCCATTGCCTGGTATTACAACAGGGTTCCGCATGACGGCACCATGCAGGACTTCGTGCAGAAGGCCCGCGAGTTCTCCCGCGGCCCCTATGCCGCCGCTCTCGATATGGGCGATCAGCTTCCGCCGGCGCAGTTCGATGCAATGGCAAAACAGGTTGCGGCCTTCACCGGCCTCAGCGAGCAGTATGTGAAAGAAACCAAGCTGCGCATTTCTCCAACCCGCTTTCGCAAAGAGCTGCTTCGCGATCAGGACCAGATCCTCGGCCGCTATGACGCGCGCTTCGAAGCGTTCGATGTTGACTCGGCAGGAGAGAATCCGGGTTTCGATCCTTCCAGCACCGGCAACACAGGCCCCTATGTCACGTCCTTCCATGAATACCTTCAGAGCGAGCTCAAGTACATGAGTTCCGAGCCGTATTACCTGCATGGCCCCGGCACGGAAAATTGGAACTGGGAACACAGGCCCTCAGGTGTACAAGGCAACCGCCCCGAGCCGCAGCCCGATACGGTTCTCGACCTTGCCGATGCCATGCGCAAGAACCCGCACCTGAAAGTCTTCTCGGCCAATGGCTGGTTCGATCTCGCAACGCCTTTCTTCGGAACCGAGCACGATATCGCACAGATGATGCTTCCGCCCGCCATCGCTTCCAACGTGCAGTTCGGCTATTATCCTGCCGGACACATGGTCTATCTGAATGTGGATGCGCTCAAGCAGATGCATGCGGACCTCGACCGCTGGTATCCCACGGCCATCGCTAAATAACATAGATACTCAAGCCTGGACGGCCAGCTATCCGCCATGCCGTCCAGGTCGCAGTTCCGCAATATTGGCAGCTTGACCGCGAACTAAAATTCGCGAGCTATCGCTGGGATTGTCATACCCCGGCAAGTTACCCCAAAGAAAAATCGAGCCCGCATCCGTACGCTGCCAAAAGCAACGCGGATGCAGGCTCGATTGACGATTCGTCGTGCGCTTTACGCCTTACTGCTTAACCCGTACCTTAGGCTCAACCGACAATCCAGGCCGCAGCGTGTGGTTAGGGTCTTCATGCTGCAAGTCGGTAAAGTCGATGCGCACCGGAACGCGCTGCACCACCTTCACATAGTTGCCGGTGGCGTTCTCCGGTGGAAACAGCGACAGCACCGAGCCGGTAGCGCCGCCAATCTGCGTCACCTTGCCATGGTAGCTCTTGCCCGTCGCGTCCACCTCGATATCGACCGGTTGCCCGGCTGCCATGTGCCGCAACTGAGTCTCCTTGAAGTTGGCCGTCACCCAGATATCCGCAAGCGAAACTAGCGTCAGCATATTCTGCCCTGTCGACACGTTCTGGTTAACCTCGACGCTCTTGCGCGTGATGATGCCGGGGACCGGAGCCACAATCTTGGTATAGCTCAGGTTGAGTTTCGCTTGATCGAGTTGAGCCTGGGCCTGCTTCACCTGGGCCAGCGCCTGTTTGGCGCGCGCACTCTGCGCCGCAACCTGCTGCGGACCGGTCTGCGCATATTTCAACAGCGCCTGCGACTGCATCTCCCGCTGCCGGGCTACCCTGACACCGTCGGACGCAGCCTGTTCGGTTGCCTTGGCGTCGGCCACCGAAGCCTGTGCCGCATCGGCGGCGGCCACTGCGGCGTCGAACTGCTGCTTGCTGATCACGTCTTTTTGAACCAACGGACGATAGCGCTGCAGATCGGCCTGAGCCTTGACGTTGTTGGCCACAGCCTGGGCCACGCGTGCATGAGCCGCCTCAAACTGCTGTTGAGCCTGGGCCACCTGCGCATGGGCTCCGGTCACGTCCGCACCGGCCGACCGCAGATTGCTGCCGGTGTTTACCGTGGTGATAGGCACATTCACATTCGCCGCCGCGGCCGCAGCCTCGGCACTGGCCAGGGCTGCCTGGGCATTTTCCACCGCCACCTGAAAATCTCTGGGATCCAGTTCGGCAATGACTGCGCCTTGCTGCACCATCTGATTTTCATCGACGTATACCTTCTGCACCGTGCCGGTAATACGGGAACTCACCTGAATCAGGTGGCCGCTCACCTGCGCGTCGTCGGTATCTTCTGAAAAAGTGGAACGCCACCACAGTCCGACCGCGACCAGCACCACAATCACCAGGACGACAAGGATAATTCCCCTGCGGCGGGACTGCGGCTGCGCGATCTCTGTGGCCGTGTCCGGCTCGGTTTGAACTGGTCTTGGAGTAGGGTCCGCCACGTTTACTTTCCTCCCAAATAATTCTTGTAGCTCTGTCCGGCTCCCAGCGCGCGCGCCAGGCCGAGCTTGGCCACGTTGTGCTGATAGAGACTGGTGACGTATTGATCGTTGGCCTGCGCCACGGACTGCTCCGCCTGGCTCACTGCCAGGTTATCGCTGACTCCGTTGGCATACCGCTGCTGCGCTTCGCTGAGCGCTTCGTTCGCCAGATCGACGCTGGAGCGGGCCACCTCGACCTGCTGCTGCGTTGAGGCAATATCCAGCAGGGCGTCGCGGACATCCGCATCCACCTGCGCGTTCATATCGCTAAGCTGCGCCCGTTGGGTATCCAGTTGCGACTGCGCCACCTGGGCCTCGCCGCGCAATGCAAATTCCTTGAACACCGGGACGCTCAACGTGCCGGTCGCATCGATGGTGCCATGCGAGTGCCGCACATTCACACCGATGTCTCCATAGTCCACATCCGCTTTCACGGTTGGGAAACGATCGGCGGTCGCCGCCTTGCGCTGCTCTTCCGATGCCTTGGTCTGCTCCACCATCGCTGCCAGATCCTTGCGGTTGGCATGAGCTTGGCGAATCGTCGCATCCACGTCCAGTTGGTCGAACGGCGCAAACGGCGCCTTGTCAGCCAGGTTGAAGCTCTGCGCCAGCGGCAGTCCAATGGTTC
Organism: Terriglobales bacterium; assembly: GCA_015654835.1. Classification (GTDB taxonomy): domain Bacteria; phylum Acidobacteriota; class Terriglobia; order Terriglobales; family Acidobacteriaceae; genus Telmatobacter. The sequence continues at coordinate 14,018 of JAATGG010000048.1, forward strand.
GCGCCAGCGCCAGCTTGTCCTTTTCGGTCGCATTGCGGGCCACGATCAGTTGCTGTTCGAGCGACTGGTAGTCCACCCGGGCGCGCAGTTCATCGAGCAGCGGTGCGGTGCCGGCTTGGTGATTGGCAATCGCCTGGTCCAGCGAAACCTTGGCCGTGGCCACCTGGGCTTCTACGCTGCTGACCCGGGTCTGGTCGGCCAACACCAGCAGGTAGGCATTGCCCACGGTCAGCACCACCATCTCCCGCGCGTCTTCCGCAGAAAGTTTTGAGGCTGCGAAGTTGTGGCGGGCCGCCAGATAGGTACGCAGCGAATTTACGTTGACGAACGACCAGCTCAGCGATGCCCGCAGGTCGGTAAAACCGTAGGGCCCGAGCACGGTGGGAAAGCCAGGAATGCGCAAGCCCTCCGCAGGCAGGTCGACCTGAGTCAGGGTTTCTTTCGCGCTGGCATCCACCGAGGGTAAAAGTGTCTGCAACTGGCTCAACCGCTGTGCCCGCGCCGAGTCCGTCTGCGTGCCGCTCAGAATGATTCCCAAGTTGGTCTTGAGTCCGCGCTGCATGGCATCGTCCAGCGTCAAATCGAGAGGTTGGGCCGAAACCTGTCCGCTGGAGACGCTGCCCTTAAAGTTGGAAGCCGACTGTGCGGCCACCCCGGAGGGAGCCAAACCGGCGCTTAAAGCCGCGACACCCAGCATAAGGCTCCAGGTGCTGGGAGCGATCAAGCGATTCCATGAATTTTTTGATGACATCAATTGCTTTCGATTCGCAGCAAAGCACTTCTGCTTAAATGTGGTTACTTGTATGGATGCAAACGGAGGGCGGCGAGGTTCTTAAAGTATAGTTTAACGGCTGTCCCCCTCCCCACGCGCGCCCCGCGCAGCAGAAATGGGGAGTTCAAACCCGCGAGGCCTCGCGCCCTTCCCCCGAAGAGCGATCCCGCACCAGAAAAAGTTTAAAAATTCACGGGCTTTTCGCAGATCACCGGCTGGCCGTCGCGTGAATTAACTGCGAGGCCAGGGAGCAGAGCGCCTGGCGGAAAAACTCCCGCACCGCGTCCGCATTCCAGTCCGCAGCTTCCGGCCCGCCATGCGCTTCCAGCAATTCCGCAGTCTCCACAGCCGTAAACCCGCCCACTGCGCGCAGCACGAACACCGTGCGCGGTAACAACGGCAGGCTCTCCAGCCATTTCCGCACGCGGTCCCGGTCGGGCCCCGCAATCATGCGCTGCAGTTCTTCACGCGACACACCGACCGAATCCAGGTCGTCGTCCTCGATACAGGTTACGGCTGGTTTCAGCCCCTGCGGCGCCGCAAGGTCCCCGGGATTGCGCTTGGCAAGAATCTCGATCGCCGAACGGCTCAATGCCCGCCGGCTGCTTTGCCGCGCCTGCGCGGGCGAGTCACAAACCGACACCTCGGCGTCGGCCACCGCCATCTCCACCAGGCGAATGCTCTCTTCCCCTTCGCCCACCAGCATGGATGCCATGCTGTACAGCCCGGCGGCGATCAGATCGAACATCCCGTCCATGCCCTCCAACGCCTTGGATACCGTCGCGTCGTCCTTGGGCTGACCGTCCATCAGGCCGTGCATCTGGCGCGTAAAGGCCTGGGCTTCGGCAGGAATCGGCTTGGGAGGAATGAGGCTGGAACTCGAATCGCGAGTTTCCTGAGACATACGAGGACTCCTCTGGGGATTTGAGGCACGCTTCCCCACTTTCTATCCTCACCCTGTCGGGCGGGGCAGGTCAATGCGAACTTGCAGGCCGTCTCCACTCGTCTTCCCTTTCCGGCTCGTTCTCTGAGGGGAAATTCATCGGATGAATCTCCAAAGGCACTGATTGGGGATAGCCCCATTTCACCTCTGACCGCTGGGAAGCATCTCAGAAATTAGGTTGAGATGTCTCGGACACTCAGGAACAGGGCCGGGGAAGAGAACGGGGGGGGGATATGCAGAATACCGGCCAACAAAATAGCGGCCGTCCGCTCCCAGTCCCGGTTTCCATCGAGGACGTTCTGATCACCCCCGAACTGGTACGCCGTCCCTCGCGCTCCCCCGACTACGCCGCCGAAAACCGCGCCATCCTGACGCTGGCCGATGAAATGACCGCCAACCCGGCCGGAGCCCTCCAGAAACTCGCCGAACTGGTGCTGGATATGTGCCGGGCGGGGTCCGCCGGTCTCAGTCTGCTCGAACCTGCCGGCGACGCCTTTCGCTGGCACGCAGCCGCCGGGGCCTTTGCCCCTCTGCTTCATGGCACCTCTCCGCGCGAGGCCACCTGCTGCGGCGCCGTCATCGCCCGCAACCAGACACTACTGACTGGAGCCCCGGGGCGGCATTTTCCCGCCATGGCCATGCTCGGCGTCCCCATCTGTGAATACCTGCTGGTGCCCTGGCACCTGCAAGGCAAGCCGGTAGGCACCCTCAGCGTCGCCGTCCACACCCCCGATCAGCAATTCGACGCCGAGGATGCACGCCTGCTTGAGAACCTTTCCCGCTTCGCCTCCGCCGCCTACCAGACCGTCTCTGCCTTGCAGAACGTGAAGGCCGGCAACGATGAGTTGGAGCGCCGGGTCATGAAGCGAACCCGCGCCCTCTCCCTCGCCTACGAGGAGCTTCGCTGTCACGAAACCCGGGACGGCCTGCTGCTGCGGCTTCTCCGCGACCAGCGCAGGACGGTCGATCCGCTCGCCATGATGCGCACCGCTGCGGAAACCGTTGGGCAGCATCTGGAAGTGGATCGTGTCGGCTTCTTCGAAATGGCGGACGACGACACCCTCTGCTTTACCTCCGGCTGGACTGGCGGTCCGCTCCCCGCCCTGACCGGAACTTTTCCTGCCGCTGGCCTCGGCATCAGCTACCTGGCTGAGGCGCGCTCCGGTCGTACCCTGGGCATCGAAGATGTCTCCTACAGTCCGTTGACTGCCGACTCGGCATTTGCCTCCATCGGCACCGTCTCGCTTGTGTACGTTCCCATCGTCCGCTTCGGCCGCTGGTACGCAGGCATGTACGTGAACCACTCCCAGCCCCGCAAGTGGGTGGACGACGAAATCGCTTTCGTGCGGGAAGTGGCGGAGCAGACCTGGGACGCCGTCGAGCGAGCCAAGGCGCAGCGGGCCCTCGGCATCAGCGAAGAGCGCCTCCGCCTCGCCGTCGAATCTGCCGGGCAGGCTACCTGGCGCTACGACCCGCGCCGCGGCTTCCTGATCGCAGACGCCCACATGCAAAGCCTCTTCGCGATGGCGGAGGCGGAAGCGCCGCTGGAATGTTGGTTCGCCGCCATCCATGAGCATGACCGCGCCCGCGCGCGGGCGGAATTTACCGAGGCGGCCCACGGAGAACATCCTCTTGACAGCGAATTCCGGGTTGTCCAGCCGGTCGGCATCCGCTGGGTGCGCGCCCGTGCCCGCCTGATCGCCGACAAAGGAGCTCCAGGCCGCATGGTCGGCATTTGCGAGGACATCACCACCCGCAAGCTCGCAGAGGCCTCTCTGCAGCAGACCGAGAAACTTGCAGCCATGGGCAGACTGGCCAGTTCCATCGCTCACGAAATCAACAATCCGCTCGAATCGGTCACCAATCTGCTTTACCTGGCCCGCATCTCCGAGGACCCGGCCGCGGTGCGTTCCTACCTCGACAACGCCGATCAGGAACTGCGCCGTGCCTCCTCCATCGCCAACCAGACGCTGCGTTTCCACAAACAATCCACCACCCCGGCGGCGGTAAGCTGCGAAGAGCTGTTTGCAAGCACCCTGGCCATCTACCAGGGCCGCCTGCGCCACGCCCATGTCGCTGTCGACAAGCGCAAGCGCGCCCGCCGTCCCCTCGTCTGCTACGAGGGCGAAATCCGCCAGGTGCTCAGCAATCTCATCAGCAACGCGATTGACGCCATGTCTCCCGTCGGCGGACGTCTGCTGCTCCGCAGCCGCGACGGCATGGATTGGAAGACCGGACATCCCTGCCTCATCCTGACCATCGCCGATACCGGCCCCGGCATGTCGCCCGAGACCCTCGCCAAAGTCTTCGAGCCCTTCTTCACCACCAAGGGAACCGGAGGCACCGGCCTGGGCCTGTGGATCAGCCAGGAGATCATCCACCGCCACCATGGGCGGCTCTCGATCCGAAGCAGCCAGAAACGCCCCAACTCCGGCACCGTCTTCCGGCTTCTGCTTCCCCTCGACACCCCCATCCCCGAGTCGCAGCAAGGACTGGAAAAGCACGACTAGGCGTCCCATGTCCCCGACTTACCCGGTTTCCCACAATCATCCGGCGCCTCAGATTCGGCGCGCTTTTGCGCCTGCCCCGGAATCATACGAATCTTACCCTCGACAAAATCGACCCATTCAGCTTTTTGCCGCCCCTTAACATCTTTCCCCTCTGCATCCTGTATGGATTGCGTAGGGGATATTTTGCCAGCGCCGGCGGCTTTTGTTTTCCGGTTCCCGGCAAAATGCACTAGACTGCCAACACGGCGCACGGGACGGACTCAATGGCCAGAACTACACAGAAACAAAAGCTTTTTAATGGACGCGATCACTCTTGGATGCAGTTCAACCACCGTGTCCTAGAAGAAGCTGAAGATGCGGCCAATCCGCTGCTCGAACGCGTCAAGTTCCTCGCCATCACAGGCTCCAATCTCGATGAATACGTCGAAATCCGCCAGGCCGGCCTCATGCAGCGCATCGAAGACGGCTATCGCGAGCCCGGCTATGACGGTTTGCGCCCCGACGAATCCCTCGCCGCACTGACCGCCGACATCCACACCTTCGTCGCTGCCCAATACGCCTGCTGGAACAAGCAACTGCTTCCCGAATTGCGCAAGAGCGGCATCCGCCTGCTGGAGTGGAATGAGTTGGGCGAAGAGGCCCGCGCTTTTGCTCAGGGCTACTTTCAGCGCGAAGTCGATCCCCTGCTCACCCCCATCGCCATCGATCCGGCGCACCCTTTTCCGCGCGTGCTCAACAAGGCTCTCTGCCTGGCTCTGCTGCTCCGGCGCAAACGGCGTAGCTCCGGCCCGCAGGTGCTCGGCGTCGTCACCGTGCCCCGTGCCCTGCCCCGCTTCGTCCGCCTGCCTGCTTCCGACGGCAAATTCGATTACCTGCTGCTGCAGGACCTGATTGCCCAAAACCTGAGCGGCATGTATCGCGGCTATGAAGTGCTAGCCCGCGCCGCCTTCCGCGTCACCCGCAATTCCAACCTCTACTTCGAAGAAGAAGAGGCACGGTCGCTGCTTGAAACCATCCGCGTGGAGTTGCACAACCGCCGCAAGGGCGATGCCGTGCGCCTGGAGATCGAGGAGGGCGCCGACCCCGAAATCGTCGAGCGCCTGCGCGTCAATTTCGAGCTCGATGAGGATCAGGTCTTTCGCGGCGATGGCCCCGTGAACCTGTCGCGCCTGATGTTCTTTTATGGAGACGTGCAGCGGCCCGACCTCAAGTTCCCCCACTTTACCCCCAAGCCGCTTCACCTGAGCCGCAAGTCCACAGGCATCTTTGACGAGCTGCGCCATCGCGACATCCTGCTCCACCACCCTTACGACTCCTACGATCCGGTGGTGAATTTCATCGAGCAGGGCGCGCAAGACCCCGCCGTCGTCAGCATGAAGCAGACCCTCTATCGCACCAGCCAGGATTCGCCTGTCTTCCAGGCCCTCACCGAAGCCGCCGCCAGCAAAGAGGCCACTCTGGTGGTGGAACTGATGGCCCGCTTCGACGAGGCCTCGAACATCCGCTGGGCGCGCAGCATGGAAGATGCCGGCGTGCAGGTCTTCCACGGCGTTGTCGGCCTCAAAACCCATTGCAAGCTCGCCCTGCTCGTGCGCCGCGACGAAGACGGCGTCACCCGTCGCTACTGCCACTTGGGCACCGGCAACTACAACCCCGTCACTGCCCGCTTCTATACCGACCTGAGCATGCTCACCAGCAACCCGCAGATCACCGAGCGCGTCCACATGGTCTTCAACTACCTCACCGCCCATGCGGAAATCGACGACTACCGTCCGCTGCTGGTAGCGCCTCTGACCATGGCGGAAAGCTTTCTCGGCCTTATCCGCCGCGAGCAGGAGCACGCCCAGGCGGGACGCCCCGCGCACATCGTCGCCAAAATGAATGCCCTGCTCGAACCCAGCGTCATCGAGGCTCTCTACCAGGCTTCGCAAGCCGGCGTCGAGATCGACCTCATCATCCGCGGAGTCTGTACCCTGCGCCCCGGCGTCCATGGCCTCTCCGACCGCATTCGCGTCCGCTCCATCGTCGGCCGGTTCCTGGAACACTCGCGCATCTTCCACTTCGCCAATGGCGGCGACGACGAAATTTACCTCGGCTCCGCCGACTGGATGCCGCGCAATCTCTTTGAGCGCTGCGAAGTCGTTTTCCCTGTCCGCGACGCCGCCGCCAAGGCCCGCATTCACGACGAAATTCTGCCCGCCCTGCTGGCCGATACCCTGAAAGCCCGCCTGCAACAGCCGGACGGCAGCTATCTCCGCGCCCGCAAAGAGCCCAAGGACGCTCTCTCGTTCTCCAGCCAGGACTTTCTCATGCAACTGGCGGAAGGCAAAGTGGATCTGGACGCCATTCCAGCACCCACCGTGTCTGCCCAGCCGGCGAAACATGCCGCCAAAAAAGCGACGGCCGCCGACTGAAGCGGTCTCCGCAAGAGTGTTCTTTCGGGCAGGCAGCGGCTGCGTTGCGTAAAAATTCCGCCATTGTTGGTAAAGTCGATTCCAGCAGCACAATCGTTTGAGTTCGGAGGGGAGCATCCTGAGCCCGAAGCATTCCGCTTCCGCTCGTTCCCCCTCCGAGTCGGTGCAGCATCCAATGCGCAAGGAGAACACTGTGGGACAAGGCGAGCCGCAAATCTTTTCGAGCATCACACCCGGCCACTACACAAAGCTGGTTGAAAAGGCCAATGCCGCCGGCATCGACCTCAGCGGCAATACGGGTAAGGCCTCGAAGTTCGGTGTGGAAGTAGCCTGGAACTACGCGCCCGAAACCCAGCAACTCACCCTCCAGTGCCTCAAAACACCCTTCTTCGTAAAAACCGAAGAGGTCAACTCCAAGCTCCGGGAACTGGTCCAGAACTGCGCCGGCTAACCTGCTTTTCGCTGCGCATCGGCAACCGGGCTGCCACAAGGTCCCCGAGCCTCACACAACGTGTCCCCCCTGCTCACCAATTCGGAACGGCGCAGCCCGGTAATTCTCAAGAACCGCATGAGCCCGCTCGTGGATGGCCCGGCTCCGCTGCGCCTTTGGCACCTCGCCAGTCTGGATGCTCCCACCGTTGCCGTCGTCTGGACGCTCGCATTCGCCTGGGCTGCAAAGGTCAGGCTTCCCCTATGGGTTCCCGTCCTGCTGGCGCTCGTCGCCTGGGCCGTCTACATCGGCGACCGCCTGCTCGATGCCGACACCGCCCTGCGGCTGGGCGCGTCCCATCGCTTGCGGGAGCGCCATTTGTTCCATTGGCGCCACCGCCGAATTCTGCTTCCTGTCGCTGCCGCCTCGGCCTGCGCTGCCGCGTGGATCGTCTTGACGCTCATGCCCGCTGGCGTGCGCCAGCGGGATTCGGTTCTGGGTGCTGCTGCTGTTGCCTATTTTTCCGGCGTCCATTCCAGCCGCCGCGTGGCGCTCCGGCTCCCGCATTGGCTCAAGTCTCTTTTTTCGAAGGAACTGCTTGTCGGCATTCTCTTCGTCGCCGCCTGTGCCCTGCCCACTTGGAATCGAGCCCCCGCCTCCGCAGGTCAACTGCTGCTCCCAGCCTACTTTGCCGCTCTCGCCTGGCTCAACTGCCACGCCATCGACCGCTGGGAATCCGGCGCCGCCAGCCCGCGTGCCCCGGGAATTGTCGCCAGCAGTGTTCTTCTGGATCTGGCGGGCCTGCTGCTCGCTGTTTTTTTAGCCAGCAATCAGCCTCGCGCCGCCGCTCTCGTGGTTTGCGGAGCAGCCAGCGCTCTGCTGCTGGCGCTGCTTGACGGATGGAGCGCTCGTCTCACGCCGCTCGCCCTGCGCGCCGCCGCCGATCTGGTGCTGCTTACCCCGTTGGCGCTGCTGCTACGATGAATTTCAGCCACGGCACCCCAAATTTCGACCGCCTCGCGAAGCTCTATCGCTGGATGGAGTGGACCAGCTTCGGCCCCTGGCTCGGCTGGTGCCGTTGCGCTTATCTCGATGACCTGCTCGCCTGCCGCCGCGTGCTGGTCCTGGGCGACGGCGATGGCCGCTTCACCTCCCGCCTGCTCGCCGCCAATCCAATCGTCCGCATCGACGCCGTCGATGCCAGCGCCGCCATGTTGCGCGCCCTGGTGCGCCAAGCCGGACCGCACGCCGACCGCGTCCGCACGCATCGGGCCGATGCCCGTTGCTGGCAGCCTGCGCCGGGTTCCCCCTACGACGCCATCTGCACCCATTTCTTTTTGGATTGTCTTACGACCCGGGAGATCCAATCGCTCGCCGCTACCCTGCGCCAGGTTGTGTCCCCCGCAACGGTCTGGATCGTCTCGGAGTTTTCCATTCCCGATGGCCGCTTCGGCAGTCTGGTCGCCAGACCGCTCGTCTCCGCGCTCTACCGGGCCTTCGGAGGGCTCACCGGTCTCGCTGTCCGCAGGTTGCCCGATCATCGCGCAGCCCTCCGCGAAGCCGGCTTCCTCCTGCAGAAACGCCGCACCGGACTGGCCGGGCTCTTAACCAGCGAACTCTGGTCCACCGGTCCGGAAGCACCTTTCCCGTCATCAAAAACCTCTGCCATCGCGCCCGCGAATTATGTTACAAACATGTTAAAATCGTTCCTCAAGGAGCTGGTAGATTCCTCACCCAACCCCGCCAGCCTTAGCGAAGATGAATCTCTATCTCATGCGCCATGCAAACGCCGGACTGCACCGCGCCAACCCGGCCCTCGACTGCAAACGGGCGCTGATTAAAGAAGGAAAAGAGCAATGCCTCTTGATGGGGCAAGTTTTAGGGGCCCTGAAAGTCCAGGTCGATGTCATCGTCTCCAGCCCGCTGAAACGCGCTCTGCAGACTGCCCAGTTCGTCGGTACGGAGTTGGGCTACGAGGCCAAAGTCGAAGTCAGCCCGGCGCTCTCACCCGATGCCGATTACCCTGCATTTCAGCAGTTGGTCGCCCGCTACGCCGGTCATGAGGGCGTGCTGGTCGTCGGCCACAATCCCAGCCTCTTCCAGTTTCTTGGCCGCTTGGTCACAGGCAATGGCGGAGCCAACCTGCGCCTGCGCAAAGGCGCCGTGGCCCGTGTCGATCTGGACCAGCACCCGCCGCAACTGCAGTGGCTTATCGACCCCCGCATGGGCCGGCAGATCTATGCCAGCGTGGCAAAAAACTCGCGCCCGAAGACCTCGCGGAAGTAATCCGCTTCCTTGCGCAGCGACCACAACTCCAGCTCCGCTCCCGTCCGTCCCGGCTGCAGTTCCAGGTAAACGCGCTTGGGATAAACCTTGGCCGCCACCCGCAGCACGTCGCTGGCGCGGTCCTGGTTCAGCGCCACCGCCAGCCTCAGCAGCACCACCGCCCGGTGCACATTCTTATGCTCCTCCGGCGGAATATTGCGCAGCGCGCGGTCGCCCGGCTGCGGACGGCTCTTGCCCTGGTAACGGGCGATTGCCGAAATCACCGTGCGCTGCAGCGGCGTATATCCATACATTTCCGAGCTGGAAATAATATATTGCGTGTGCCGGTGGTGCCCCTGGTGATTGATGAACTTGCCGGTATCGCGCAGCACGGCGGCGGCCACCAGCCAGTTCTCATATTCCGGAGGCAGTTTATGCAGCGCCTTGAGGCTGTTGAACAGTTGCACCGCATGGGCGCGCACCGGCTCTGCCTGTTTGGGATCGACTCCATAGCGCCGCGCCGTGGCCAGCACGCTTTCCCAACGCTCATGCTCGAACTCCTGGTGCGCCGTCGCGCGAGCATCCTGCTCGGCCAGCATCTGGGTCAAAATGCCGTCGCGCAGCCCTAAGCCCGAATACCGGAACCCCGCCAGCCCGAAACACTCCAGCAATTCGGCATAAACGAAGGCTCCGGCCACGATGATCTCCGCCCGCCGCGGGCCGATGCCCGGCACCGCCTCGCGCACGGGCAGCGCCATTTTGGCGATTTTTGAGGCCAGTTTGCGCACTTCGTGCGCCGGTACAATGCCCGACATCGCCTCGGCGCGGCTTCGGGCCGCAACCCGCGCGGGCACCGGCTTGCCCACCAGCTTGCCGGCCGGTTTCAGCCTCACGCGGGCCAGTTTGCCGCTGGCGGCAATCGCCTCGGCCAATGCCGCCGCCGTCCCTGAAGTGGCAATGACCAGCGACACATTGTCGGGCTGAATCTTGCGCTGCACCCGTCGCAGTTCGCGGGTAATAAACTGCCGCATCCGCGCCAGCCCCTCCGCCGGAGCCGGATCTACGGGCAGAAACTCCTCCGTCAGCCGCACCGCGCCCAGCGGCACGCTCACCGTCTCCTTGATGCGCCGGTGTTCCGAGAGCGTAATCTCGCAGCTCCCCCCCCCTACGTCCACCAGCACCACCCTCCCCCCGGTCCCCGGCTCGGTAGTCATCACCCCGCGATGAATCAGCCGCCCTTCTTCCAGGCCGGAGATGATTTCCATGTTCCAGCCGGTCTCCGCCTTCACCCACGCCTGAAAGGCCGAACCGTTTCGCGCATCGCGCATCGCCGCCGTGGCCACCACGCGAATCTGGTCCACGCCGTGCGCCTGCACCGCCCGCTGAAAACGTTTCAGCGCTCGCAACGTTGCGTCCATTGCTTCCGGCGACACCAGTCCCGACTCGAAAACGCTGGCCCCGAGCCGCGTGACCTCGCGATCTTCGTGCAGCGTCTTCAGCCGGTGCGCCACAACCTTCGCGATTTTGAGCCTGCAGGAATTGGAACCGATATCAATAGCAGCAAAGATGGGCATAGCGATCTAGATTGCGCTCCAAACGATGGATTTATCTCTCGGGTCAAGATACACGACTGCGCCAACTCTCGCCCAATGCAGGAAATATCGGCCCTGCCGGTATCTTGGCGTCCGTCATCGTGAGAAGTCGCTCAAATTCGGCTGTTATCCTTAGTCACTACGGCCTCCTTACGATGACGACAGAATCGAAGACACACAATCGCCCGAAACAAGCACCCTCCGCGCTGGCTAGCTGGGTACTTTTGGTGGTGATTTTTGCCGCCGTGCATTTTGCCTCGCTCTTCACCCCGCCGCTGCTCGACGACGTCGATGCCTCTCACGCCCAAGCCGCGCAGCACATGGCGGAAACCGGCGACTGGATCACGCTGCAGATCAATGGCATCCGCTACCTTGAGAAGCCCCCCCTCCCCTATTGGCTGGCGGCCGGGCTTTATCATGCGGTGGGCCAAAATGTCTTTGCCACGCACTTGCCCAATACGCTTGCTGTGCTCGGCTGCGCCTGGCTGGCCGGGCTGTGGGCGGGTCGCGCCTGGGGACGCCGCGCCGGCCTCTATGCCGCGCTGGGCGTGCTTACCTCGATCGGACCGTTCCTCTTCACCCGATTCTCCATCCCCGAAGCGTTGCTTACCTTCCTGCTGCTTTTCGCCCTCTACAGCCTGTTGACCGGGTTGGAGTCAAGCCGGCCATTGCGCTTCTATGGCATGTGGGGAGCGCTGGCTCTGGCCACGTTGACCAAGGGCCTCATCGCGCCCATCTTCTTTGTCGCCGCCGCCGTTCCCCTGCTGCTGTTGAGCGGCCAATGGCGCCGTTGGCGCGACCTGAAGCCTGTTTCGGGCATCCTGCTCTTTCTGGCCATCGCCGCGCCCTGGCACATCCTCGCCGGGCTGGCCAATCCCGATCAGGGTTCGCCCATCGGCAATCATCCGACTCCCGGCAATGTGCACGGCTTCTGGTACTTCTATTTCGTCAACGAACACCTCTTCCGCTTTACCGGCCAGCGTTTTCCGCATGACTACAACCATCTGCCCTTCGTCTGGTATTGGCTGGGGCACTTGGTCTGGCTGTTCCCGTGGAGCCTCTTTGTCCCCGCCGTTCTCGTCGTAGCCTGGAAGACCCGCCACAACTGGCTGCAGCATCTGCATCGCGACGCCGGGCAGACCGTCGATTTCTATCTCGACTACGCGACCCGCGAAGATGTTGCCAGCTACGTATTCCGGCTCAAGTTCCGGGTGCGCACGGCTTGGCTGCTGGGTATCTACGCCGCCTTCATCCTGCTGTTCTTTTCCATTTCCACCAACCAGGAGTACTACACGTTTCCCGCTTGGCCGCCGCTGATCATCCTCACTGCCGGGGTGCTTGCCGGCATTGAAGAGAGTCGCGGACCGGATGGCAAACCGCTGCTCTCGATGGCTTGGCTCACCTGGGCACAGGGCCTGTTTTCCGTGGCCGGCATCCTCGCGGCTGCGGCTCTGGGCTGGGGGTTATGGGAATCGCGGAACCTGCCTTATGTTGCGGATATCGGTACCCTGCTGGCGCACCGCGACGTGGGCGACTATACGCTCTCCATGTCCCACTTCTTCGATCTGACCGGGCCCTCGTTCGCAGCCCTGCGCCTGCCTGCTGCCTTGGCGGCGCTCACCCTGTTGATCGGTCCGGCCATCGGCTGGTTCCTGCGCGTACGCGGAAAGCATATGGCCGCCACCATCAGCGTGGCCCTCACGTCGGCCGTCTTCCTGGTGGCTGCGCACATGGCCTTCTCCCGCTTCGACCCCATGCTGAGTTCCAAGCAACTGGCCGACACCATCGTCCAGAAGGGCTCGCCCGCCGACTCGTTCATTATCTACGGCGACCAGTCCGACGCTTCCTCGGTCATCTTCTACACGCATAGCTTCTTGCACAAGCCGGCGTTACTTGTTGTCGAACCCTGCTCCCCGCACGGCGACGGATCGTCGCTGCTATGGGGCTCCTGCTATCCCGACGCGCCCCACATCTTCCTCAGCGAAGACCAGTTGTCGAAGACCTGGGGCACGGGCGAGCGCAAGTGGCTCTTCGCCCAGGACACCAACCAGTCCAAGGCCGAGCAACTGCTCGCCGGCCGCCTCTACCCCGCCCGCTCCATCGCCGACAAGGCCCTCTGGACCGACCGGCC
>JAATGG010000265.1 GCA_015654835.1 Terriglobales bacterium
CCTAGACATAGCTCTCCCTTCTCGTAAAACATGAAATGTGCGGCGTACTACTCTTTGGTGGATCTCTGCATATACTCACCGCCTTGGCGCTTCCAATACCCCTGCCAAAGCAGCATCCGTTTAGGGAGATGACAACTGACGATGGCCAGCCCCCAAAGCAAAGTTCCCAATCTGTCTAAGACGTATTGAAGATTCAGCCCCCCGCCGTGGAAGAATGATAGGTTAAAAACGCAAGAAAAATGCTTGCTATCAGCCACGCTTTCCCAAGAATCCTGTAGGCAGTAAACAACGTCAGGTCCCGCCTCTCATTCAACTCCGAAGGGCAGCTGGGCAAGTCAACGTTGAAGATCGACCACCAGCGTCCTGGGCGAAGACTTGAATAGTCTGCGATCCGGGTGAAGAAGATTATCCGCAAAACGTGATAAGGCCATGCATCCTTCGCAGGAAGAATCAGCACCAGGACAAGCAGGAAGAGATCAACCGAAGAATTGAGAACGACATCCTTTCGATCTCGTAGCTGCTGCTTAGGCAAAGGTAATTTCTGCACCGTTCCCCCCTGGTTACTAATAAGTAGTGGAAGTTGAATCAAAGCCATTTTGTAGTAGCAAAAGAAAAGAGGACATCGTTTCACAGTTGGAAAAATTATTTATTTTTCTAATGCGAGGCACGCGGACGACCTTAACTCTTTTTCGGAAAGCAATGAACACATGCACGATGCTGAATGACATTTGTTTACTCGTCGAGCAGGTCTCAAGTGGAGGCGAGGCTAAGGCAGGAGTTGAATCGCTGCTCGATAGGCCATCAAGCCCGATGCACGTTGGCGTCGACTGTATGCAATTTTCAGAAATAAACCAGCACGCCAACAGACGTGCTGTCAGCACATGACGTCTTAAGAGATTCCGCAAATATGCGTACTCACTAGTGCGCTGTAAACGAAAGCCCCACGTAATGTCATGCAAATGTGCCAATAACATTCTTCATCGCCCGAGAGAAATCTCTGAGGCGCAGACGATTGAGGGGCACATTACAGCAAGGTTTGTTTTAAAAAGTAGATCCTTATTTTCTCACTGGGCTTTAGCACATAGAATACACAGTGTCAAGATTGACTAAGGAACGCCCGGACACATGAAATCAGACCGATGGATCATGCTTTGCAAATACCTTGCGAACAGGGCCACTTTCTTAGGCTTTCATGCAAAGGACCGTCGTCATCGTTGGCCCTTTCATGAAAGTACAGTGACCCCCAGCCGCTCTGAAGGCCTTGGAACACGGAGCCGAGATTCGGCACGACGAAAGCACTGTGGCGTGATTCTATCGGATTCTGCGCAATGCGATCGCAGACCACCACCGCAGAGGTGCGGCGCGAGACCGGACGCATGAGGGATTTGCAAACGAGGCGCCATCCAGCTACGAGCCGGAACTTGCGCGGACGGTTTGCGCTTGTGTCGGAGATGTAGTGCGCGACCTCAAAGACGAGTACCGTACGGCCATCGAACAGGTTGACCTAGGCGGAAAATCTGCCGAGGACTTCGCCCAGACAGAGCAAATTTCCGCTAATAACGCGTCGGTGCGCCTGCATCGGGCGCGGAAGGCGATTGTCAAGCAACTGACGAAGGTGTGCGGCACTTGTGCGGAGCACAAATGCCTGGATTGCACCTGTCGCCGGAGCCAACTGTAAGATTGCTGCCGCTCATGCGTCAGCAGCAGTGAAAGTACCAGGAGGCAACGATGTGCTGCTGTGACAAGACACCCCAAAACGCCATGACAGATCCAGTTTGCGGCAGGACTGTCGATCCGGCGAAAGCCGCGGGAACGAGCGAACATGCCAGCAAGACCTACTACTTCTGCTCGATCGGATGCAAAGAGAAATTCGATCGTACGCCCAGCCAATACACCAAGGCTGAGGTCTTCATGGTTATCTCGGCTACCCACAACAGTGCGCCCGCGATCGATTCTGTGTGCGGCATGCACGTTGATCCATCGAAAGCCGCTACGCATGTGGAACACGCGGGAAGCACGTACTATTTCTGCTGCCAGGGATGTGCCGCAAAGTTTCGCGCCGATCCGGAAAATACCTGCGGTCGAAAGCGGTCTCCATTGCCGCTCCTTCATCGAAGACTGAACAACAAACGGAATATGTCTGCCCGATGCACTCGGAAATAAGACAGATAGGCTCGGGAAGTTGCCCCCAGTGCGGCATGGCTCTCGAACCGGTGGTTGTGACAGTGCCTGCAGTGCACACCGAGTACACCTGTCCGATGCACCCGGAGATTATTCGTTCCGAACCGGGCGTTTGCCCGATCTGCGGCATGACGCTTGAACCGCGGCAACTCACTGTCGACGAGAGCAATCCGGAATTGACCGATATGACGAGGCATTTCTGGATCAGCGTTGTGCTTGCGCTTCCATTGTTGGCGCTGATGGTTTCCGACCTTCTGCCTTCCATGCCGCTTCAACACTGGCTGTCGACAAGAACGTGGGGTTGGATCGAGTTCGCTCTAGTCAGGTTTGATTAGGCTATCCGGCGCTAGGAAGGCGATACCGTATTGAATGCAATAACTTTGATTTGTTCTGAGAGACGCGCTTCTTGGCAGTGATCCACTCGGTAGCTGCGTATATCTCAACGCCTGGCGCCATGGCTAAATGGTGCCAAGCGTTGAGGTGCTCAGTCACTCTGACTGGTCGCGGGTGAGCCCAGGCGCCATTGCCTCGAATACGCCATCATTCC
>JAATGG010000226.1 GCA_015654835.1 Terriglobales bacterium
CGCCGAAATTTGGCATCAGATCCGCGCGCAGCCAGGCGGCGGCCCATAACCCGGAAAGCAGCAAAAGACCAAAGGACGAAGACAGGCCGGTGCGTGTGCGTTCGGTGCGGCGCAGTCTCATGGATTTGATGAGAACACAATTGCCCGACCAGGAGGATCTGCATCGTACGACCGTAACGGGTAAATACCCGAAAACGATAAAAATCTATCGAGCTTTTCCTGATCTTGGCAGTCTTGATGTTTTGAATGGTGGGCGGTCAGGGACTCGAACCCCGGACATCCTGCTTGTAAGGCAGGCGCTCTAACCAACTGAGCTAACCGCCCGCACCTGGTAGGAAGGCCATTAGGACGGCCTTTGAACATCATATCAGCGAACCGGCATTCAGCCCAGCGAACCTCCAACCGTCTGTTCGTCACGGTACGCGCCGCCCCAAATTGATAAACTCAGCCGGTGAGCTATCTCATCATCAATGCCGACGACTTCGGCCTGACCTCCGGCGTCAATCAGGCAATTCTCGAACTTCACCGCTCCGGAGTGCTCACCAGCACCACGCTCATGGCCCGCGCCGCCGCCACGCAGCAGGCCGTCGCAATCGCCCGTTCCACCCCATCGCTCGGTGTCGGCTGCCATGTGGTTCTCGTAGATGGCGACCCGGTTCTGCCCGCTCGCGAAATCTCCACTCTCATCGACCCGCACACCGGCCGTTTTCATCGCACCCTGGGCGCCTTTCTCAAGCGCTTGCTCACCGGCCGCATCCGCGCCTCTGAAATCGAGGCCGAAGCCGCCGCGCAAATCGCCGCGTTGCAGGCCCAGGGAGTTGCCCTCACGCACGTCGATACCCATAAGCACACCCATATGTTTCCCGCCGTGCTGCGGCCTGTGCTCCGCGCTGCCGCCACGCACCGCATTCCCGCAATCCGCAACCCCTTCGAGCCTGCGTGGAGCCTGCGTGCCACCCCCGGCGCTCCCCGGCTGCGGAGAACCGAAGTTCAATTGCTGCGAAGTTTCTTGCCTGCCTTCCGCAAGCATGTAGCCGCCGCCGGACTCGCAACCACCGACGGCGCTATCGGCGTGCTCGCTACCGGAACCCTCGATGCCGCCACCGTCGCTTCCCTTCTCCAAGACCTGCCCCCCGGCACTTGGGAACTGGTTTCGCACCCCGGTTACAACGATGCCGACCTCGCCCAGGCCCACACCCGCCTGCTGGCCTCGCGGGCAATCGAGCGGGAAGCCCTCGCCACGCTGCGCCAGTTTGCCGCCCTCGAACTCGTCTCCTTCGCCCATCTGCACCCGTCTGCCACAAACCTTTAATCTGAGCCTCTGCATCTTCGCCCCGCCCAGGAACGTCCAAAACAAGGGCAACCCAAAAAACGCAAGACGAGAAGGGCCCATGCGCATCGGCATCACCTGCTATCCCACCTACGGCGGTTCAGGCGTAGTGGCCACCGAACTCGGCATCGAACTGGCGGCACTCGGTCATGAAGTTCACTTCATCTCCTACTCCCAGCCCTTCCGGCTCAATGGCCGCGACAATGGCATTTTCTATCACGAAGTTCCTGTCTCCAGCTATCCGCTCTTCGAGTTCCCGCCCTACGATCTGGCGCTGGCCTCGCGCATGGCCGAAGTCGCCGAGTTCTACGATCTCGACCTGCTCCATGTCCACTATGCGATTCCCCACTCGGTGAGCGCCTTGCTGGCCCGCCAGATGCTGGCCGCTCGCGGCCGCTGCCTGCCCTTCGTCACCACCCTGCACGGCACCGACATCACCCTGGTCGGGCTCGACCGCAGCTATCTGCCCATCACCCGCTACGCCATTCAAGAGAGCGATGGAGTCACCAGCATCTCCAGCTACTTGCGCGAAAAAACCCTTGAGGACTTCGGCGTCACCCGCCCCATCGAGGTCGTTCCCAACTTCGTCAACTGCAATGTCTATGTGCCCATCGACGATGAGGCCAAGCGCGCCCAGGCGCGGCTCCATCTGGCCGCTCCCGATGAAGCGATCCTCATGCATCTATCCAACTTCCGTCCCGTCAAGCGCGTGTTGGATGTGGTGCGGGTCTTCGCGAAGGTAGTGCGTGAAGTGCCGGCAAAGCTGGTGCTGGTGGGCGACGGCCCCGACCGCTCCTCGGCCGAGTGGCTGGCGCACGATCTCGGCATCCACTCCCGCATCCACTTCCTCGGCAAGCAGGATAAGGTGAACGAGTTACTGCCCCTCGCAGATCTCATGCTGATGCCCAGCGAACTGGAGTCGTTTGGATTAGCGGCCCTCGAAGCCATGGCCTGCAAAGTGCCCGCCATTGCCACCCGCGTAGGCGGCGTGCCCGAACTGATCGAAGACGGAGTCACCGGCCTGCTTTATTCGGTGGGCGATGTGGACGCGATGGCCGCCGGCATTATCGGTCTGCTCAAAGACCGCAGCCGCCTCGAAGCCATGCGCGAGAATGCCCGCAAAACGGCTCAAACGCACTTCTGTTCCTCGCTCGTCGTTCCCCACTACGTCAAGTATTACGAGCAAGTGCTGGCCCGCGCCTGCAAGCCCGCATAACTTGCGCTAGCCGGGCTACTTCCCCATCCTTCCGCGTTTCTGCAGAAAGATGGGAAAGCAACAAAGCCCCATCGGCTATAGTCTTTTCGGAATGCATGCATTCCGAAAAGGCTCTACCGTCCGGCGTTCGCCTTGTTCTGTTCTTTCAACCACGCATAGAGCGGAGCAAAATAGTCGAGCATGGGCCGCGCATCCAGGTGATCGGTCCCGGTCATTTCTTTCAGCGTCTGTTGCCACGGCTGCGATTGGCCGGCCTCAAGCATCTTGTTCAACTTATCGCCCGCCGCCTTCGATCCATAAAAGCTGCAGCGGTTCAGAGGTCCCTTGTAGCCGCTCGCATCGCACATCGCCTTATAGAACTGGAACTGGTAAATGCGCGCGAGAAAGTACCGTGCATACGGTACATTCGTCGGAATATGGTTCTTCGCACCCGCATCGAAATCCGCTTCGCTGCGCTCGACAGGCGGTGCCACGCCCTGATACTTCTCCCGCAATGACCACCAGCCGTTGTTGTAGTCCGCAGGCTTGATCTCTCCTGAAAACACCTCCCAGCGCCACTTATCGAGCGCCAGCGCAAACGGCAAAAACGCAATCTTGTCCAGAGCCGTACGCAACTGCAGCGGAATGTCTGCCTCCGCCGGTGGCTCTGTCTCCGTGAGCCCCAGGGTCTTCAAATATCCCGGCGTAATCGACAGCGCAATCGAGTCGCCAATCGCCTCGTGAAATCCGTCGTTGGCTCCGCCGCGCAGCAGGAACGGCTGCCGGTTATACGCGCGCTGATAGAAGTTATGCCCGAGTTCGTGATGCACCGTCGTGAAGTAGTCGGCATTGACCTCGATGCACATCTTCACCCGCAGGTCCTCAACCGAATCCAGATCCCATGCCGACGCATGGCACACCACATCGCGATCGCGTGGATGCACAAACTGCGCCCGCTCCCAAAAGGTCTTCGGCAACGGTGCGAAGCCCAGCGAAGTAAAGAAGCTTTCCCCGTAGTGCACCATGTCTTTGCCGGCCGCGAGTTTGGCCGCATGGCCGGCATCCGAACTCAGGTCGATGCCCATGGCAAACGCCGGCGCAGCCGCAGGGTCTTTCGCCGCGATCTGTTGCTTCAAGGCAGCCTCAAGATCAATCGGCTTGAACTGCGACAACTTCGGATCGGTCGGCGCAACAAGGTCGTAAATGTTGCCCCACTCCTGCGCCCACATATTGCCCAGCAGTTGCGCGGGAATCATCCCGTCGGCGCGCTCCGCAGCCTTGCCATACTTCGCAATCAGCCGCCCGCGCACATAGGTGTGCAATTCTCGATAAAGCGGTTCGAGCTGCGTCCATGCGCGCTCCAGTTCGGCGGAAAACTGCGCCGGAGTCATGTCGTAGCCCGCCCGCCACAGTTCGCCCGTATCGTGATACCCCAACTCCGTCGCACCGATATTCTGCAGTTCGATAAAGCGCGCGTACTTGTCCTTCATCGGCGCGCCGATTGCGTGCCAGCCCACCCACAGCCGCGTCAGTTCTTCAGGATCGCGCGACTTGGCCATGATGTTTGAAATCTCATCGATACTCAGGCACTTCGCAGACGCCGCAGACGGCTCTCCGGCAGGCGTATCGGGGCAGAACTTGCCTTTCCCATACATGCCCGTCAACTGCGCCGCAAGCTGCGACTGCTCGGCCAGCAGCTTCGGGTCTTTCGGCGCAGCCGGCGCACCCACCTGCAGCAGCATAATCTGCCGCTTCAGCTCCGGCGGCAAGGTCACGTGGTCGAAGCGGTGGCTCTCTGCAGTCAGCGCCAAGGCGCGCGCAGTGGCTTGCTCGTTCAGCAGCGCCGAGGTTGCTTCGGTGTCGTCGGTGATGTCGGTTTCCGCTGTCCACTCCGCGTGCGAAGCGTCGGCCGACAGCTTCAACAGCTCGGCATTGGTACGGTCCACAAAATTCTGCGCCTCGGCGGCAGTCGCGGGCTTCTGCTCGACGGGCGCTTGCGCATAACTCAGAGAAGAAACAATGGCCAATGAAATAACGGCAGCAATCACTTGGGTACGCATGGCCGGAGTATATAGCGCGGGACTGCCCCGCAACATCTTGAGATCTAATTCGCCTTCGCCGGCCTGTCCCCGTAATATCCAGTCCGATAGCGGATATTGAAGGCCTCCGCGGCGGCTCGGGGCACCGTCACCTGAAGCCGATGAAAGATCCTGCCCGGCTCCTGGTGCTGCGGATAATAGCCCAGCAGATACTGCGTGCGCAGGTCCTCGCTAACCTGAGCAAAGGCCTTGTCCAGTCCGCCGTCGCTCACATAAAAGCTCTTGCCGCCGGTCTGCTCTGCCAATGTGATCAGTGCGTGTTCCCCGCCCAGATCGCGCCCCGCGCTAGCCTCGATAGGCACATCGATAATGCTATAAATCATCACTTCGTTGCGCAGAGCCTGCTCCAGCGCCTGGGCGTAGGTGGTGTTCTGCACGGTATCGCCGCCATCTGAAACCAGCACCAGCACCTTGCGCCCGTCCTTCGGCCCCAGCCGCTGCGACGCTAGATAAATCGCGTCGTAAAGCGCCGTCGCGTAATCCCCGCGCAACTGGCCCAGTCCACGGTCGATCTGGCTCACCTTGTTGGTGAAGGGAGTCAGTTCCCGCACATCGGTGGCAAACTCCAGCAATCCCATCTGGTCTTGCGGACGCATCAGCGCATGGACGAAGTGCCGTGCCGCTTCCTGCTCCTGCGCCATGTCCTTGCGTACGCTGCCGCTGGTGTCGACGGCGAGCATCAGGCTGAGCGGCATCTCCGACTGGCGCTCGAAAATCGCAATTCGCTGCGGACGCCCGTCTTCCGCAACGGCAAAATCCTCGCGCGTCAGCCCTCCGACCAACGCACCTCGCGCGTCCGTCACGTTCACGAACACGTGCACCAGCTTCACATCCACATGCAGCGTAACTTCCTGGGCTGTCGCTCCTTGAACCAGAGCAGCCGCCAGCACTGCCGGCGCAACCAGCCTTATCCAGCGGCCCGCAGACCGCCGCGTCGCCTCCGGCTCACTCCGCATCGGGAGGACCCACCGCGATCCCCGCCGGAAACGGGTCGCCCGCCGCCCAGACAGCGCCGTCCACAAACACTTCTTTCTTCCAGATCGGCACCGTCTGCTTGAGCGTATCGATCAGCCACCGCGAAGCCTCATATCCCTGCCCGCGATGTGTCGAAGCCACCACGATCAACACGCTGGTTTCGCCCACTTCCAGCTTGCCCAGCCGGTGCACCATCGTCACGTGCCGCACGCCAAACCGGTCCAGGGCCCCCCGCGCCAGTTCCGCCATCTGCTTCGCCGCCATCTCCTCATACGCTTCGTAATCCAGATAAAGCGTCTGCCGTCCGTGGGAGTTGTTGCGCACGATGCCATCGAACACCAGCACCGCGCCATCTTCGCCCCGCTTGGCCGCCCCCACCAGTTTCTCCGCATCGATCGTCTCGCGCGTCAACGCGATCACAACCGAACCGCTCGCTTCCTGCTCTGGATCGTCCGGGGCTCCGCCGGAGACCGGCGGCAGCAATCCCACTTCGTCGCCATCGCTCAGCACCTGACTCGCCGTCGCATACTCGGCATTTACACTCACCGCAATCCCGCGCAGCAATCGCACAAACTGGTTCGCCGGACGCCTCGCAGCCTCATTCGCCCGCTGGTTCGCAGTCAAAAGTTCCAGCAGCGCCGCGACCGTTGCGCCTTCCGGCACTTCGACCATGGCCGATGACGCGCCCAGCCAATCCTTCAACACCCCAAAAGATAAAACATGCACTCGCATCACTAGAAGAATACCGCCTGTGCTTTAGACGCTGCCCGCCACGATCAGTCGGGAAGCTGAAGATCAATATCGCCCGTCTCTCTCCCCCGCGGGCAACAGAAAAGGCCGGCAGGTTCGCCGGCCTTTTCTGGGTAAATTGCAAGCGGATTACGCCGTAGCGCCCACCGCCTGATCGTCGGAGAACGTGTCGGGACGCGCCTTCAACAGCGGCAGAGCCACCTTCAACACGTCCTCGATGTGCCGGGCATAATGTACCGTCACGCCCTCCATCATCTCCGGCGTCAAATCCTCTTCCACGTCCTGCCGGTTGTCGGCGGGCAGAATGACGGTTTTCACTCCTGCCCTGCGAGCCGCCAGAAACTTCTCCTTGATTCCGCCTACCGGCAACACGTTGCCGCTCAGCGTAATCTCACCGGTCATTGCCGTCAGCGGCAGCACCGGGGTGTCGGTCAGCAGCGAAGCCAGCACCGTCGCCATGGTAACGCCGGCCGAGGGCCCGTCCTTGGGAATCGCGCCTGCCGGTACGTGAATATGCAGGTCGATGTCCTTGGTAAAGTCTTCGTTCAAGCCCAACAGGCCGGCATTCGACCGTACCCACGTCAGCGCGGCCTGCATCGACTCCTGCATCACCTCGCCGATCTGCCCCGTCATGGTAAAGCCGCCCTTGCCTTTCATGCGGTTGGCTTCAATAAACAGGATGTCGCCGCCCGCCGGTGTCCAGGCCAGTCCGACCGCTACGCCCGGCCGCTTCACCCGCTCGGCTACCTCGGTTTCCACGCGTACCTGAATGCCGCCGAGGAACTCCTTCAGCACCTCGCGCGTCACCACCAGCTTTTCTGCGTGTCCTTCGACCACGCGCCGCGCTTCCTTCCGGCAGACGGTACCCAACACCTGCTCCAGTTTGCGGACTCCGGCCTCCCGCGTGTAGTGCCGCACGATCCAGCGCACTGCGTCTTCGGGAAATTCGATCTGCTCCGCCGTGATTCCGTTCTCCTTGATCTGCCGCGGAATCAGGTACTGGAAGGCAATGTGCACCTTCTCCTCTTCGCTGTACCCCTGCAACGGGATCAGTTCCATCCGATCCAGCAGCGGAGGAGGAACTGGGTCCAGCATGTTTGCCGTGCAGATGAACAGCACCTTCGACAGATCGAACGGCACGTCCAGATAGTTGTCGCGGAACGTGCAGTTCTGCTCCGGATCCAGCGTCTCCAGCAGCGCCGACGACGGATCGCCGCGGAAATCGCGTCCCAGCTTGTCGATCTCGTCCAGCATGATCACCGGGTCGTTGGTTTCCGCCCTGCGAATGCTCTGGATGATCTGCCCCGGCA
>JAATGG010000186.1 GCA_015654835.1 Terriglobales bacterium
CGCATCGAACGATGCTTCAGCAAACTCAAGTGTTTCCGAAGGTTCGCAACACGATACGAAAAATCAAAAGCCTGTTTCAAAGCTTTCGTAGCCCTCGCCTGCGCTTGGTTGCACCTGAGGCTATATGTCGATACGGCCTAGCTGTGCAGTTCTAAAGGGCTCGGGTATCTCTCTGGCGGTTCCAAACACACGCTCTTGCGGCAGGGAAATCTTCATCAGATAAAGCGTGCGCGGTCTAGTCTGCGGTTTCGGTCACCACATCGGGAATCGACAGCGCATCGATGGTCTCGACGCGAAGCTTCGTTGCAGCAGGAAGAGCAAGAGTCGATGCCAGATCTCCCTGCGCAATTTTCACCGCTCCGAGTGCGGCTTGTAGGTCGTAATCTACCTGTGCCGCTGCGGCCGTGGCTTCGAGTACATCGGGCAGGGTTGCCAAGCCGTGATTGAGACGCGCTTCTGCGTCCTTCTGTACAGTCTGCGCGTTCACCAGTGTCGTCTGGGCGGCGTCCTGCTGTCCAAGTGCATTCTGCAATCGATAGTAGCCGACAGTTACTGCGTAAATAAGCTTTCAATGGGTGTTATTGAATGCAAAATCCGCCGCAATTAAGGTGACTTTTGTCTTAGCGATGATGCTACTCCGCCTGCCGAAATCGAAGATCAGATAATTCAAGTTGAGTGTTGGCTGGAAAAGCCCGATGGCCTGCCAATGAAACCCAGCGTCAATCAGCATGCCTTCGCGCGAAGTATACGCGAGTGCTACCGCGGGAAAAAGCGCGGCTTTGGAAACTCCTACTGAAGCGGCCTCAGCCTTGGCGTTCAGCCATGCTGCGTGTGTTTCAGGATTGTGAGACTCTACGAGGTCAATTAGCTCGGCTAGCGTGTAGACATGGATTGCATCGATAGAATACCGTGGTTCGGGATAACTTTTAAGGCGCTGTTCCTGTCTCACCTCGTCACTGGAATGCCAGGGCTTGTCGTAGGTCAAAGGGGCTTTCTGCGATCAAGCGCATCGAGCCGCAACCAATAACAAAATTAGACGGACGAGTGCATTGAGACTTTACGATTCCTTCCGGCGCCGCCGCGTTATTGTTGTCTTCATATTCGACGATATCTAAGTTAGAAATCGACAATTCGCTTGAGTAAAGATGATGGTGCAGGGGGGGATCCCGTGATGTGTGCCGATGTCTTCAACAATAAACCAAATTCGCGATCAGACGCACCTATAGAACTCCGGGGTGAAGCTCCAGGCCTTCATCCCGTTCCTTGCGCTACATTTGTGGTATGGCTGCAGAATTGCGGGTTTTTCTGGCAGGCTGTCCGATAGGCACGCAGAAGGCGCAATATGGCGAGGTGCTTCCTTGCGCACACGCCGATGAAACCAGAGCTAGGCTGACCTTTTATAGGGTGTGGGGATGCTGGTGCGTTAGCATCGTTAGGTATGGCTAGAGCCAAAAGTCCGGAAAAACGACAGGCGTTCCTGCAATCGGCTGTGCGCGAGATTGCACAAGTAGGTCTGGGCGCCTCCACTGCGAATATAGCCAAGGGAGCAGGCCTGGCCGAAGGGACGATGTTCACGTACTTTTCTTCCAAAGACGACCTGTTGAACGAACTGTATGTCGAATTAAAGACCGAAACATATCGGCGCATCCTTGCAGATTTTCCGCACCAATCTGGACTTCGCGAACGCGCGCGGCACATTTGGACGGAATATCTGCGCTGGGCGATGGAGAAACCGGAGGAGCGAAAGGTATCGGTGCTGCTCAATCTCTCCGCGGTCGTCTCTGCGGCAACCAGGGAGCGGATGAATGCTGAGCGCGGTGCCGTGGCAAAGGCCATGGTCGAGCTCAGCAAACGCGGCGCGTTCAAGGCTTTGCCTCCCGGCTTTGCTTCTTCCGCAATGATGGCGATGCAGGAGGCCGTCATGGAAATGGCGGCCAAGAAGCCGCGGCAGAAGGTGCTGCTCATAGAACAGGCCTTTGATGCATTTTGGCAGATGGCGAAATAAACTTGTCTGCCGCAAATAAATGAGCAACCACTTGCTCATTATTGAATCTCATGTATTAGGAGGCCAGAATCATGGCTAAAGTTTGGTTGATTACAGGAAGTGGCAACGGCCTGGGGCTCGACATTGCGAAGGCTGCGTTGGCAGCAGGAGATCGTGTTGTTGCAGGAGCACGGCGTCTGGAAGAGTTGAGCCTTCTGGTTGAGCAGTATGGGGAGCGCATCACACCGGTGAAGTTGGATGTTCGGGAGGAAGAGGCTGCAAAGGCCGCCGTGCAGACCGCGTTGGATAAGTATGGTCGTCTCGATGTGCTTGTGAACAATGCGGGCTATGGATATTTTGCCCCGTTTGAGCAGATGACCTCCGAGCAGTTTCGCGATGTCGTCGAGACATGCCTGTTCGGCGTCGTGTATACGACTCATGCAGCGCTACCTATAATGCGCAAGCAGAGGAGCGGGCACATCTTCCAAGTGTCGTCTGTTGGTGGGCGCATCGCGATGCCAGGCAACTCTCCTTATCACGCGGCAAAGTGGGCGGTGGGGGGCTTCAGTGACTCGCTTGCTGGCGAGGTGGCGCCGTTTGGCGTCAAGGTATGCACCCTGGAGCCCGGTGGTATACGCACGAACTGGGCACAGCGGGCGGGTGAGAACTCTCCGAAGGTCATGCCCGAGTATGAAGAGTCGGTTGGTAGCATCTACAAGTTACTGGCCGCGGTTCGTGGAAAAGCAGAGGGCGATCCCAAAAAAATTGCCGATGTAATCGTGAAACTGGCGAATACCCAGGACGTTCCGAGGCGCCTGGTTCTCGGCAAGGATGCGGAGGTTCGCGTGAAGAACGTAGAGTTGGTGCGCGCAGAAGAGGCGGCGAGGTTTCACGAACTTACGCTCTCGACGGTATTTCCCGACGCACCGGTAATTCCGGGCCTGCTCAATCACTAACCGAGTGCCGGGCGCTGCGATGCCCGGCTCAGTCGGTTCGATCCTCTCAAGTGCCAATTGGACATGACGCCCGCAATGTATCTTCGGATACTGGTCGCCCCCCCCTCCCCAAGGGATAATCAACCTTCTTTTGCCGGGCTTAGCCTCTAAGCATGTATCCGAATGATCTGACCGATGCGCAGTGGAGCAAACTGGAGCCGTTGCCGAAGCGGCCTCGCGGGAACCGCCATGCTAGAGGGCGTCCTAGGAAGTATGAACTTCGCCGTGTGTGGACGCCCTTTTGTATGTCGTGAAGACTGTTTGCCAGCGGCGGCAGTTGCCCACCAATTTCCCTCTGCGGCTGAGCGTGCATCAACAGTTCCGGACGTGGCGGGACGAGGGAATGTGGGAGCGAGTGGCGAAGTCACTGCGCGAGCAGGGCCGCAAGGTGGCAGGACGAAACGCCTCGCCTACGGTGGCGATCATCGATTCGCAATCGGCCAATACGGTATTAAAAGGGGGGCGCGTGGCTATGAAGCAGGCAAAAAGGTCAAGGGTCGCAAAGGGCATATCGAACCAGACACGCAGGGCAATTTGCTGGCGGTCATGGTTCACTTGGTCGGCGTCCAAAACTGCGTTGCAGCCCGTGCTGTGCTGATGCGGTTATTTTGTCTCTTCGGAACCACGCCGTGTCAGCAAAGACTATGAAGTGCTACATTCCTCGGCAGAATCCATGATCTACATCGCTTTCGCACATATGCTCCTGCGACGATCAACTTAGTTTTTAGACAAGTTATAAAATAGGCTTGCACATTGGGGCAGGCAGATGCAATACTCTTTTCTTGCTAATGATGCATTATTAAGACGCCAGCGACTGGCCAAAACCCCGCAAGGAGGTGCGGTTTTTGAGAGTCTCCGTGGATAACAAACTTGCATACCGGCTTCTCATAAGCTTCACGGTTGCGGCTCTGATCGTCGCTGCAAGTGATTGTTTCTCCTGCGCTCAGAGCGGGCTTGCGACGCCTGCTTCGGCGCTGTCATTGGCCCGATCGGCTGCTCCTCCTCCGCAGTCCGCGCTCTCTCCTCACCTGATCGCCTATCTCTTTGCGGGCCAGCAATCGAACTACAGGGCGCTCTCGAAGACAATACAATTCGGCAAAATTACTGATCTCTATCTGGCTTTTGCCAATCCTCCCAAATGTGACGGAGTATGTACGGCGGCCAGTGATATGCGGTTCTCGATCGACGGCGAAACCGACGCCGACATCGACATGATTGTCCGTGCCGCTCATGCCGCAGGGGTTCGGGTTGTCGCCTCCATAGGTGGGGGTGGTGGCGATCAGCGCATCATTCAATTTTATAATGTAGGCCTTTCGGAACCAGTAGTGGCTTCTCTGCGCGCCTTTGTCTCAACCCATAACTTGGATGGGGTCGACTTCGATATCGAAGACCCCAGCAATATGGGCGCACCGTATCTCACTTTCACAACAGCTTTAACCGCAGCCTTTCATCCAGAAGGTAAACTGATAACTGCCGCTGTTGCCAGATATCTTCAAGGATCGATGCCAGATGCGGCGTTGCGCCAATTCGATCTGCTAAATATCATGAACTACGCTTCCTACGGCGCCGCTGTCGCCGCTCTAGATTTTTACGCCAACCAGAAGAAGATTCTTGCATCAAAGCTGGTCCTGGGCGTTCCCTTCTTTGGATCAAGCGATGACGACGGCCGCGAAGAAAGCTATAAGAAAATCCTCGCCGCCTATCCCAATGCCTGGAAAGTTGATCTGGTGGGTGGTGGACCACTCGACGATGGACTGGCATTCCATTATGTCGGCGAGTCAACCATGGCTCAGGAGACAAAACTAGGAAAGAAGTATGGCGGCATTATGTTTTGGGATCTGACCGACGATGCTCCAGCGCCCCACTCTCTGCTAGAGGTCATCGAAACAAACTTCTAGTCTGCAGCCTGCGTGGGCAAACAACAGAATCGCAATTGGCGAGCGGCTTGGGGCTCCGCGACTACGATTAGGCGCGAAAATCCATGCCGTTCACGCATTTAGCTGGCAGCGCAAAATTGTGGCTTGTTATCGAGTCCGACGATCTCAGAAAATCCGTCTTCAAAGTGCGCATTATCCGCCGTACCGGCCAATGTCTGCCCGCTTTGAGTGAGAGAATATTGCGCTCTTCGCCGGTGATGATGCCTTCGCTTAGCTAAGATAACCATTGCCTGTGCTTCAGCTCTTGGTTCCTCAAGTTACGATCTTCGCCATACGTGTGGCTCTTGTACCCAGGCGGTTTCCTGGAGGCTCGATGCCAAGTCTAAATGAGTTCCAGTCTGCCGTCGCTACTGGTGAGTGCATTATTGCGGGCTCGGCTGACCTTGCCAAACAGTAAGAAACCCAGCTGAAGAATAATAGATTTGGACTGCGCTAGGATCAGAGCATGGATTTTGTTGAGCAGGGAAGGAGTTTCCTGCTGGCGCAGGACATAACGGGCAGCTTGATCCATCTTTTGGTTGCGCGCTCGGGCATCGGCCGCGCGCGATGCAATCAACGCCGAAGAGCGATGGTATGCCACTTCTTCGCGTGAAAGAAAAGCCTGCTGTGAACGATGATCCATAGCAGGCTCCGGTTGTCCGTTGAAAGACAGGTTCAGAAGGAGATACGCGCGTTCAACTGAACGGTGCGTCCGCCAACTGTTACCTGTGAAATGCTTGTTCCTGTCTGAGAGAAGGTTGTGACTCCGTTCGCGTCAGGAGTGCTATCGGGAACCAATGCCTGGTTCGGAGGACCGAAGCTCGGATGGTTGAAAGCATTTGTACTGTCGGCACGAATTTGCAGTTGGATCTGATCGTGCAAAGTGAAAGTCTTGCCTGCCGAAAGATTGACAACATTCAGGCCCGGACCCACGAGGCTGTTTCTGCGCATGTCACCAAAGGTGCCATTAGCAGGAAGAGCGAAGGCGGACGGCTCGTACCAGTGCTGAATGCTGCGGTGTGCGGGCCGAGTTTTGCCGATCACATTCGGAAACCAGTTTCCGGCCTGAGAGTAGGAGTTGTTGTTTCCGCTGATGTAGGGTGTAAACGGATTGCCCGAATTAAGGATTATAGTGGAGGAAATCTGCCATCCACCGAGGATCTCATCGAGTAGGCTACTGTGATTGAGGAACGCCTTGCCTCTGCCGATAGGCAGTTGATAGACGGCGTTGCCCTTGAAAGCACTGCGAACATCGAAGTTCGACGCGCCATAGTTGGCGGAAGGCGCATAGGAGCTTTGATAGATTTGGGTTCCACCGATACCGTTTTCCGCGGCGGAATCCTGATCGTCGAGGAAGTGCGACCACACGTAGTTGAACTCAAAGCTGAGGCCTGAGGTTAAGCGCTTGATGATCGAAGCCTGCAGCGAGTGGTAGTTGGAGATGGCATTGTTGGTGCTCCCGCTAATGCTCTCGTAAATTGGATAGGGGCGCGAATTCGGGCTGTCGTCAGGAGCCAGCAGACTCTCAGGAACCTGGTTGATGTCGACCGGGAAGCTAAGGTTAAAGCCGTGACTAGCAACATAGGCCAGTTCGGCCACCATGCTGAAACCCAGTGTACGCTGGGCGGCAACGTTCCATTGATAGATCTTTGGAATCGGGGTGTGATATTGCGTGTAAGTCACGCTCTGCCCATTGAGTGCGGTTGGATCGGTTGTGGGTGCGACATAAGGAAGGTTCGCGCCCGTGGACGAAAAGGTGGTGACGGGCGCGATGCCATTCGTCTGGTCGGTTGCGCTGCCCTGGGTGATGAAGGCGTTCCCCAGACCGCCGCCGTACACATTGGTGCTCCAGTCATAGGAGTAGATACCAAATCCACCACGTAGTGTAGTGGTTGGATTTGGTGCCCAGTTAAAGCCAACACGGGGCAGCATCGTGCCAAGGACATTGGCCTCAAGCGACCTGCGCCCATGGGCTCCCGTGGACGCATACCAGATGGCGCCGTTGGTTCCCGATGCAGGATTGAACACCTCGGGATCGAAGGCGGCGATATTATTTTTGACTTCGTTCCATCCGTGGAAAATCTGGTAGCGGATGCCGGCATTGAGTGTGAAGTTGGGACGCAGCTTAATGTCGTCCTGGATGAACATTTGCGGCATCTTCATCCGTGCGCCAGATTCAGGCTGCACACTCGCAGACCAAGCATTTACCTGTCCGAGCATAAAGTCGGCATAGGCTAAGCCCGTCGTGCTGTCCCCAACCCCAGATTGCGTGTAGGCGCCAGAGAAAGTGAAGTTGCCCGAGTTGAATTGATTGCCGTTTGTCTGATTGGCTTGCCACATCAAGAATTCCCCACCGAAGTGGATGATGTGCTTGCCGCGAATCATTGTGATGACGTCAGAGGGATCGTAGACGAATTCCTTCTGAAGAACCTGGAAGCCAGAGTTCAGTCCGTAGCAACAGGCTCCGGAGATATTGAGGGTAGGGAAGAGGTTGGCCTTAGCAAACTGCCAACCGAGTTGCTGGGGAATGTTCTTATTCAGTGATTCGGGGATATAGAAGTTCAGTTCAGAGGTGAAGCCCATGCGCGCTTCATTGATCATCGCCGGGTTGATATTCCAAACGTCGGAGATCTGGGCAGCGTTGCTGTCTACGTCGCCATTCACACAGTCCATCGGGCAGTATGCCGTGCCAATCCCCGCGTTTTGGGTAGGGTTGTCACGCTGCGTATCAGTCATGGTCAGCCGGTTGTTGGGTGTGATGTCGTAATCGAGCCGTCCAAAGAACTTCGTGTAAGGAAGTTTGATCGGTGCGGTGTAGTAGTAGTTTGAGTTCGGCACTCCCTGGCTATAACTTTGGGGCGTGGCATTCGGCAAGGGATAGTAGGCCTGAAGTGCGTTTGCCACGGGATCTACGAGTTTAGAAGGAATCGTGTTGCCATAGCCTTCCTGCTCGAAAGACTTTCGAGTCACAACATTGTTGACGACCGTCTGGCTGGTGGGGTCATAGAGGGTCGGCATGCCAGTAAAATCGCCATTGCGCATCGCCTGCGTGGGGACAGTGATGAAGCCGTTGTAAGTGCTGTTGTTGGTAGTCTTGTCGAAGTCGAAGTAGAAGAACATCTTCTTCTTGAGGATGGGCCCCCCGATTGATCCGCCGAAGTTGTCGTAGCGAACGGGAGTGACTGCGATTGGGGTGCCAAAACCATAACTAGCGGCATTCAGCGCGTCGTTCTGAAAGTATTCATAGGCCGAACCGTGGAATCGATTGGTACCGCCCTTGCTGATCTGGTTGAAAACGATGCCGCCGATTCCGTACTGCGCAGAGAAGTTGGAGGTAATGACCTGGAGTTCGGAAACGGTTTCGAAGATGGAAACATCGGCATTGCCGCTCGAAGGCAAGGTGGTCATGGCGCCGTCAGCGAGGATAGCGCTATAGGGAAGGCTTCCGTTGGCCGAAACATACTGTTGCGGATTGTTGCTGCCCTGCCATCCGTTGGAAAGAGAGGTTCCCTGGGTATTGCCCTGGGCTCCCGGGAGCAGGATCGAAAATGATTCCCAGTCATTGCCGACGTTCGGCAACTGCGACATCGAGACGGAATCGAGAGTCGTCGACTGTTCATTGGAGTCGGTATTCAAGAGGGGGATATCTTCCGTGTTGACGATCACCTGTTGCGTAACATCACCGACGCTTAATTGCACGTTGATGGTGGTCGTACCGACCTGAAGGGTGATGGGGCCGCGAATGCTTTTGCCGAATCCTTCTCTGGAAACGGTGATGGTATAGGATCCGGTTACGATTGAGGAAGTGTCATAAAGGCCCGCCTCATCGGAGGTGTAATTCTTGGAAATTCCGGTGTTCGTATTCAGAACGGTAATTGTAGCGCCCGAGATCACTGCGCCGGACGTATCGGTTATCGTTCCGCGAATGTCACCCGAGTTCGTGCTTTGCGCATAGCTGACTCCTGTTGGGGAGAAGGGTAGCAATAAGGCCGATCCAACTGCGAGTCCCCATCCCCATAGCATCACTCTTTTCATGAAGAAAACTCCTCTCAATTGATTTTCAGGGCCCGGATAACCTCAATGCATGATCGTGCTGGCCGTTGGGCCTGTGAACTTGACTGTCTGCCTCGTTCCTTTCTTGTGCCGCCTCAAAGTATTACTGA
>JAATGG010000032.1 GCA_015654835.1 Terriglobales bacterium
ATAGTCAGAATGGCCGCGCTATGCAGGGAATCTGAAAAAGAGAGGTTCGATAAATCCATTGCTTGCCTTTTGGCTTGAGTATACCCAAAGCAAAGGCGAGCCGACTGTGACGCAGCAATCGCCTGGTCACAATTCCCCTAGTCTGCCCTGGACTAATCCGGCCCTGTCTCTCGATCCGCTATTTGCCCAGGCGAACGGAAACAGGCTTCGCCGGCTCCGGCACAACCTTGATTTCAAAAATTCGCGGCCAGAGCTTGCCGGTAACGAACAGCCGGTCTTGTGCGGAGTCGTAGGCGATGCCGTTCAACACCGCCTCCGGATCGGATCGCTGAGCCGCGGGCAGCAATCCGGCAAGATCGATAAAGCCCAGCACCTTGCCGGTGGCGGGCGCAATGCGCGCAATGCGGTCCGAGTGCCAAATGTTGGCGTAGATCTGGCCGTGTACGTATTCCAGCTCGTTGAGCTCGGCGACCGGTGTGCCATGATCTTTGACCGTGATGCGGCGAACCTCGCGAAAGGTCGCGGGATCGAAAAAGCGGAGTGTGGCGCTGCCATCGCTGAGAATCAGGCTTCTGCCGTCCTCGGTAAGCCCCCATCCCTCGCCCGTATACGGAAAGGTGCGCAAAAGACGAAAGCTGAAGCGGTCATAAACAAGCGCGACATGCGATTGCCATGTGAGTTGAACGAGCGTGCTGCCCCACGCGGCGAGCCCTTCGGCAAAATACTTCGCCGGCACCTCCCCGCGCTGCAGGATGCGCCCCGACTCCAGGTCCTCCGACCGCAGCGAGGAGCGCCCGCTCAGGCCGGTGCTCTCGTAAAGATGTCCATCCGCGTAGAGCAAACCCTGGGTAAAGGCCTGCGGGTCATGGGGATAGCTGTGCACAACGCGGTAGCCATCGGCCGCACGGGAAAAACTGGCCGCGAGCAGCCAGAACGACAGTGAGAGCAGCAACCGACCGAAGAAATGCATCTGTCGAAAGTTTAGTGGGTTCGCCGCCACTCACTCAACCCGATGCGCCGAGTGCCGCTTCCATGACAACGACTCTAATTCACATCGCTGGCAGTGAACACCTGAACAGGCGGATTGCTGGTCAACTTGGTATCGAGGATAAGAACGGTGCGGACCTCTCCACCAGTGAGACCAATAGGCGAGGAGGTGTACTTGGGGGTCGTGGCAGCCGTGCCTGCGCCCGTGGGCGTAATCACCATGGCGACCGTCTGCGCAGGAAAGCTAATATAGCCGGCTGTTCCCCCGACCGGCAGCGCTGTCACCAGCGGAATCGTGTCCGCCAGCGTGCTGCCGCCGGGCACCATGTAGATATCGACCGCACCCGTATTGGGAGCCTGATTGAGAAACCGAAAAGCCGAACGGCCTGAAGCAGCCGCCACGTTCTGGTCTTCGAGAACTGTGACAACGTAGCCGGTTGCCGATGCACCATTGTCGGTAAGAAAGACGGAGTGCTGCGCGCCGGCCAGCAGAGTGCCTGTGGTAGTCACCAGCGCAGCGCCTCCCGTCGCGGCAGTCACTTTGATGAGCGCGGCTGCGGAGGGGGCCAGCGTGCCGTAGTTGCTGATGATGCCCTGACCGATGTTAGCGGCGAGCATCTCGTTCGCGACATACACATTGACGGCCGGCGCGGTATACGAGGCATCGATGACCCGCACCAGGCTGGATGGCTTGAAGCTGGCTACATTCTGGCAGGCCGAGAGTCCTAGTGCCAACGCCAGGGATGCGGCTGCCGCGCCGGCCAGCTTAGGTAGCGTCAACTGCGGGCTTTTTCCTTGGCCACCCCTGCCCAACCACCGATTCCAGATCGTCTGCATCCGCTTCTCCGGCCCAAGCGCCATCCTGGCACACGACGGCCCGAACCCTGCCGTGGTGAATACGCTGTGGCGTAAGCTTCTTTCTCATACTACAAGGGAGTTGAGATGAGAGTTTAGCTCTCCACGCAATGCGGGGACAAGAGGAGTCACCCCTGCTTGGCCGCCGCGCGCGAGCATCGTTGCCGCTCAGCTTGTTCCCAGATAGAGAAAGCGGATGAGAAACAGGATCGCCAAAATGTAGAGCAGCCAGTCCTGCTTGCGAATTTTGCCGGCAATCAGGTGAAGAACTGCCCAGGCAATCATGCCAAAACCAAGTCCGTTGGCAATGGAATAGGTAAGCGGAATGAGAATCAGCGTCAGGAAGGCGGGAACGGCGACCAGCGGCTCAGTCCAGCGAATCTCCGTAATGCTGGCCAGCATCAGCGAGCCGACCAAGATGAGCGCCGGAGCCGTGGCCGCCTGGGGCACGATGCCGATGAAAGGCGCGGCCCCGATCGCTCCCAGAAAGAGCACCCCGGTCACGATGGCCGTGATGCCGCTGCGGCCTCCCGCAGCCACGCCCGCAGTGGACTCGACATAGCTGGTCACGGTCGAAGTTCCGGTCAAGGAGCCGAAGACCGTGGCCGTCGCGTCGGCAAACAGGATGCGGTCGAGCCGGGGAATGGTGTGGTCGTGCT
The DNA here is from genome assembly GCA_015654835.1 of Terriglobales bacterium. Lineage (GTDB taxonomy): Bacteria > Acidobacteriota > Terriglobia > Terriglobales > Acidobacteriaceae > Telmatobacter. The sequence continues at coordinate 2,502 of JAATGG010000032.1, forward strand.
CAATAAGCCCCGCACGCTTGGTAACAGCCACCAGGGTGCCGAGGTTGTCGAACAGATCCACAAAGAAGAAGACAAAGATGATTTCAAGCAGCCCTTTATGCAGAGCCCCAAAAATATCCAGCTTGAACGCCGTAGCGGCGAGAGAATGAAAGCCACCGACAGCAGGAGTCCAGTGCACCATCCCAAAGGCCCATGCAAGCACCGTCACGCTGAGCACGCCGATGAGGATCGAGCCGCGAATCTTCTTCACCTCAAGCGCCACCATCAGCAGCAAGCCGAACAGCGCCAGAGCGGTGGTGGGATTCCTGATGTTGCCGAGCCCCACAAGCGTATTCGGGTCGCGCACCACAAGCCCCGCGTGTTGAAAGCCGATGAAGGCGATAAAGAGCCCGATGCCGCTCGCCACCGCAGCATAAAGCTCATGCGGAATGGCGCGAAGAATCATCTGGCGGATGCCTGCGGCGGTCAACGCGAGAAAAATAACGCCGGAGAGAAACACCGCGCCCAGCGCCGTCTGCCAGGGAATATGCATCTTGATGCAGACCGTGTAGGTGAAATAGGCATTGAGTCCCATGCCGGGAGCCAGAGCGATGGGATAGCGCGCCACGATGCCCATGAGAATGGAGCCAAAGGCCGCCGAGAGACAGGTAGCGGCAGTCACCGCGGGGAGGGGAACTCCAGCATCTGCCAGAATGGCCGGATTGACCAGGACGATGTAGGCCATGGTCACAAACGTCGTAACACCGGCCAGAATCTCGGTGCGCCAGTTGGTCCCCAGGCGGGTGAATTCAAAATAGGCTTCGAGTCGCTTGAGCATAGGCAGGTACTTTTAGGAGAGCACAGAGAACCAGCATCGCAAAGCGATTTGTGGGACGGAAGAGCAGCGGCCAAAGAACAGATTCCGCCGCCGCTCTATCAGGCATAACTGCCAAGGGATAACTGCACGCGGGTCCTGCGGCTGTTTAAGGTGCATACGCGCGCGATCCCAAGCTCGGCGCGTTTTGTCTTCGCGCCTTGCCTGGGATCGCACTCACTTCAGTAGAAAATCGTTCCGCCGGAAACTTATAGCCGTTCTCCTACTGCTGTGGAGGGAAACCGCGGCTATCGAGTGGCGCTTTCCTCAAGAAAACACCCCGCACTCCCCTGAAAACGCCACACAAATAGAAGAACTGCTCTAGTACCGATACATGTCCGGCTTGAACGGCCCTTCGACCGGTACACCCAGATACTCCGCCTGCTTGGCCGAAAGTGTGCTGAGCTTTACGCCGATCTTCTCCAAGTGCAGCCGCGCTACCTCTTCGTCCAGCTTCTTCGGCAGCGTGTAGACATTCACCTTGTAGGTGTCCTTGTTCTTCCACAGATCGATCTGCGCCAGCGTCTGGTTGGCAAAGCTGTTGCTCATCACAAAGCTCGGATGCCCCGTCGCGCAACCCAGGTTCACCAGCCGTCCCTCGGCCAGCACAAAGATGCTGTGCCCATCGGGGAACTTGTAGTTATCCACCTGCGGCTTGATGTTCAGCTTCTCGACGCCCTTCTCTTCATTGAGCCGGTCCATCTGGATCTCGTTATCGAAGTGGCCGATGTTGCAAACAATCGCCTGGTCCTTCATGCCCTTCATGTGTTCGAGCGTGATGATGTCCACATTGCCCGTACAAGTCACGTAGATATCGCCGCGGCCCAGCGTGTCTTCGACGGTCGTCACTTCGAAGCCTTCCATCGCTGCCTGCAATGCGTTGATCGGGTCCACTTCGGTGACGATCACACGCGCGCCCATGCCCCGCAGAGAATGTGCGCAGCCCTTGCCCACATCGCCGTAGCCGCAGATCACCGCCACCTTGCCCGCAACCATCACATCGGTTGCGCGCTTGATGCCGTCGGCCAGCGACTCGCGGCAGCCGTAGAGGTTGTCGAACTTCGACTTGGTCACCGAGTCGTTCACGTTGATGGCCGGCACCAGCAGCTTGCCCTGCTCCATCATCTTGTAGAGCCGGTGCACACCGGTCGTCGTCTCTTCTGAAACGCCGCGCCATGCCTTCACAACCTTGTGCCAGTGCTGCGGATCTTCGGCATGCACCTTCTTCAGCAGGTCCTTGATCACCTGCTCTTCGTGATTGCCCGATGCGCTCTCGACCCACTTGTCGCCGTCTTCAAGCTCATAGCCCTTGTGGATCAGCAGCGTCACATCGCCGCCGTCGTCCACCACCAGCTCCGGTCCCTTACCGCCCTTGTGATGGAGCGCCTGGTAGGTGCACCACCAGTATTCTTCGAGCGACTCGCCCTTCCATGCAAACACCGGCACCCCGGTCGCCGCAATTGCCGCAGCCGCATGGTCCTGGGTCGAAAAAATGTTGCAGCTCGCCCAGCGGACTTCAGCGCCCAGGCTCACCAGCGTCTCAATCAGCACCGCCGTCTGAATCGTCATATGCAGCGAGCCGGTGATCCGCACCCCTGCCAGCGGCTTTTCTGCCGCATATTTGTGCCGGATCGACATCAGCCCCGGCATCTCGTGCTCGGCGATGTTGATTTCTTTCCGTCCCCAATCGGCCAAAGCCAGATCGGCAATCTTATATTCTGCACCGGTAATTTCAAGCGTTGAAGCGGACATGCATATCTCCTTATATCGCGCCATCGTGATATGTTGATGTGTATCAGAATCCCAATGACCCCGTCAATCGTAAAAACGCTACGCGCCGCTGCCGATCCAAATCGGCTCCGTATCCTGCTGCTGCTCCGCGGAGAAGAACTCTCCGTCGCCGAATTGCAGGAAATCCTGGTCATGGGCCAAAGCACCATTTCCACACACCTCTCACAGCTCAAACAAGCCAGCCTCGTCGAAGACCGCCGCACCGGCAAAAGCAATCTCTACCGGCTGGCTACCGGGGACGGCGACCCACTCCTCGCCGACCTGCTCGCCTGCCTGCTGAATCAGGCCCAGCAGCAGATTCCCGAAGCCGTGCACGATCAGGCCGTCATGCGTCACGTCGTCAAAAAACGCCAGGACAAGATGCGCAGCTTTTTCGACAGCGTCGCCGGCCGCCTCGGCAAAGATTACGTGCCGGGAAAATCCTGGCACAGCCTGGCAGAAGCGCTGCTTCGCCTCATGCCTCCCCTGGTGATTGCCGATCTGGGTGCCGGCGATGGCACATTCGCCCTTTTGCTCGCTCAGCGCGCCTCGCAGGTCATCGCCGTCGATGCCTCCGCCAAAATGATCGAGGTGGCCCGCGAACTCGCCCTCCGCCACGACGTCAAAAATGTGGACTACCGGCTCGGCGATATGGAGGAACTTCCCATCGACACCGCGGCCGTCGATCTCGTCTTCTTCTCGCAGTCCCTGCACCACGCCCTGCATCCCGAGCGCGCCATTCACGAGGCCTGCCGCATCCTCAAGCCCCAAGGCCGCCTCGTCATCCTCGACCTGGCCAAGCATCGTTTTGAAGAAGCCCGCGAGTTATACGCCGACGAGTGGCTGGGCTTCAGCGAAGCGGAGTTGGAAACCATGTTGGAAAAGTCCGGCTTCCGCCATATCGAGACATCCGTAGTCCACAAAGAGGCAGAAACCCCGCAGTTCCAAACCCTGCTGGCGGTAGCCGAAAAGGGCGGCCCGCAAACCTGATTCTCCGCTCGCCTCTTACCTCCAGCACAAGTTTCCGGCCTATCAGTGGAGCATCGAACAAGCTTCTCCGGCTCTTCCTCAATCGCGCTACGCTACCATAGCATCCAACACGTGGAGCCTTTGGAATGAACCCATCCACAGCATCGCCAAAGCAAGCAACCAAGTCGGTACCGGCCGCGAAATCTGTTCGCCTTACCCGCGCCCGCCGTACCGCTATTCTCAAGGCTCTTGCCGACCCGCACCGCTTTGAGTTACTTGAGCGCATCGCGCGAAACGCCTGTCCTCTCGCTTGTTCCGACGCGCGCGCCGCCCTGCCGATCTCCGCCGCCACGCTCTCCCATCACATCAAGGAACTCCAATCCGCGGGCCTCATCGATATAGCACGCGAAGGCAAATTCCACTTCCTCACCCTGCATTCTGAGGTTCTCGACGCCCTGATTGGCAGCCTCGCCTCCCTCAGCCAGAGCCACTGCCCCAAACGCTGAGATTCCCCTCGAATTCAATTTTCACAATCATCCTGAATCCATTCTCCCCGCCGCCTAATCAATTCGATAGTTATCGAAATGTCGAAGTGATGGCAGGTTCGATTCGGAGCAAATTCATGAGCAATCTTCAAGGCAAAGTCGCGCTGGTCACCGGCGCATCCAAAGGCATCGGCGCGGGCATCGCTCGCGAATTAGCAGCGCGCGGCGCCGCCGTGGCGGTCAACTACTCCGGCAGCAAAGACGCCGCCGAAAAACTGGTCGCCGAAATCAAAGCCGCCGGCGGCAAAGCTTTCGCCGTGCAGGCCAACCTGACCGACCCAAATTCGATCGGCCCGCTGGTCGATAAGGTATCGCAGCAGTTCGGTCCCATCGACGTCCTCGTCAACAACGCAGGCGTCTATGAGTTCAGCCCCATCGAGAGTGTAACTCCCGAGCACTTCCACAAGCAGTTCAACCTCAATGTCCTCGGTCTGCTGCTGACCACGCAAGCCGCGTTGCGCCACTTCAATCCCAAAGGCGGCAGCATCATCAACATCGGCTCCGTCGCCGCCTCCGGTGTTCCGTCGGCCTCCGTTTACAGCGCCACCAAGGGCGCCGTCGATTCCATCACCGTTGCGCTCTCTCAGGAACTCGGTTCCAGGCATATTCGCGTCAATTCCCTCAATCCCGGCATGGTCGAAACAGAAGGCGTCCGCGCCGCTGGCATCATGGGCAGCGACTTCCAGAAAGAAACTGAAGCAAAGACCCCGCTCGGCCGCATCGGCCAGCCTCAGGACATCGCCACCGTCGCCGCCTTCCTCGCCTCCGACGATTCCCTTTGGCTGTCCGGCCAAACCATCCACGCCGCCGGCGGCATCCGCATCTAATTGCCCCACCCTCTCAGCGTACAAACAAATCCCCTTCCCATCCCTTCGTCGCTTCACCGGCGAAAGGATGGGAAGCCGCAACTTCCCATCGGTATCTTCCGCTCCACGTTCGATCAAAATTACGTGAACTCTTAAGTAGATTCCCAGTCGATCCCGGCTGACTCCCTTCCTGCCTCATCCGGCCGTGGAATGATGGAATCAGGACGCGGCAAAACCATCCGCCGCGCATCCAACACCTGGAGGTTCCAGCTCAGATGAGCGAATACACAACACTGAAAGCGGCCGATGGCCACGAGTTAAGCGCCTATGTCGCCCGTCCCCAAGGCGAACCGATTGCAGGCCTCGTCGTCGTGCAGGAAATTTTCGGCATTAACGCCCACATCCGTTCCGTAGCGGACGGTTATGCAAAAGACGGTTTCCTCGCCGTCGCCCCGGCACTCTTCGACCGCTACGAGCGCGGCGTCGAACTCCGCTACGAAGGGGAAGACATGCAGAAGGCCATGACCTTCCTCCCCAAACTCGACCCCGGCAAGGCTCTCGCCGACATCGCGGCCGCTCTGGACTTCGCCAAAACCTCCACAGGGGAGAAGGTTGGCGTCATCGGCTATTGCTTTGGTGGAACCATGGTGTGGCTGGCCGCTGCCCGGCTCAACCCCGCCGCCGCCGTGGGCTACTACGGAGGCAACATCGCCAACTACACCGCCGAAAATCCCAAGGTCCCCGTCCTGCTCAATTTCGGCAAGCAGGATACACATATCCCCGCGGCAGATGTCGAGAAGGTACACACCGCGCATCCTGAAGTAGAAATCTATTGGTACGACGGCGGCCACGGCTTCAACTGCGACGCCCGCGCCAGCTACAGCCCCGAAGCAGCCCGCGAAGCCCGCGAGCGTTCCCTGGCCTTCCTAAAAAAGCATCTGGCCTAACCTCGCGGCAGGGGTATCTCATGGCAGGGGTGCCCCATCTTCGGCGCAGTTTCATCGCGCCTAAGATGGGATATATCTATCTACAGTTCTTTACGGTCTTAGTCTTTTAAAGTCTCAGCCTTTTAAGGCTTTAACTTTTAAAGCCTCTCAACGCGTCTCAACAAAAATCTCCCATCCCCTCTTTTCGCCTTTTCCGACCCCCCTCGCAGTTCATCCTTTTCCACCCTCTGCATCCAACAGTTTCCGCTTCCGTTCAATCCCCCATCGATACCCGGTCAACGAGCCACTCACCCCCACCACCCGGTGACACGGCACCACCAGCGCCACCCGATTCATCGCGCAAGCCCGCGCCACGGCCCGCGTAGCCCGAGGCTCACCTAACTCCCGCGCTAACTGGCTATAACTCCGAGTCTCTCCACGTGGAATTGCGCGCAACGCCTGCCACACCCGCAGTTGAAATGCCGTTCCCCGCAAATCGAGCGCAAGTTCAGGCACACAGTCCGCTCCAGGTGCAGCCTCGCCGACTTGCCCCAGCGCCGCCTCCACCAATCTGGACAAAGAAGCATCCTGCCGCAGCGTAGCCGCCGGAAACTCGGCGCGCAAACTGGCCTCGGCCTCCGCAGCCGTCGTCGCCAGCGCCAACCAGCAAAGTCCGCGCGCCGTGGCGCCAACCACCAGCCAGCCATAGCGCGACCGCGCCGTTGTATAACCAATCTTTTCGCCCCGTCCCCCTGCGGCAAAACGGGTCGGCGTCATGCCCAGGGGCGCGCCTTCATACGCACGGCTCGCGGAACCGAAGCCCGCCTGATAAATCGCGTCGGTCACGGCATCTCCCTGTTTCAGCGCCGCGCGCAAGCTCCCCGCACGTAGCGCTCGCTGATATTGCAGCGGACTCACACCCATTTTTTGCTTGAAAAGCCGCTGTACGGTAAAAGGACTCAAGCCAGCCACGCGGCCCAACTCCGCCAGGCGCACCGGCCGATCCACATGACTTTCGAGATAAGCCCGCGCCGCATTCCAGGCGCCGCCCGCGGCAACATCGGGTTTGCAGCGTTTGCAGGCGCGAAAACCCGCCGCCCGCGCCGTCTCCACGGTCGAAAAGAACCGCACATTCGCCCGTAAAGGCCGCCGGCTCCGGCAGTCAGGCCGGCAAAAGACGCCCGTCGTCGTCACCCCATAAAAGAACGCTGCATCGGAACTCCGGCTGAGCACCTGTCCCCAGGCCTCATCCGCATCAGGAATTGAAAGCAGGGCCAGATTTGTCCTGCCGGCAGGCCGCGCGAATTGTGTTTTGTCGCTCACAGAAACCATGCTCATCCATCTGCCAACCGTCCGCTATCCGCTTCTTGCGTGCAATTCGGATTTTTTCTGGACGCTGCTCTAAACCGCGCGCCACCGCAGCACCGCTTCGGCCCGCAAAAGGTCTGCCTCGGTATCCACGCCGATCGTGTCTCCCGGAGCCTCGGCCACATAAAGGCCCATGCCGTTTTCAAGCAGGCGCAGTTGCTCCAGCCGCTCCACGCGCTCCAGCGGGGACTGCGCCAGCGCCCCAAAGCGGGCCAGCGCAGCCTTGCGGTAGGCATAAATGCCCAGATGCTTGCGATAGTCGGCAACCCCCACTCTATCGCGGTCGAAAGGAATCGTGGCCCTAGAAAAGTAAAGTGCCCGCCCATCCAGCGCCGTCACCACCTTCACGGCATTGGGGTCCGCGAACTCCTCCGGCGGGCAGCGAACGGCCAACGTCGCCACCTCTACCTCGGGCCGCTCGAACAGAGCCAGCAGCGGCGGAAAAAACTCCGGCGTCAGCGTCGGTTCGTCGCCTTGAATGTTCACGTAGATATCGGCGTCGATCTGCCGTGCCACTTCGCGTACCCGGTCCGACCCGCTGGCACAATCCGCCGAAGTCATCGCCACCGGAATGCCTCGCTCCCGGCACATCCCGGCCACTTCGCCCGAGTCCGTAGCCACCATCACCGGGTCCATCCGTTCGCTCGCCACCGCGGCCCGCCACACCCACTCGACCATCGGCCGGCCGGCGATTTCACGCAGCACTTTACGGCTCAGCCGCGTCGAACTGAGTCGTGCCGGGATCACTCCGGCAATCCGCAGAGAATTCATTCCATTGAGTGTAAAAGGGGGCAGCGGCCTCTGTCTCAAGCCATCCCCATTCCGGCCGGCGTGCTTTGACGTCAGCGGTCGGAATGGGGCTCTGAAAAGGGGAATGCCGTGTATCACATCAGATGCCGCCCCTGTGCGAATTGGTTGCATCGGACGGAAGGGTGTGGCACACGCTCTCTCGCGATGCCTTCCCAGCCGGATTTTCCGTTCCCCCTGCCCGAAGTTTGACCTGTAATCCAGCC
>JAATGG010000001.1 GCA_015654835.1 Terriglobales bacterium
ACCGCTGTGCCTCGCTGACTTCCATCTCACCGTACTTCGACTTCCAGTCGTAGAACGTCGCCGCACTGATCCCATGAGCATTGGCGCTGGATGAAGCCCAGAACCTACCTGTTTCCAAGCACTGTGGACCACTGGCGTGCAGATAAGTCCGTTACCCCTAAGGTTGTGGGCGGCTGTGAATGAGGCTGGCAAGCGCGCCGGCATCAGTAAACGCGTTGCGCCTTATTTGCTTGCCACAGCTTCTCGACTCACATGCTGGAAGCCGGTGCCGATCTGCGCACCATTCAGGTACTGCAGGGTTGGGATACAGACATGCTCTGTGATATCGATCATCGGCTGGTAGTGGCTCCGTATCTTCGCCTCGCCGAACAGAAGGCCAATGATCACGGCGGCGTCACCTGTGTATTCGACTTTAGGATGGCACAACCAAACCAGGAAACCATCCTGCCAGCAGTGCTTCACTCGTTTGAGCATTTTTTCCTTGTGCAGATGAGAAAATCTCTTGAGGGTTTCGTGCTTGTTGCTCCTATGGGCTGTCAGACAGGTCTCTACTTGGTCATTGCTCGGGAGATTTCTCTTGATGAACTAATGAGCGCATCAGCAGTAGTTCTGCGGCACATGATTGAGAGCCATTCCGTTCCGCTTAGTACAGTGGAGACCTGCGGCCAGGCTGCTCTTCATGATCTTGCTGGCGCAAAAGCGGTCGCGCAGAAACTACTCAACAACATCGACAAGTTTCGTACTGTAATGAGCTGAGGAGGAACGATCATGAAACGTGCTGCCGAGTGGCGAGTGGATACCGCACGAGGGGTTCATTACGAGTTGATCAAAACGACGGGCCTCTTCGCACCTGAGAACGATACACTGCTTCGTGGCGGAAGATCAGAGCCAGGGAGCAGACGCTTTGTTGCCGTAGATGAGAGTATCTTATAGAAGTCAACGCCGGCGACAAGAACAAGACATTCAAGCAATTCTTGCGCTTATTTGGCGCCCTCAATAAATTCCCGATTGATCGGCAGAGTGAGCCAATGATTGCGATTGGTGGAGGTGTGACGACAGATGTCGTTGGCTTTGTTGCAAGCTGCTTCAGGCGGGGAGTCCCGCATGTCAAAGTGCCTACCACGCTGATGGGCTACGTGGATGCTTCAGTCGGTATCAAAACGGCTGTCAACTACTTGGACGGCAAGAATAGAATGGGAAACTTTGAAGTTCCCAAAGCAGTCTTGCTGGACAAGAGTTTCTTTACTACGTTAAGCGATCGAGATATTCGAAATGGCGTCGGCGAGATTCTCAAGCTTGCAATCATTCGCGATCGACGCCTTTTTGATTTGCTGGAACGCGTTGGTCAAGAAACAATTAACACAAAGTTTCAAGAGGAGGAGAGCGACCGTATCTTGGATGCAGCAATCAAAGGCATGATAGAGGAACTACAACCGAATCTTTACGAGTTAAATTTGGAACGCGCTGTCGATTTCGGTCATACATTTAGTCCCTGCCTTGAGATGACCGCGCTTGACGATCTTTTGCATGGAGAAGCAGTAGCGATCGACGTTGCATTCTCCACTGTGTTGGCGAGTGGACGCGGCATTCTTTCCGGTCTGGAAAAGGACCGAATTCTCCGTATAATGGATCGCCTGGCACTCCCAACCTTTCACCAATCTATCGAACCAGATTTGTTATGGGAGGGGCTGAAAGAGAGGACGGCACATCGCGACGGCTTGCAGAGGGTTCCGTTGCCACGGCGGATCGGAAAATGTGTCTTCATCAACGACGTGAGCTACGATGATATCAAGAAAGCATGCACAGAGCTTCATCAAGTGGTCGAAGAAAGGAGGATGGCTGTCGCCTAATTGTAGGCCAGTGCGTCCGTGTTTTCAGGGCGGGGTGTAAGTCTCCATCGGCAGTAATCCTCTGGGAGAGTCCGCAAGCGCATGCGGTAACCACCGCGCGGCCAGCAGATCTGGTGAGATTCCAGAGCCAGTACTAAAAGTACTGGATGGAAGAAGACCGGCGGAGCACACAACTGTGATGTTCCCTACGTTGTTCGTGCGCTGCCTTGAATTGTCTTTCCGAATAAAACCATAAGGACGGTTCATTTATGGGTACGTTGAATTGCAGTATCGGTGTTGACATTTCAAATGTGCGCGTTTCTCAGGCAAGTAGCGCGGTGCGTGCGGGAAGACCAGTTATTTTGATGGATGATCTTGATCGGGAAAACGAGGCCGATCTGATCGTCGCCGCAGAAAAGCTGACCATCCAAACGATGGCAATGTTGATTCGCGAATGCAGCGGAATCGTATGTCTCTGCTTAACGGATACCAAATTGGCTGAACTGCGGCTATCTCCCATGGTTGCACACAATGAGAGCCGGCATGGAACGGCCTTCACTGTCTCTATCGATGCTCGGGAGGGTATTGGGACGGGGGTTTCCGCAGCCGATAGGGTAACAACCATCCGGGCGGCGACTTCGCCGAATGCAGAGCCTCGCGCCATCGTCAGCCCGGGGCATATTTTCCCGCTCCGGGCAGTCCCTGGTGGAGTTTTCGAACGCCGGGGACACACGGAAGGTTCCGTGTGCCTCATGGAGATTGCGGGTCTACATCCGGCGGCCGTCTTATGTGAACTTACGAATCCGGATGGCACGATGATGCGCGGAATCCAGGTCGAGCAGTTCGCTCATCTCCATGAACTACCGATAGTGACCATCGATGATTTGGTGGCATATCGAACTAGCTGCATGGGTAAGAGCGGGGTAGATGCAACTGTTACGGCATAGCTACGCAACTACACCACAAATTAAAGCAAAATCACGGTTCTCGACCACTGAAACTGCCAAGAGACAAAGGTACGATGGTCGTAAGGTGGTAAAGCGCCGCCCCGGGCGGGGAGGACCCCAGCAAGAAAATAGTGTGCCTCTCGGGCGCCTCGACAATTCCCTTGCTAAGTTTTGAAAAAATTGGATGCAGGCGAGTTGCGAGGCCGCGTCCAGGCTTTTGCTGAAGCGCCGCAAGAGGCTTTTCTTCCATGGAGCGGCTTCCCGTCTGGGAGGATGCTGCAAGCGTTGCTGGCGGGACACGGTACGAACGAAATGCGAGGAGCGGGCGGCTGCGTCCGCTCCTCGTTTGCACGCACATGCGGCAGCAGTTAGCGGATGCGGAACGTCACGCCTGCGCCCAGGCGTAGGCTGTTCTGGACACCGGAAGAAATATTGGGCAATTGCGTACGCAGCCAACCGCCTTCAAAGGCGCGCACCGACACGTGTCGCGTCCACTGGGCGTTGAGGCCGCCACCTACATAAGATGCCAGGCTGGTGGCGCTGTCGGTGGTGCCAGTGGAGGCCGGAAAGATACTGTTCATTCCGTTGGCAACGCCACCGAGTGCTTGGCCGTAGACGGAGTAACGGTGTCGCGGAAGCTTCCACGTGTAGCGCGGACCGAAGGTGGCAGTGACCAGATCGAGGCCGACACTTGAACTGTTCATCGCGGCGGAGTGGGATCCGGAGATATCTGCGACGACACCGAGCCCACGCAGGAACTGGCCGTGGATCTGGACGGTACCGCCCTGCATCCAGAAATTGCTTCCGGCAACGACGTTGCTCATCAGTGGACTGTAGAGTACGGAAACCTCGAGTGCGGGCTCTGCGGAGGGGGCGGAATCGGGGGCTTTCTGCCCCCAACCCGTTAAGCAAAGCATTGTGCAAGCTCCTGCAAGGAGCACTTTGGAGCGAATCGATCTATGCATCGTGAGTTCTCCTTGTTATTCCACGGTGAGCGTCAGATTGGTGGAGTGAGTCACCGTTCCCGAGGTGGCGGTAACGGTAATGATGTAGGTCTGGCGCGGCTGTCCGAAGAAACCGTTAGACGACCCGCATCCGTTGAGCGTAACCAAAACCGCAGAGCCGACGATGATCCACAGGAGCAGGCTGAGGAAGCGGCTAAGATGCTTGCTGATGCGGCGAAGGCGGCCAGCAAAGGGTAACAGCAGCACTCCCCAGAGAAGTGGAGGAATGACTCGACCGGCGGCCGGTTTGGTGTCGACATGCGCGGTGACCGCAGGCAATTGAATGCTCAACTGCACAGCGCTAAAAGCGGTGTTGGCTGGATAGACCCAGGATGTTGTAGTCGATTGCGTCCATCCGGCGGTGGGAAGCGTCGCCGTGGCGCCGGTGGGAAGACCGGTGACGACCAGGGTCGTTGGCGTGGGAAAAGTAGCGCCAGCGGTGGGCACGATCGTAAGCGCATAGGTTGCCGTGCCGCCGGGGACCGTGGTTTGTGTGGTGCTATCGCCACCGCTGCTGCCGCCACCGCCCCCGGAAATGGAGAGGTCGGCGATGGATTGAGTGAGCACGGCGCTCGTGCTGCTCATAAAGTCGCTGCCGCCGGTATAGACTGCGGTGATTGCGTGACTACCGACGGCGAGCGATGAAGTGATGAGTGTGGCGGCACCGTTCACCAGGTCGCCATTGCCGAGCAATGTCGTGCCGTCGTAGAAAGCCACGGTGCCAGCGAGAATGCCTGTCGTTGCCGGAGTAACGGTAGCGGTAAACGTGACAGGGCTCTGGACAAGTTGGGGATTGGCGGAAGAGACGAGAGTCACGGTGACGGCGCCCTTGCCGATCGTCTCATTGAGTACGTTGCTTGTGGCGGTCAGATGCGTGCTGTCGCCACTGTAAACAACGGTAATGGCGTGATCGCCAGAGGCGAGCGATGAGGTGGTGAGCGTGGCAACACCATCGACGAGATTGCCATCGCCAAGCGATGCGGCACCGTCAAAAAAAGTGACCGGACCGATGGGCACTCCCGCTGCCGAAGTGACGGTAGCGGTAAACGTAACAGGGCTCTGGATCAGTTGCGGGTTTGCAGAAGAGGTGAGTGTGATGGCAACGATGCCTTTGCCGACAACGACGGACGTGGAGCCGCTACTGGTGGCAAACGCACCGCTGACGCCCGTGTAGTTGGCCGTGATGATATGAGTACCGACGCTGCTCAGCGTAACACCTGTGAGCGTGGCCACGCCTCCGCTGAGGGGAACGGCAGAGCCGCCGCTCAGCGTCGTCGCGGTGGCTCCAACGGTGTCGATGAAGCTGAGCGAACCGGTCGGAACAGTGGAGGCGTGCCCGCTGGCGGTGTCCGTGACCGTGGCGACAAGGTTGATCGTCTGACCGAGCGCAATGGGTGTGGGAGTTGCGACCACCGCTGTGGCCGTTGTATCAGCGGGGCTGAAAGATGTTCCGCTCACCGAAACCTGCTGCGTTGAACTAGTCCCGTTAAGGCCGTTGTCGGTGACGGTAATGCCGGCGCTGAGGCTGCCGACCGACTGCGGACTAAAGACTACCGCGACGTCGCAGACCGTGCCAGACAGCAGCAAGGTCGATGAAGTGCAGGGATTGGGATCGACCGAACTATTGGAGAAGTCAGCCGTATAGGCCGGGTTCGTCGAAAAGACGAGCGGCTGGTTACCGAGGTTGGTCACCGTCGCTGTTTTGCTCGTGCTGCTGGAGCCTACGGCTGTAGTCGGGAAGGTTAGCGTTGCACCCGAGACATTTACGAAGACAATGCGGTTGTTGGTCCAATCCAGCACATACAGATTGCCGGAGGGATCGACCGTCACTCCGAAAATCAGGCTGCTAAGGGTAGTAGGCGATGTCAGCCCGCTGATGCTAAACGCCGAGGCTACGCCTGCAGATGTGATCTTCACAATACGGCTGTTTGCCGTGTCGACGATATAGAGGTTGCCCATCGGATCGACGGCGACACCCTGGGGATTGCTGATGGAGGGAGTAATGTTGTTCGGAATCGCAAGCGCAGAGGCAACGCCGGACGTTGTCAACTTAATAATGCTGCTGTTGTTCTGCGTGCGAGCGGCGAGGTAGAGGCTTCCTTGCGCATCGACAGTCAAACCGGTTAGTGTGCTTCCGGTAAAGCTGTAGGCTCCTGTGCTCAGCACCGTGCCTCGGCCGGAAGAGGTCGATCCGGCCACGACCACAGTGGACACCTCGATGACGCGGGCATTGGTGAAGTCCGCGATGTACAGATTGCCGGCGCCATCGAAGGCCAATGCTGTGGGAAAGCCCAGCGAGGGGCTGAGGCCCGTGATGCTGAGGATCGAGACGACTCCGCTGGGAGTCACTACCAGGATGCGGCTGTTTTGATGGTCCCCGATGAAGAGATTACCCGCGCCGTCGATGGCCGCGCCGGTGATGTTCTGCACCGCGACGCTGCCCGGCGTCCCCAACGCTACCACCGAAGCGCTGCCGCCTCCGGCCGGAATTTCGGTTACGTTCTTGCCGGTGTAGTTGCCAATATACAGATTGCCCATGCCATCGATCGCCAACTGGTAGGGGTTCGACGTAACGACGCTGCCGGTGCTGATTACCGAACCGACATTCGGAGCCAGAGCGGCTACCGGCGCGTCTGCCCAGCCGTAGAGTGGGATCGTCAGGATGGGGTTAAGCGAAGTGTCGTAGAGCACCACTGCGCCTCTGCGCAGGCCGGGGGCTGTGGGCAAAAAGTCAACCTCAACCGAACAGAACGTGCTTGCTCCCGTCGAGGAATTGCAGTTAGTATCGGCACCCGCTGTGAAATCCAGATTTTGCGCGCCAGCGGTCAACACTTTCACTGCACCAAGGCCCACTCCGCCGGTAGTAAAAGGCAATGTAAGTGTGACAGCATTGGCTGAGCCCAACTGAACATGGCCAAACCCGACCGCCGATTTGTTCAGCGAATAGGTCACGTCGCCGGGCCCCAGATCGCCGTTAACCGGCGGGTCCACGACCAGGCCGCGGTTCCCTCCCGTGTCCGCGATGTATGCGGTGCCGAATGGATCCAGAGCGACACCGAGAGGTCCGTTCAGCGTCTGGGAGTCCGTAGAGAGCAACGTGCCATTGCTCGCTGTGTCGATTTCGGCGATACGATCATTGCTGGTGTCGGCGATGACGACGTTACCGATTCGATCGACAACGACAGCGCTCGGGTTACTCAGAGTCACTCCGCCCAGAATATTGGCAACCACGCCGGTCGTGCTTCCCGCTGCCACCGTGACAATGCGATTGTTACCCGAGTCGGCGATATAGAGCTTTCCCGCCGTATTCACGGCCAGCCCCTTCGGACTGCTGAGTGTGGATGCACCCGTGGAGACGGTGATGGTAAGCGCTGCGGCTGAACCACCCGAAGTGACCTCTACGATGCGGTTGTTGCCCGTGTCGGCAATGAACAGGTCGCCGGACGGATCGAGGGCGACGCCTCGCGGCGAACTCAGTGTGACGCTACCGGTACTGACCATGGACCCAGCGCCCGTGACGTCGATCTTAACCACGCGGCTGTTGCCTGTATCCGCGACATAGAGGTTTCCGGAGCCATCGATGGCGATGCCGGAAGGCGAAGCGAGTGGCACGCCCAGACCGCTGACAGTGAGTATGGACGGGGTACCTTGCGCATTCACTTCGACAATGCGGTTGTTGCCCGTGTCGGCGAGAAAGACATTCCCAGATGGATCCACCACGATGCCGGCAGGCGAACTCAAAGTGATACTTCCGCCGGTGTTCAGTGTTTGCACAAGGCCCTGAAATCCGAGGCTGAATGATGCGCGTGCCATGTGCGGAACAGTAAGCAGAATCACGCAGGCTACTACGTTCGCCATACGGCGAAGTCGATCCCAAGAGAGCATGTAGAACCTCCGGTTAGTTCATCTGGTGCAATGAGCAACCCCTGAAACCTATTTGGCGCACGGGGTCGTGACGGAAAGGCAACAGGCAGATTCTGGCATAGCCTTCGTTCCGGATCCCTAAAAATGAGCAGCGGTTTAGGAGCGAAGTTCAGATTGGGAACTTAAGGGTCCGAAATGATCTTCCCCAAGATGATGCAAATGGATTCCCT
>JAATGG010000015.1 GCA_015654835.1 Terriglobales bacterium
CGATCAGTGATACGTATCACTGATCGTCAGGCGCCACCGGTCTGATGCTGGATCGCAGCACTCAGTAGAGCCCTCCCATGAATCGTTTCCGCGCGTGTATGTTCGGTTCCGCCCTGCTCGTTTTCCTCTTTTCGGCTGCTGCCGTCCAACCCGCCATTGCTCAGCAGGATCAAGCCACGCACATTGTTCATCGGCTGATTCCAGCCGGGGATACCTGTGCCACCTGCCATAAGGCGGTGTATGACCAATGGAAAGCCAGCCCGCATGGCGCCGGCGGTGTCGAATGCACCGTGTGCCATGGCGAGACAACAGCGAAGGACTTCGCGGGCAAGCCGGCGTTAAGCGCATGCGACACCTGTCACAGCGATCAGGTGGCACAACTGAAGTCCGATCCATTCATGAAAGGCAAGACGTGTGTGAACTGCCATCAAGCGCACATCTTCATGGGGCACAAAAAGGCGGCGGCCCCGGCAGGCGAGTAATAACAATTATCAGGCCAGCATTCTAGCAATGCTGGCTCGCGCACTCCCCCTACCAATAAGTCAAGCTAAAGTTATCCAGGTAAGTCGTATACGCGGCCTGGTTATGGTCGCCGTCCATCTGGTAATTCACGGTGATGCCCCACCAGCCTGCCGGAACCGTGAACGGCGCATAGGTCTTGTTGATGTTGGCGGTTGAGCCGTTCAGCGTGATCGACTGGAACAGCAGTGTGTTATCGGCCTCGCGCTGCACCTGAATCGTCACATGGTTCCATCCCTTGTCGATCAGGTTGCAGGGCACGCCCGCCGAAACCCACTTGGCGTTGACGTTGTCCCAGATATCCCAGTCCTTGTCGCCCAGGTTGTTGCACTGGTTGCCCCAGATCATGCCGGCGCCGTTCATGTACATGCTGATATCGAACTCCAGCACCTGGGTCACCGATGCGTCCGTCACATAAAAGTCGGCGTCGTAAATAAAGTTATGCACCGTCGGCAGCAGGCTGTGATCGGTATCCGGCAGCCCCTGCGTCGAGAACTGGCCAATCACCGGGTTAGACCACAGCACATCGGCGTACGGCGTGGTGCCGCCGATATCGAACCGCGTGGCATTGCCGGTAACCGACGGCGTCAGAACGCCCTGGGTCATGTTCCAGTTCAGCCCCGAGCAGGGCGCGGCACAGTCGCTGTAGTCTGGAGCGAACTGCCCCCAGCTATTCCATCCTCCGCTCGCCTGAATGTTGGAGAGCTTGGCCCCGGTCGCCGCAGCCGGCGCCGGCGTAGGAGCCGGATCGGGCGCAGGAGTGGGTGCCGGGGCAGGCGTCGGCGTTGGGTCCGGAGTGGGCGCGGGTGTGGGCGCCGGAGTCGGTGAAGGCGTTGGCGCCGCGGCCGTGCCGCTCGTTGTTGTTGCTAAATGAAGCCCCCCGCCACAAGCGGAAAGCGTCAAAGTGGAGAGGGTCAGAAGGCTATAAAACCACGTTTTCTTCATTAGGTAAAACCGCAAGTCCTGTTCCGAGCGCGGCATTCGCACGTACGAGATCCGAATGGCTGCGTGGATACCCTTTAACCGCACAAGGAAATCCCCACGCAATGCGCAGACAGATCGTCAGGACCCGCTTTTCTCAAGATTTATGAGGAGATAGTAGCATGCTCTTAGGTAATAAATGTGATTTAAATCACGCCAAGCAACCAAATTCATCCTCCGATAGGCCGGCCCATGGTTTCGACAACCTCTTTCCCCTTCATTCCTCAATGCTTCTGTGCCAATGTCCGCGAACCGGCAGGCTTTCCCGAGACAATAAGTTTTCCTTATGGGGAGCAACTTGCGTTCCGTTGGGCCTCTGCCTATCATCTGTAGACATGCAATTCCTTCCCTGTTGTCGCTGCCTTCCCCCATTTCGCGCGTGCAAGTGACCAGGGTCGAAACGTCCGACTGAATTCACGGTTTCCGAAAGCCCGCGCTGCAGCCATCGCTGTCGCGGGTTTTCTGTTTCTGCTAAAGAGGAAAAATGGCTCAAGCTGTTCTTGAAAAAGAAACCAAAGCGCAAAAGGCCGAGCGCCTCAAGCGTGAAAAGAATCCTTGGAATGCATTCGACGAAGTGCGCGCGTTTGCTCGCGAAGGCCGCTCCAGCGTTGTGCCCGACTGGGCCTCCACCTACTTCAAGTGGTGGGGCATCTACACCCAGGGCGATGGCGTCGGCGCCA
The DNA here is from genome assembly GCA_015654835.1 of Terriglobales bacterium. GTDB lineage: Bacteria > Acidobacteriota > Terriglobia > Terriglobales > Acidobacteriaceae > Telmatobacter. The sequence continues at coordinate 2,181 of JAATGG010000015.1, forward strand.
CCGGCGGCAAGGGTGGCGAGGGTGTTACGTCCGACTATTTCATGATGCGCATCGGCATTCCCAACGGTGTGCTTTCGGCCAGCCAGTTGCGCACCATCGGCGGCATCACTCGCAAATATGCCCGCAATCTGGCCGACATCACGGTCCGGCAGAATATCCAGCTTCATTGGCTCACCATCGAAACGCTGCCCGAGATCGTGGACCAGCTCAATGCCGTGGGCCTGTCGCCCAAAGGCGCCTGCGGCGACGTAGCCCGCAACGTGACCGGCTGCCCGCTGGCCGGTGCCGCAGCCGATGAGCTGATCGATGCCTCGCCGCTGGCCAAAGAAATATCGCAGATGCTCACCGGCAATCCGGAGTTCTATAACCTGCCGCGCAAGTTCAAGGTTTCCATCACCGGCTGCCCGTCCTGGTGCTCTCATCCTGAGATCAACGACGTGGCGCTGACGGCGACCAGGCTGAACGGCCGGGTGGGCTTCTCGCTACGCGTCGGCGGCGGCCTCTCGACCGAGCCGCACATCGCCGTCCGCCTCAACGCCTTCGTTCTGCCCGAGCAGGTCGTCCGCGTGGTTCATGCCGTGGCCGAGCTGTTCCGCGAGCAGCAGGTTTTGCGGGAAAGCCGCGACCGCGCCCGCCTCAAATATCTTTTTCTCAAAGAGGGTTGGACGGCTGACAGCTTTTTGACAGCGCTGCAGGCGCGACTCGACTTTCAGCTTCTGCCCGCCGCACCCGAAGTTGTGCCCGACGACATTTATCGCGATCACACGGGGATTCATCCGCAGCGCCGGCCCGGCTTAAGCTCGGTAGGCGCCACGGTGCTGCGCGGCCGGCTGACCGGCGAGCAGTTGGAAACAGCCGCCGATCTGTCGGAGCGTTTCGGCAGCGGCGCCCTGCGCACCACCATCGCGCAGAACCTGCTGTTCATCGACATTCCCAACAAGAAGGCCGCGGAACTGGCCGGCGAACTCGGCAAGATCGACCTCTATGTAGAGGGCTCCGCCTTCTGGCGCGGTGCGGTCGCCTGCACGGGAACCGAATTCTGCAAGCTGGCTATTTCAGAGACTAAGAGCTTTACCCGTTGGCTGGTGGATGAGCTCGAAGAGCGTCTGCCGGAGTTCGATCAGCAGCTTCGCCTTAACGTGACCGGCTGCCCCAATAGCTGCGGCCAGCACTGGATTGCGGACATCGGCATCGAAGGCAAAAAGATCAAGCATGAAGGCAAGCTGACCGACGCCTTCTATTTCTGCCTCGGTGGCGCGGTAGGCCAGCACGCCGGCATTGCGCGGCCCGTAGGCTACCGCTGCCCGGCACCACTGGTGCCCGACGCCATTGAACGCCTGCTGCGCCAATACCTCGGCAGCCGCCAGACGGAAGAGAATCTCCGCGCCTGGTTCCTGCGCCACTCGAATGACGAACTCCGAGCCCACTTGGCTGGTGAAGTTCTTGCCCCAGTGGAGCGCGACTTACCCACCGGCCCCGTGCCCCACGGCGCAGCCGAGTAATACATTGCCAAGGACCCAGCCATGAGCCTGTTGCCGATCTTTCTCAAACTCGACAGCCGTCCCGTCCTCGTTGTGGGGGCGGGCACGGTAGCGCTTGACAAGATCGGCAATCCGGCCAAGGATGGCAGCTTGCTCAGCACCGGTCTGCGCCTGCGCGTGGTCGCGCCCGAGGCTAAACCTGAGATCCGGCAGTTCGCCGCCGAGGGCAAGCTCGAATGGATGCAGCGCTGTTTCCAGCCATCCGATCTCGATGGTGGTTTCGTCGTCATCGCGGCCACCGATTCGCCCGAGGTCAACGCCGAAGTTTATCGCGGAGCCATCGAGCGCGGCATCCTCTGCAATAGCGTGGATGACATTCCGCATTGCGACTTTTTCTTCGGCTCGGTCGTGAGCCGCGGCGAGTTGCAAATCGCTATCTCCACTTCGGGCGAAAGTCCCGCGGTGGCCCAACGCCTGCGCCGCGAAATCGAGGAGCAACTGCCCGCCGATCTCGGACCCTGGCTTGAAAACCTGGGCGCGCTTCGCCGCGAAGTTCTCGAAACGCACCCACGCGGCGAAGCGCGCCGGGCCTTGCTGCATCAGCTCGCCCAGCGCCCGCTGTGCGAGTCGCCCGACTGCCCTTCGCGCCAACTGGCACACGCCCCTCTGGCCGGGCAACCGGCAAGCGCAAACAATACGCACGCGACTCACTCGCATTCAACCGGAAAGGTGTTTCTGGTTGGAGCCGGTCCGGGCGATCCCGAGTTACTCACGGTCAAAGCATCGCGTCTCATTCAGTCCGCGGACGTCGTGCTTCACGACGACTTAGTTCCGCAGACGGTTCTCGATCTTGCGCCACGCACGGCTGAAGTGGTTAATGTGGGCAAGCGTTGCGGCGTGAAAAATGTAACGCAGGAAGAGATTCACGCGCTCATGATCGACCACGCCCGCGCTCGTCGCAGCGTGGTGCGGCTCAAGAGCGGCGACCCGCTCCTCTTTGGCCGTGCTGCCGAAGAGATCGCGGCGCTCACCGCAGCCGGAGTCGCCTTCGAAGTTGTCCCCGGCATCACGGCAGCGTTTGCCGCAGCAGCGGCGATTCCCTGCTCGCTCACCGACCGCAACAGCGCATCCAGTGTCCTGCTCACGACGGCCCACCACGCGCAGTCGCATCCCCATGTGCCGCTGCCGCGGTTAGACGATACAACGCGCGTGGTCTATATGCCGGGCCGCGACCTGAGCCGGCTTGCGCAGGAATGGCTTGAGCAAGGTGTTCCACCAGACTTTCCATGCGCTATCGTCTCCCGCGCCGCGCAGCCTGACCAGCAGGTTCGATGTACTACGCTCGCCGCCCTCGGCGACGCCGCACCTACTCTCGCCCCCAGCCTGCTGATTGCCGGTTGGGCGGTACGGGACTCCGCTGCCGCACTCCACCTCGCAGCGGAAGGTGTTTCCGTCACAGCTTAAATCATCGAAATAAAACGTACGGAGAACGAATATGCCGGAAACTACCGCACCTCGCCGCGGTCTCTCGCTCGACGTGTATGCCGTCGCGCTCGCCCTCATCCTCGCCCTGCTTGTGCGCTTCAACCTGATTCCAACCGTGAAGTGGTAACTCAGGCGAGCCACTTACTCTCGATCCACCGCGCGGGGTCCCATCCCCGCATGTGAACTTAGTCGAACTTAGCAAGGAGATCGACATGGCTACTGCTGCGAATACCGCCCGCACGATCGGCCTGGACGAGCCCGCCCCGTTGGGCCGCCGCATCCTCGCGCTGATCCCCGGCCTGCTGTTGCTGACCGCCGTCGGCTACGCCGGAAAATTCATCGAGCAATCCATCGCCACTTACACCAAGTCCCACCATGTCACGTTCCCTAACATCGAATATGTTCTCTGGGCCATTGTGATCGGCCTGATCATTGCCAACACCACCGGCGTGCCGCGCATTTTTCAGGCCGGCGTCGCCACGTATGAATTCTGGCTCAAGGCCGGCATCGTGCTGCTCGGCTCGCGCTTTCTGCTGGGCGACATTCTCCACCTGGGCGGCATTTCGCTTCTGCTGGTCGCCTTCGCGCTCACCTTGTCGTTGACCTTCATGCATCTGCTGGGCCACACCTTCAAGCTCAAGCCCAAACTCACGTCGCTGCTGGCGGTCGGCTCATCTATCTGCGGAGTCTCCGCGATCATCGCCGCCAAACCCGCCATCGAGGCCGACGACGAAGATGCCTCGTACGCCATCGCCGCTATTCTTGCCTTGGGTGCCATTTCGCTGTTCACCTTCCCGCTCATCGGCCACTCGCTTCACCTGAGCGATAAAGCCTACGGCCTGTGGACGGGCCTCGCCGTCGATAACACCGCGGAAGCCACCGCGGCGGGCGCACTTTATTCCGACGCCGCGGGCAAGGTCGCTGTGCTCGCCAAAACTACGCGCAACGCCCTCATCGGCTTCGTGGTGCTGGCCTACGCCCTCTACTGGGCATCGCGCGGAGAAGCACAGGCCGTCGGCAACAAGGCATCGTTCCTGTGGCGCAAGTTTCCCAAGTTCGTTTTGGGATTTCTGTTGATTTCTCTGCTGGCCACGCTCGGCACCTTCACCAAGGTGCAACTCACCAGCCTCGCCAATCTCTCCCGCTGGGCTTTCTTACTGACCTTTGCCGGAGTCGGCCTGCGCACCAGCTTCCGCGAACTCGGCAAGCAGGGCTGGCGCCCCTTCGCCGTGGGAGCCATCGGCGAAATCTTCATCGCCGTCATCACCCTGGGCCTCGTCTATGGAGCCGACCGCTTTCTCCACCTCTAACCCACTGGAGAAAGCCAGCCGGAGCGCGCAGCGATCCTGCCGCACGCTCCGGCATCACTGCCTTCCCGGCATTCCCCACACATAGTCCGAAGACTGCCCCGCCCCTACCTTTATACTGAGGTGTTTGCCAAAACTGACGCGCGGCCAAAATGGCCGGCGTACGAGGAGCGAGCCTTGGCTCAGGCGGAAATCGGCATTATTGGCGGCAGCGGACTCTATTCGATGCCCGGATTCACCAACGTACACGAAGAACGCGTAGAAACCCCCTTCGGCGACCCGTCCGACGCCTTTGTCCTGGGCGAGCTTGAGGGCCGCAAGGTCGCCTTCCTGGCCCGTCACGGCCGCGGACATCGCATCCTGCCCTCCGAACTCAACTTCCGCGCCAACATCTACGCCTTCAAAAAGCTGGGCGTCGAGCGCATTCTCTCGGTCTCGGCCGTGGGCTCTCTCAAAGAGGAGCACAAGCCCACCGATTTCGTCGTTCCCGACCAGTTCATCGACCGCACCTTTCATCGCGTCTCCACATTCTTTGGCGACGGCATTGTCGGCCATGTGGCCTTTGGCGATCCGGTATGCGCCACCGTGGCCAAGACCGCGTCCGCAGCCTGCGCGGCTGTCGGGGTAACCGGCAAGCTGGGCGGCACCTATGTCTGCATGGAAGGTCCACAGTTCTCGACCAAGGCCGAGTCGAATCTCTATCGCAGTTGGGGCGCCGATGTCATCGGCATGACCAACCTGCAGGAGGCAAAGCTGGCCCGCGAGGCGGAGATCTGCTATGCCACCATCGCCATGGTCACCGACTATGATTGCTGGCGCGAAGGCCATGACTCGGTGACGGTCGAACAGATCGTAGCCGTTCTCCACCAGAATGCGGAGAACGCCGCCAAGGTAGTGAAGGCGGCGGTTGCGGCAATGCCCGCCGAGCGCATTTGCGCCTGTGCATCGGCCGCGCAGTATGCCGTACTCACGCAGCCCGACGCGATCCCTGCAGCGACCAAGCAAAAGCTAAGCTTGCTCTTTGGAAAGTATCTCGGCTAAACCGATAAGCAAGCGCATTATTTGAGTTCAACTGAAAAGAGGAAAGATATATGGCAATTACCGTAGTAGGCAGCGTTGCCTTCGACTCCATCGAGACCCCGGCGGGACGCCGGGAGCGCTGCCTGGGTGGAGCGGCAACGCATTTTTCCCTGGCTGCCAGTTTTTTTTGTGATGTGCGCGTGATCGCCGTTGTGGGCGAGGACTTCGGCCCCGAACAAGAGGCTGTATTCAAGGCGCGAGACATCGATATTCGCGGCATCGAGCGGGCCAAGGGCAAGAGTTTTTTCTGGGCCGGCTCCTATCTCGACAATCTCAACGAAGCCAAGACCCAGGCCACGGAGCTGAACGTCTTCGGCTCCTTCCAGCCTAAAATTCCAGAGGCCTATCGGGACTCGGAATTCCTCTTCCTGGCGAATATCGATCCTGTTCTGCAGCGCCATGTACGCGAAGCCATGCCCAAGGCCAAGCTGGTTGCCGGCGACACCATGAATTACTGGATCAAGGATCATCGCCCGGCATTGCTTGAAGTCTTGAAGGGCCTCGACATTCTGCTGATCAACGATACGGAAACGCGCATGTTGGCCGACAAGAGCAACCTCGTGCAGGCGGCGCGCTCGGTGCTGACCATGGGCCCCCGCATGTTGGTCGTCAAGCACGGCGAGTATGGAGCGACGGCGTTTCACCGTGCAACTCCTGACGGCCTCGGCGCAAAGACCTTCCGTGCCCCCGCGCTGCCTCTTGAAGAGGTGGTCGACCCTACCGGCGCGGGCGACAGCTTTGCCGGCGGCTTCTTCGGCTATCTCGCAGCCCAGCCCGAACTCACGCCCGGCTCTTTTCGCCGCGCCATGTTTTATGGCAGCGTGATGGGCTCGTTCGCGGTGGAGCGGTTTGGCACCGAGCGTCTGCAGAAGCTCACGCATCAGGAGATCGAAGAACGCTTTCTCCTCTTCCGCGAGTTGACCCACCTTGACTGAGCGAACCATCCCCGTCCGCGGCCGCGAGTGGTTCGCGGTGCTGGCGGCCTGCACGGCGGCTTCGCTGATAGCCGCCGTGTGGAGCTGGCGCAGCGGCTCCATGCTCAACTACGGCGACGCCGTGGCCCACATGCAGATCGCGCGCCGGGTCTTCGATTCGCACTATCCGGCTTATTCGCAACTCGGCTCCGTCTGGCTGCCTTTGCCGCACGTGCTGATGATGCCTTTCGTCGCGGTGTATAGCTGGTGGGCCAACGGGCTTGCCGGGCTCATTCCCTCGGCGCTGGCTTGGCTCGCCGCCTGCGCGGGCCTCTATCGCCTGGCGCGCCACTGGTTGGCGCCCGCCTCGGCGGCACTCGCGCTGGCCTTCTTCGCCGGCAATCCCAATCTGCTCTATCTGCAAACCACCGCCATGACCGAACCCCTCTTCGTCTGCGAGATGATCTGGGTCGCGGTGGGTCTTGTCGAATGGCGCGCAAATCTGGAAACCAATCCGCGGCGCGCTACACGTTTGCTGTGGCTGATTGCGGGCGCCCTGGTGGCTGCAATTTATACGCGCTACGACGGCTGGGTCATGGCTCTGCTGGCCTGGGTGAGCGTGGGTGTGGTGCTGCTTCGCCACCGAAAACTGCGCTCGGTCAACTTCTGGCTCGCAAGCCTCCTGGTGGTTGCCGCGCCTCTCGTTTGGTTTGTTTACAACGCCGCAACCTTTGGCGATTGGCTCAGCTTTATGCGCGGCCCTTACTCGGCGCAGGCCATCGAGTTGCGCACCGCTCTGCCCGGCGGTCCGCCGCATCCTGGCTGGCACAATCTCTGGGTATCGCTGCTGTTCTTCGTCAAAGCCGCGGAGATGGATGCAGCCATCGTTCCCTGGGGCGATCTGCTGCTGATCGTCAGCCTGCTGGGTACGGCCTGGGCCTGCCTCAGCGCGCGCCGCCCGGCCTTCCATTGGGCGCTGCTGCTGTGGCTGCCGGTTCCCTTCTACGCCTATTCGGTGGCCTACGGATCGGTGCCTATCTTTCTACCCGTCTGGTGGCCACACTCTTTCTATAACACGCGCTATGGCATGGAACTGCTGCCGGCCCTCGCTCTCGGGCTCGGCTTTTCCGCCCAGTTTTGCCTTGCCGTGGTGCGGGGTTTCAAGGCTCGCTGGACCGGCTATGTAGCAGCCGTATTGTTCGCGCTTGTGGCTTTGAACGCGGTGCTCATCGTGCGCGAGCGGCCGCTCGTCTACATTGAGGGCACCAAAAACATCGACTCCCGACGCGCCTTTGAAACCGACATTCCCCCTGTTCTGCGCTCACTGCTCGCCGATCGGCCCGGCGGTCAGGTTCTCATGGAGACGTCGGTCTTTCCGGAGATCGTGGCCTTCACCGGCATTCCACTGCGCCAGACCATCAATTCCGGCGACCAGTTGCTCTATAAGCAGGCTCTCGCCGCCCCTGCTGACTACGCGGCCGTGGTGCTGGCCTTCGATGGCGACGAGATCGACCGCGCCGTGCACCAGCATCCCCAGGGACTGAGGATGGTTCGCCGCTTCACCTCCGCCCACCAGCCGGCCGGCACACTATACGTCTCCGATACCTTTCCAACCCACGTGTCGGACCCAGCCTCAGCGGGCAAACCGGCACGGTGATAGCATCGGTCACAAGGAATTCGGGAATTCGATGAGTACGGCCCTCGCACAGCTCGCGCAACCCTTCAACTTCGATCGCCTGCAACAGATCGGAGTGCTCGACGGCACGATTGGCCGTCTGCTGGTGGCCTGCCTGCTGGGCGCCGCCATCGGTCTGGAGCGCGAAACCAAGGGCAAGGCCGCGGGCGTACGCACCAACCTGCTCATCTGCATGGGCAGTGCGTTTTTTACGCTGCTCTCGGCGGTGCTGGCCGGCGACGCCAATCCCGACAAGGGCCGCGTAGCCTCAAACATCGTGCAGGGCATCGGCTTTCTGGGCGCGGGCCTCATTCTTCACAACCGCAGCCGCGTCAGCGGACTCACCAGCGCCGCCAGCGTTTTTGTCGTGGCCTCCATCGGCATGGCCTGCGGTGCCGGACTCTATGCAGCCGGCGTGGTCGCGGCCATCATCGTCATCGTTGCGCTTGAATTGGTCGGTTTTCTTGAGAGGCGCGCCAACCTGAAGGGCTATCCGCTCGTTTACGAAGCCCGTGGGCACGATCAGACGCTGATGCTGCAATCGATTCTCGACGCCATGGACAAGACGGGCGAGCGCCTCACCGGCGTGGAGCACAATACCATCGGCACGCTGCAGCGGGTCAGCTTTCCCTTGACCGCAACAAAAAAACAACACGAGCGGCTGCGCGGACAGTTGCTGGCCGAGCCCGCTATCGACGCTCTGTTCACCTTCCGCGATCCGGAGGAAGATTGATTCCCTTTACCAAAGCCCACGCCTGTGGCAACGACTTTTTAATCGTGACGGAAGAGGCTGCCGACGGCAACGATTGGGCGGAGCTGACGCGCCAACTGTGTTCGCGCAACACCGGCATCGGCGCCGACGGCATCGAGTTTTTTAGCTGGACGGAGTCCAAGCTGCTCGGTCTTCGGTCGGGCCGCATCCGCCTCCACAACGCCGACGGCTCCATTGCCGAAATCAGCGGCAATGGCACGCGCTGCGTGGCTGCATGGATGGCCGAGCAAGTCGGCTCGCAGCCGGGCGATGTGCTCGAAATAGCTACCGATGCGGGCCTGCGCGTCTGCCACGTAAACGCCGTCCATGCGACTGGCTCATTCTCCGTCGAAGTCACGACCGGTATGGATGTCCCCACTTTCGCCCCGCGCACCGTGACACTGGCGGACGGCACGAAAATCGACGGCACCGAGGTCTCGACCGGCAATCCGCACTTCGTCGTTTTCGTGGACAATGCGGAATTCGCCGTCCAAGGCCGCTCCTGGCAGGAAATTGGCACGGAGATTTGCGTCCATCCCGACTTTCCTCATCAGACCAACGTCGAATTCGTGCGTGTCGTCAGTTCGCAGGAAGTCGAAATCCGCATCTTCGAGCGCGGCGTGGGACCGACCACCTCGTCCGGCACCGGCAGCTCCGCCTCGGCCACAGCGGCACTCACGGTCGGCGGCTGCGCCTCGCCGCTGCGCGTAATAGCGCCCGGCGGCCCGCAAACCGTGTGCTGGCCCAGTCCGAAATCCGAGTTGTCCCTCACCGGCCCGGCTACTTTGATCGCGCGCGGCGAGGCCTGGTTCGAGCCCTCTACCGAGGTCCAGCCCGGATGACTGCGCCCGTCGAACCCGCACCCCTTTTGGAACTTGCTCCCGTGATTCGTGGCGCGGGCGTCAGCATCGTGGCTCCCGCCTCTTTCGCCCGCCAGGACCGCATCGATGGCGGTCTGGAGCAACTCCGCGCCCGAGGCTTTGTACCTCGCATCGAAGAACATTCGCTCGCTCGCGGTCCGCTCTTTTTTGCCGGTACGCCCGAGCTGCGGCTTGCCGATCTGCACGCAGCCTTTGCCAATCCGCAAAGCGGAATGGCCATGAGCCTGCGCGGCGGCTATGGCTCCAACTACCTGCTCAATGGCCTCGATCTGGACCTGGTTCGCAAGCATCCCAAGCCGTTTTTCGCTTACAGCGACCTCACCGGCCTTCAGCTTTACCTGCTTGACCGGCTCGGTCTGCCCGCCTTTCACGGCCCCATGCTAGCGGCGGATTTCTACCTCGAAGACGGCGTGCACCTGCCCAGCTTTCAAGCAGCGCTCTCCGGCCAGCCCTACAGCGTTGGAGCGGCAGAAGGCCTGCGGACGTTGAAGCCGGGCACAAAAGCCGGCCCTGTCGAAGGCACGCTCTATGGAGGCTGCCTCAGCATTCTCGTTTCCCTGCTCGGCACACCGTATGAGCCTGCCACAGAGGGCAAGCTGCTCTTTCTTGAAGACACCGGCGCCAAGCCTTATCAGATCGACCGCATGTTGTGGCAGCTACGCCAGGCGGGCAAGTTTGAGGGGGTCGGCGGCATCGTCTTCGGCGAGATGCTCGATTGCGCCTCGCCCGGCACCCCTCCAGAGTTGCTGGAGCAGGCCATTCTCAACGTATTCAGCGATTTCGATGGCCCCATCGCCATCGGCCTGCGCAGCGGCCATGTTTCGCGCCAGAATGTGACACTCACCTTCGGCGTCGCAGCCAGCCTGCGCACAGGCGAGGAGACACAATTGGACTTGTTGCAACCGGCGGTGAAACAATGAATTCATTGCCCCGGCACATTCACCTCAGCGGAATTTGTGGCACAGCGATGGCTTCGCTGGCCGGCCTTTTGCAGTTGCAGGGCCATCGCATCACCGGCTCCGACAAGGCGGCCTATCCGCCCATGAGCGACCTGCTGCACTCGCTGGGCATCCCGGTGCTGGAGCCTTACGCCGAATCCAATCTTGATCCCGCGCCCGATCTGGTTGTGATCGGCAATGCTCTCTCGCGCGGCAATCCCGAAGTGGAGCGCGTGCTCGACGACCGCATTCCCTTTACCTCGATGGCCGCCCTGCTGCATGAGGAGTTTCTCCCTGGCCGCGAGTCGCTGGTCGTCGCCGGCACGCACGGCAAAACCACCACCACCAGCATGTTGGCGTGGATTTACCAGGTCGCCGCGCAAGAAAACCCGGCGCTCGATCCGTCTTTCCTGATCGGCGGCGTCGCTGAGAATTTTGGCACCAGCTTTCAATTGCGCCCCACGCGCACTTTCATCCTCGAAGGAGACGAGTACGACACCGCTTTCTTCGATAAGGGACCCAAGTTTCTGCATTACTTTCCCGATGGCCTGATTCTTACCCACGTCGAGTTCGACCACGCCGATATTTATGCCGACCTCGAAGCGGTTAAGACTGCCTTCAAGCGGCTGGTGAACCTGGTGCCGCGGCGCGGGCTGATCGTGGCCTACGATGGCAACGCCAACGTCACCGAATGCGTCTCGCACGCGCTTTGCCGCGTCGAGCGCTACGGCTTTACCGCCGAGGCGGACTGGCGCATCCAGAACCTTCGCCATGAGGATTCCCTGACCCGCTGGGAAGTGTGGCACGACGGCGCTTTATGGGCCGAGTTGGAGATGGGTCTGGCCGGCGAACATAACGCCCTCAACGCCACGGCGGCAGCCGCATTGGCAGCCGACCGGGGCATTCCCAAAGAGGCCATCCAGGCAGCATTTGCCAGCTTCAAAAGCGTCAAACGACGGTTGGAAGTCCGTGCCGAAATCGGCGGCATCACCATCATCGACGACTTCGCCCATCACCCCACCGCCATCCGCGAAACCCTGCGCGCATTGCGCTCGGTCTACCCGCAAGCGCGGCTATGGACGGTCTTGGAGCCGCGCTCCAATACGCTTCGCCGCAAAGTGCTTGCCGCCGATCTGGTGGAGAGCCTGCGCCTCGCCGACCACGTGCTTCTTGCCGGCGTCTATCAGCAACAGCGCATTCCAGAGGACGAGCGCCTGCACCCCGAAGACATCGTCAAGGCACTCAACGCCGCTGGAACCGCGGCTGAGCTTTGCCCCGACGTTGAAACCATCCTCCACACCATCGTGCCCCAGCTCAAGTCCGGCGATGTGGTCGCGATCCTTTCCAATGGCGGCTTCGACGGCATCTACGAAAAGCTGCCCGCGCGCCTCAGAGCACTCCAAATGGATGGCAAGCCCACTGCATGATTGCCTCTCTCGTCGTACTCGCTACCATCCTCATTCTCGGCATTCCGTCAGCGGTTGTCTTCATTCCCATGGCCATGATCAGCGGCAATGCGACACCGCTCTATAACGCATCCCAGACCATCGTGCGGGTCGCTTTCCGCATGGCCGGCATCCGCGTCAAAGCGACAGGCCGCAACCGCGTGCCGCCACATACGGCGTGCATCTTCATGGCCAACCATGTTTCGAATCTCGACCCGCCGGCGCTGTTTCCGCAGCTTCCCGGACGCACCTCGGCCTTCCTCAAGCGTTCGCTGATGAAGATTCCAATTCTGGGCTATGGATTGAAGCTGGGTGAGTTTGTGCCGGTCAATCGCGATGGACGCCCCGACAGCGCCATTGAAAGCATGCATATCGCGCGGGCCGTGCTTGAGAAGGGAATCCACATCACCATCTTCGTCGAGGGAACGCGCTCCCCCGATGGACGCATGTTGCGCTTCAAAAAAGGCCCGTTCTATCTGGCCATGGAAACCGGCGCGCCCTGCATTCCCGTTTCCATCTACGGCACGGAAACCATGATGGCCAAAGGCAGCCTGCGTATCCGTCCCAGCACCGCGCACATCACGTTTCACGACCCGGTTTATCCGCGTGACTATGCCACGCGTGAAGACCTGATGCAGGCCGTGCGCACGGCCATCGCCTCAGGCCTGCCGGAGTGGATGCGCTCCTGAACTTCTGCCCCTGCGCAGGCTGCTACGGCTGCACAATCGCGTTATAGCCGTCGTTGAGTAGTTTCTGGCGCATTGCATCCGCCTCGGCCCGGTTTGCAAACGGACCGATCTGCACATGGATCATGCTGTCCGATGCCTCCCGGCGGACCGTCACCGCATAACTGCGCTTGCGCAACGCGTTGACCAGCACCTGGGCGTCTTCCGCATTGGCGACAGCGGCAATCTGGACCATCAGGGCAAGCGTCGGGACGGTCGCCGGCTGCACCCGAAGGCCGTTCCCCTGCTGCGGCAATGCAGGCTTCACCGCAGATACGCCAGCCGAATGTCCGGCAGCCCCGCTCGAAGCCGGTGAAGTGCCGGCGGCTGTGGGTGTGGGCAAATTGATCACCGCGCGCGCAGGCGGCGGTGCCTTTGGCTGGGGAGCAGCCGAAGGCTTGCCCCGCAGAGCGTCTCCCCCGCCCGATTGCTGATTACCGGCAGGCGGCAGGCTCGCGGCAGAGGGTTCTGGCGTGCCATGGTGGCCCACCGCATACCCCAGCCCGAAACAAAGCCCGCACACCACCACGAGGCCGAAAAAGAGAGTCAGCAGCGTGGTCGATCCCAATGTGAGTTCGGTATCGTGCCGTTGTTCTACCGGCTCGAACTCCTCATCGTCAAAGGCTTCGTTCATACACCGCCCTCGGTTTTAGGCGCCGCTGCTTTGGCTGTTGCCGCCGCACCCACCTTATTCAGCAGAGAGAGCAACTCCATCGGTAACGGAAACACAATCGTCGTATTCTTTTCGACGCCGATTTCCGTGAGCGTCTGCAGATAGCGCAACTGCAGTGTAATCGGCTCCGTGGCCAGCAGCGCCGCGGCATCCACCAACTTTTGCGCGGCGTTATACTCGCCCTCGGCGTGGATAATCTTCGACCGCTTCTCCCGCTCCGCCTCGGCCTGCTTGGCCATGGCCCGCAACATCTGTTCCGGCAAATCCACCTGCTTCACTTCGACGGAGATGACCTTGACGCCGAAGGGTTCCGTCCGCTGATCGATGATGCTCTGAATCCGAAGATTCAGCTTGTCGCGATGGCTCAGCAATTCGTCCAGTTCCACCTCGCCCAGCACCGAACGCAGCGTCGTCTGCGCAAACTGCGAGGTCTGGTATACATAATTCGCGACCTTGATGGCCGCATCATTGGGATTGACGCAATAGAGCGTCACCACCGCATTCACTTTGATGGTCACATTGTCGCGCGTGATCACGTCCTGCGGCGGAACTTCCAACACCTCCTGCCGCAGCGAAATGCGCACCATCTGATCCAGCGGCCGGAAGACCAGGATGATGCCCGGCCCCTTGGGCGTGGGCAACGCGCGGCCCAGGCGGAAAATGACCGCCCGCTCATAATCGCGGAGAATCTTGATCGAATTGATCAGGTAAAGCACGATAATCGCAATGACAATCAGGATTGGAATCGGCAGGTCGGAAACGGACATAGGTCTTCCCTCACTCAGCAGGGATTGTACTCCAGCGCTCTTACGCGGGAGTCTGCGGCGGACGCTGAGAGTCAACCGGCGTGACGCGCAACAGGTATTGCTCGTGCCCCACCACCCGCAATGGGGCCCCCACCTTCACCGGCTCGCTTGAAATCGCGCGCCAGATCTCTCCCTCCACCAGCACATGACCTTCCGGCGCAAGCGCCTCCATGGCGGAAGCACTGCTGCCCACCAGCGCATCGGCTCCCAGGCGCGTTTTCATGCGCCTCGCGTGCACCGCCAGCCGCACCAGAAAGAAGGTAATCGCCCCAAACCCCAGGCTGAGCCCGATGGCCACCCAGGGGTTCACCGCCATCTCCGGCACCGGCGCGGCCACCAGCGTGAGCGTGCCGAGCGCCAGGCAGACAATGCCGGCAAGCGCCAGCACACCATGGCCGCCGAATTTGGCCTCAAGCAACAGCAGCACCAGCGCCGCCACCAGCAGCAGTACCGCTGTGTAGCGGATAGGCAACAGGTTCAACGCAAACACCGCCAGCAGCACCATCAGCGTGCCCAGCGTGCCCGGAACGATGGTGCCCGGCGTATTGAATTCCAGATAGATCAGCAGCGCGCCGCCCACCAGCAGCAGCAAAGCGATATTGGGATTGATCAGCCAGCCCAACAGATCCTCGCGCAACGTGGGCTGCAGCGTCACCACCCGCGCACCTTTCAGGTGCAGCACCCGCCCTGTCCCGTCCATGCGGGTCACCGTGCGCCCATCCAGGTCCGCCAGCAATTGCGTCTCGTCGGAGGCCGTCAGATCGATCAGGTGCTCGGTCAGGGCCTCTTCGGCCGTATAGGAGTGCGAGGCGTGAACCGCCGCCTGGGCAGCTTCGGGATTCCGATTGCGCCGCATCACATACGAGCGCAGAAAGGCCTCCGCGTCGTTTTCGATCTTCTGGCTCATCGTGTCGTCGGGCTTGCCGAATTCAAGCACCGGATGAGCCGCGCCGGCGTTGGTGCCGGGAGCCATCGCCGCTACGTCTGCCGACTCCAGCAGAAAAAAGCCGGCCGAACCTGCGCGCGCCCCCGCCGGAGCCACATACACGATCACGGGAACCCGGGAGTTGAGAATTGTCCCGACCATGGAGCGGGTCGAGTCCAGCAGACCGCCCGGCGTGTCCAGTTCCACCAGCAGGGCTGCCGCGCCATCGGCGTTGGCCTGCGCAATCGCCCGGTCAAGCTGGCCGGCGCTCACTGGCTGGATGGTGTCGAAGAGGACCAGCTTTTCTACCAGAGGTTGCTGGGCGGCGACGGCCGCAAGACTGCAGCCCACCAGTCCAAGAACTGCCGCTATCCGAACGGTTGCCCGGACGGCGAGACCTCGAATCGGAATCGCAAACCCGCGTACGGACTGAAGCATGGCTTGCTCCTTCACGGGCCTGATTCAGGCCCTTACTGCCTCTGGCCTTCGCTGGCCGTCACCTGGCGCAGCAAATCCCGTGCCGCCGGGCTCTTGGGGTCGAGTTTGAGAGCCTGGTTGGCCTCGTTGTTGGCATCGTTCAGATGCTTGGCGGCCAGATCGAGCCGGCCCAGCACCAGGTAAGCATCCGCCAGAGGCGTCAGTTCCAGAGCGGCGCGAGCTTCCTTGCGGGCCGCATCGCTGTCCCCGGTCCGCTCGCGCACCTCCGCCAGCCCGGCGTGTGCCTCGGCGGCCTTCCCATCCGCCGCCACGGCCGATTGATACAACCGCTCGGCCTCCAGCAGCAGTCCCCGGTTCAAATAGTCCTTGGCCTGTTTTGAAAGCGTTTGGGCCCGTTGCGATGGAGCCAGCGCGGCGAGCCGCGAACCCTCCATCTGGTCCATCATCAGCGCCGCCTGGCGAAACGCCACAGCATCGAAGCTGCGCTCGATGCGTTCCAGCGGATCGACGCCAACCTCGGCGCCCTGCCCGCCAGCCGGCGATTTCCAGGCCCGCTCGATCGCCTGCGCCTCGCCGTCGTTAGGGCGCAGCTTCAGACATTGGGCGATCTCTGTCAGCGCTTCGGAGCCATTCCCATGGCGTCTGAGGCTGACCGCGAGATTGAAGTGGTAGTCGGCCCCATTCGGGTCGGCGGCCACCGCCTGCCGAAAGAGAGCGGTCCCATCCAACCCGCGGCGGCTCACGGCCACGGCCTGATTGTTCAGGACCTCGGCCAGCGGCAGAATACGCGCAACGCTGCCGAACGACTCTTCGGCATGGGAATAGTCTCCATAGAACAAGAGCGACAGGCCGCGGTAAAAGCTCGCCTCCAGCCCGTCCGGATCGTTGCGGCCCACCTTGGCAAAGGCCGCCGCCGCCTGCTCGTACTGCTGGCTCAGGTAGTCTTCCCGGCCCAACGCCATCCACGCCTCGCCCAGTCCCGGGCTCAGCTTGACAGCCTCTTGCAGGTGGTGCAGCCGTTCCTCGCGATCCGATGCCGTGATCCCTCGGATATATTGCTCGAACGCGTCCAGCCGCAATCCGGCGCTGGCGGCCACAAATGTCTCCGGGGCCACGCTGAAACCGGGGTCGAGCTGCCGCGTCAGCTTCCAGGCCAACGAATTGAATACCGAGATCAGGTCACGCAGTTCGCCGCGCGCGGTCACCGGCTCGGTCATCCGCAGATGCGGCACGTCCACCAGGCGCGCCTCGGCCACCAGGCCGCTGCCGTCCGTCACATAACTGCCGACGACGATCGAATCCGCGTCCAGCGTCTGCGCCAGCCGCAACGAGCTCGCACGCGACGGCTGAAAGCCGGGAGGCAGTCCCAGGTGATCCAGCGCATAGAGCCGGTCTGTGCGGCTCATCGGCGCAAAGCCCGCCGAAGCAAAGCGGCGGCCCAGAATCTCCGGCGCAGCCTCGCGAATCCAGTCCAGGCTGGGCTGGTTGGTGCGATTATCGAACGGCAGCACCAGCAGAATGCGCCCGCGGTCCGCAGCAGAGCCGTTCGGGCCGCTTTCCGGCACAGCCTGCCCCACGGCATGGGCCATGAACGAAGTCATCAGCAGGGACATCAGCAGGCTCAGCGCAAATCCCGGTCCCATGGGAGCAGCCAGCCGTCCGGTCCGGCGTAAACGAAATAGAAAATGAATGAGCACGACAGGCTGATTATAGGTGGTAGAGCGTCAATGTGCGCCTATTCGGGCGCTTCCGGCATCTGGAGCGCCGCCTCGAACTGCCGGTTGAACCGGATCAGCGCGATCCACATTCCCTGATCCTCGCGCTCCCATACCAGTTGCCCGTGCAATTGGATCGCAATCGCCTCGGGCGAAAGATCGTGATGCAGCCCGAAAAAGCGTTCGTCGAGCGCCTGGCTTCTTGGCCCCAGGCTCAGCTTCACCGCCGGGTCGTACTTGGTAGAAAACACCAGCGCTGCCGAATACTTGCCGGGTACATCGGCGGCGGCGGCAATCTGCGGCGCACTGAAATCCTCGATCCGGTAGACGTCGAACGGCTGTTTGAGATAACCAAGCTCGGGCCGGGTCAACTCATCGCTCACCGGCCAGGCCGTGAGCACCGTTGCCCCCGCATAGCGGGCCTTGAGTTGGGCAATCCCCGCCTCGTTCAGCCGGACCACATGCGCGTAGGCCAAGTTGTCTTCCGGAGCAAAACCGTACGGCGGATTGACGAACAGGCCGACCACAAACGCCGCCGTCGAAAATGCCGCGAGCCCTTGCCAATAAGGCACCCGGCGATAAAACGTCGAGACAGCCAGCAACAGCACCAGCGGATACATGGGCAACAGATAGCGGGTCAACAACGCCCCGCCCAGCACGCTGAAAAGCAGCGCATTCACCAGCAGCAGGTAAAGAATCCTCCGCAGCACCGATGGGCTGAGCCCTGGCCGCTCATCGCCGTCGGCGTCCGTTCGGGGTTGCAGCATCAGCGCCGCAAACGTCATCAGCACCGGCACAAACATATTCATGTGCGCCGTCAGGTGCAGCAGCCGGTGAAGAAACGCCGCCAGAATCCGTACCGGTTCCATTGTGGTTTGCGCGTTATAGCGCAGGTATTCGGGATTGCCGAACAGGAACCCGGTCTTCGCGTAATGCCACGCGTACCAACCCATCAGCGGCAGCACACAACCGGCCAGCCAGAGGGACTCGCGCCAATACCGGTAGCGGCTCGGCGGCCGCACGCGAAAACTGCGCGCCATGCTCATCACCGCCAGCGTCAACGGGACCACGATGGCCGTCTCTTTGCACAGTGCCGCGGCTGAAAACCACAGAGCCGCGGCCCACGGCTTGCGGTCGGTATCCGGCAGCGCGTAGACCAGCCCCCACAACGTGCAGGCCGCGGCAAAAATGTCCGCGTGGGCCAGTGTGCTCTGGGCGAACCAGATGGGATAAGTTGCGGTGAGAACCACCGTCCAAAATGCCACCGAGTGCACGCCGATGATTCGCATCGCCAGCCGCCACACGGCCACCAGCCCCAGCGAAGCCACCAGCAGCACGGCCTCCCGTGTCACCTCCGGATAAAAACCAGAGCCCTTCCAGCACAGCGCCAGGTAAATGCTCGGCAGTGGCGGATGCGCGTTGGTCAGCGTCGTGATCGGAATCAGCGAGCCCGTCCGAAAAAAGTCCCAAGCCGCGGGAATATAGTAGCCCGCTTCGTCCCAATAGTAGGGCAATCGCAACAAGGTAAAGTGGCTGATATAAAGCGCCACAAAAACCACCGGAAAAATCATCCAGAGGGGAAAGGGCGCGTCCAGCCTCGGCTCGATCAGTTTTCTCAAGCGCAAGCGCAGGCTCCTGACGTACGGGCTTACTGATTCATCCAATTAAATGCTCTAATTCACCGGTCCCTGCGGTAACTCGGGCCCTTGCGGCTCCAGGTTGAGCGTGCCGAATGCCTGCTCGTACTGGGCAAGGTTCTGGCCCAACACGTTCCACAGGGCCTTGGCCTGCTGCGGACTCAGGTAGACGGCCTGATGGTTGCGTATCGTCACCTGCTCGGGGCTCTCGCTCGACGCCAGGCCGAAGACCAGTTGAAAATCCCATACGCTCACACGCACCTGCACGCTGTTGGCATAGGACTCGCGATAGTCCGGGGTCTGGGCTAGGTTCACTTGGGGTTGTTGGACGGTTGGACTCATGATTTCACCAGATTACTCTGGTCGGGCCCTTCGATGCGCTGGCGCGCCAAGTCTGCCGTCCCGCTCTGCGGGAGAGCCGATGCTGCAAATACTAAATGCTGGTGCGGAAGGCGGGACTTGAACCCGCAAGCCTTGCGGCGCTAGCTCCTAAGGCTAGTGTGTTTGCCATTTCACCACTTCCGCACATCTACACTCGATCCAAGTCTAGAGGCAAACCGGTATGGCACGCAATCCCGCGCCGCTTCGAGCCACCGGTTCTTTCTCGATATCAGCCACCGATTCGGGAAACCAGGTGCACCGATGCCGCGCCAATCTCCAGGGTCGCAGCGCCCAAAATGATCCAGATGCTATCGATCTTTCTCAGCGCCAACAGAATGACCGTGGCAACCGCGATGCCGATGGTCAGCGGATCGCGAACCGCCTCCCGCGCCAGCGGCACACTCGATGCCCACAGCAGCCCTACGCTCGCCAGCACCACCGCCTGCAGCATCGACCGCGCCCGCGGATGCGCCGCGTGGTGCCCCATCAAGCGAATCAGCGGAATCATCAGCAGGGCTGGCGCGATCATCGCCAGCCAGCCGGCCACGGCCCCCGCCACGCCATCCACAAAATAGCCGACGCTCACCAGGTAGAGCCCCGCGGGGCCCGGCGTCATCCGCGACACGACAATCGCCGTATTCAGTTGCCGGTCGGTGAGCACGGCATGATGCAACACCAGGTCCTGCCGCAAAATCGGCAGCGACGCGAGGCCGCTGAACGATGTCAGCGTTGCCTTCAGCAGATAGAGAAACAGGAGAAAGGCGCTCAAACTCCCTCCCTCGGCGGCCACAAAAAGCCGACTGCCGCCGCAGCCAGAAGCACCCATATCGGCGAAACCGGCCCCAGCCCCAGCACCAACGCTCCCACGGCAAAAAGAATCAGCCGCACATGGCTGGCTGTCTTCAGATAGGGTCGCAACAGCAGCCAACCGGTCGCGACCATCAGTCCGACGGCTGCCGCCGCTGCGCCGCGCACCCCTTGCGTCACCCAGCGGTTACCGCTCCACAGCGCATAGAGTGCCGTGGCCGCCAGGGCCACCAGAGAGCACGGAATCGAACTCACCAGCAGCGCCGTCACCGCCC
>JAATGG010000252.1 GCA_015654835.1 Terriglobales bacterium
CGATGGGCCGAAATGCACGACCGTCCCTGCCGTGAGTGGAGAAAGAGCCACCAGAACGTTGTCGCGCGGATCGAGTTGCAGAACATTTTCAGGCATCGGCGATGTTTCCTTATAAGGACCCGGGCCGCCGTTCGAGCAGCGCGCCCGTGCCAAGAATACAACTTGGGCCCAATCGAATGGCTAAGGTTTGGGCGCTGCAGACTGGTCTGCGCCGATGGTTGCGGCGGAGTATTTGCTCCAGTGTGTGAGCAACTCGTTCACAACCGTGTGGCCGACCGTGTAGGCCGCTTCGAGCGAAGGCAGATACGCGCTATAGGAGCCGATGCGCTGGCTGGCCAGGCTCTCGGCTGCATTCATGTCGCGGGGCTGCCGGTCATAGTTGCTCACCGTGCGCAGCACGAGGATGCGCCGCCAGTCGACGCGACCTGCCTGGGCCAGGGATTGCAGCGACTGCAGAGTCCCGGTATCTTCCATCGCCGTGGTGGCGAACTGGCCCCTGCCGTTGGTGAAGTAAGTGGTCCACTGCGCGGCCCAGGCGTCGAGCAGCTTGCCATGCCAGTAAGTGGAAGACGATACCTCATCGCCCAGGGTGACGAACGGCGGGCGCGCGGCAGAGGCTCCATCGAAGCGGCTGCGAATCTGTTGAAGCTTGGCGGAGTCGGCGAGCGGCGTGGCATGGGTGAGGTCGAAGGCCCAATCCGCGAGGCTGCCGTTGAGCTGGTAGAGCTGCCCGTCGATGGGAGCCGCAGGCTGCTCGTAAGGCTTTGCCTTGCGCAGCGGCAGATAGCCTGTCGTCCAATCCTGCGGAATTTCGCGCGGATCGATCTCATAGCCCAGGTCGCCATCGATTATCCACTTGGCCCAGGCGGCGGACCCGAGCGAAACCCGGTCGGGACTGCCACCCGCGATGCCGGCAACAATCCAGTAAGCGTGGCTCAGGTCGAAGCGCGGATCGAGCCCGAGCGCCATGATGCTGGCCGCGGCGTGGGCTGTTCCCTGGCCTGTGAGCACGGCCATCTCGCCGTCGCCATTCATGCGCACGGCATGGTAGGCGGCGGGCAGCGGATAGACCCGGTCGAGACGATCGCGCTCCACCCAATACTGCAATTCCCCGGGTGCGTCGCCCGTGTCCGCGCCCACTTCAAACATGGCGACAACCACGACCTTGACGGGAATTGGCTGGGGGACAGAAATAGGTGTGGGCTCGGCAGCAGAGGCAGCAAATGCGGCGAAGGCGATCGGCAGAGAGCAAGCAATAAAGCGTTGTGCGCGCGTCATCATTGATTGCGATAGTAACGGAGACGGCAGGGCAAAAGGAAAGCCTCGGCGAGCGCTCGGCTGGGTTATACCATAGGGAGAAATGGAGGAGGAGATGCGCGTGCGCAAGGTGACGGGGTTCTTTGCCGGCGTGGCAATGGCTGCATTAAGTTGGACGGCGGCAGCGCAACAGCCCACGAGGGTGATCGGCTTTATGACCGACTTCGATGTGAAGGACGATGCCGTGGGCATTTGCAAGGCGGTCATGGATGGCATCGATCCGGGCGTGCGGATCATCGACATCACGCATCAGTCGGAGCCATATAACATCGCCATGGGCGCGCGCTTTCTGGCGGGTTCGGCCCCCTACTTTCCCAAGGATGCGGTTTTCGTGGTGGTTATCGATCCCGGCGTCGGCTCCGCGCGCAAGGCGATCGTTGCAAAGTCGAAGGCGGGGCAGTTTTTTGTGGTTCCCGATAACGGCCTGCTCACGCTGATTCAGGACCACGACGGCATTGCAGAGGCGCATGAGATCACCAATCCCGCATGGATGATCGGCTCCGGCATTTCCTCGACCTTCCATGGGCGGGACATTTTTTCTCCCGCGGGTGCGCACGCGGCGCGCGGAGACGATTGGACGCAGGCCGGGCCCGCTCTCGATGTAAGCAAACTGGTGCGTCTGGACTTGAAGAATGCGACGGTCGATGCAGCCGGCTTGCATGGCCAGGTCATCGGCACGGATGGACCGTTCGGCAACCTCGTGCTCAACGTGCCGGCGGAGACGTTTGCGCAACTGGGTTACAAGACCGGCGATCCGGTCCCGGTGACGCTGGCGGGCAAGAGCTATGTGTTCCCCCTGGTAAAAACATTCAGCGATGTGCCGATGGGCAAAGACCTTTTCTATATCGATTCGCGCGGACGCCTCTCGCTGGGCATCAACCAGGGAAATTTTTCCAAGACCTATAAAGTCGGCGAAGGTGCGGAGTTATCCATCCCGCGAAAAAAATAGCGCGGGTGTTTCGTCGGATGATTCGCCTCGCACGCAAACGCAACGCAATGATGAGTTGGAAAGGAAGAGTGAATGAGAACTGCTCTGCGAGTTTGTGCGATGGCTGGGGCGATGGCGATGACTGTAGCTTCCATGGTGGCGCAACAAGCGCAACCGGCCGCGCACCATTGGGCATTGGTGTTGCACGGCGGCGCGGGCGTCATCGAGCGCTCGACTATGGACCCCAAGACAGAAGCGGCGTATCGCGCATCGATTACCCAGGCCACGGAAGCGGCGGCGAAGGTGCTCGACGCGGGCGGTTCTTCGCTCGATGCGATCGAAGCGGCAATCCATATTCTTGAAGACGATCCCCTGTTCAATGCGGGGCGCGGCGCGGTGTTTACCGCCAGCGGCAAGAACGAGTTGGATGCGGCCATCATGGATGGCGCAACGTTGAAGGCTGGCGCGGTGGCTGGGGTCACGCGCACGCGGCATCCCATCAGCCTGGCGCGGGCGGTCATGGATAAGTCGCCCCACGTCATGTTGATCGGTGAGGGAGCCGATGCTTTTGCCGCTCAGTCGGGATTGGAGCAGGTAGACCCCAGTTACTTTTTTACCGAGCGGCGCTGGCAGTCGCTGGTGAAGCAGTTGAAGCGCGAAGGGCAGCCGATTCCGCCGCGCCCGGCAGGCGCGCCGCCCGCACCGGCCGCAGCCCTGATCGAGCCGTGGCCCGAAGCTCCGGGCGCGCATAAGTTCGGTACCGTGGGCGTGGTCGCGCTCGACCGGCAGGGCAACATCGCGGCGGGCACCTCGACCGGAGGAATCCAGGCCAAGCACTGGGGCCGCGTGGGCGACTCGCCGATCATTGGCGCAGGCACCTATGCGTCGAACCAGTCGTGCGCCGTTTCGGCGACCGGGGCGGGCGAGTATTTCATTCGCCTCACTGTGGCCCGCGAGGTCTGCGCGCTGGTGCAGTACAAAGGCATGACGCTGCAGCAGGCGGCCGACCAGGTCATCCACAAGGAACTGGAATCGCTGCACGGCGAGGGCGGCCTGATCGCCATCACCCCCGATGGGCAGTTGGCCTGGAGCTTCAACACGCCGGGCATGTATCGGGCGCGGCTGGCCGAAGGCGGCAAGCTGCAACTCGGCATCTATAACGACGAGCCATAAACGGCGAAGTACACGGCCGCAACAAGAGTTTCGCAGCTTAAATCCGATTCGCCCATCCCTTAATAGAGCAGTTCGAGCGAACCACCGTAGAGGCCTCGGCAATCGCCTCTGCGGACAGGCTCCGCTAAGCTCTTGATGAGGAGAACAAATGAAAGCTGTTGGATACAGAAAGCCTTCGCCTATCGACGATCCGGAATCGTTGCTCGATATCAATCTTCCTGACCCGGTCGCCGCCGGCCACGACCTGCTCGTCGAAATCAAAGCCATCTCCGTGAACCCGGTGGATGTGAAGGTGCGGGCTGGCTCGCCGCCCGCGGCAGGCAGCGAGTATAAAGTGCTCGGCTGGGATGCGGCCGGCGTGGTGAAGCAGGTCGGGCCCGATGTCTCCCTGTTCAAGCCCGGCGACGAAGTGTTCTATGCCGGAGCCTACCAGCGGCCTGGAACCAATGCTGAGTTGCATGTGGTGGACGAGCGCATCGCAGGACGCAAGCCGCGGAGCCTGAGCTTTGCCCACGCCGCCGCACTGCCGTTGACGAGCGTTACGGCCTGGGAGCTTCTGTTCGACCGCCTGGGCGTGAAACCAGGCAAGCCGGCCAACGGGGGCAGCCTGCTGATCATTGGCGGCGCCGGGGGCGTGGGCTCGATCCTCATCCAGCTTGCCCGCCGGCTCACCGGACTCACGGTGATTGCCACGGCCTCCAGGCCGGAGACGCAGCAGTGGTGCCGCGATCTGGGCGCTCACTACGTCATCGACCACTCAAAGCCGTTTGCCGATCAGCTCAAGGCCATCGGCATTCCCGAGGTGGAGTTGATTGCCAGCCTTACCGGCACCGAGCAGCACTATCCGGGCCTGGTCGATGTGCTGGCGCCGCAAGGGCAGGTTGCCGTGATCGATGACCCCAAGGTGCTGGACGTGAAGCCGCTCAAGCGGAAATCGGCGTCCCTGCGTTGGGAGTTCATGTTCGCCCGTTCGCTTTTCAGCACGCCGGACATGATCGCGCAGCACAACATTTTGGACGAGGTCGCGGAGATGATCGATTCCGGCATCCTGCGCACCACTGCCGCCGATACATTCGGCACAATCAACGCCGCCAACCTGAAGAAGGCCCATGCCTTCATCGAGAGCGGACGCGCGCGCGGCAAGATCGTCCTGGAAGGCTTCTAAACGCCAACAGGCCGTCCCAGCGGGACGGCCTGTTCAGCGTAGATCCTCGATTGAGCTTACGGGCGAACGGGCAGCCCTTCAGGAGCCGAGGTCCGTGCCTGTGCCTTCTGAGCCAGCACCTTGTGGGCGTTGTCTTCAAGAGCCTGCGCCTCGGGCAAGAAGCTCAGGGCCTTCTGAATCTCGGGGTCCCAATCGGCCACCGCGCGCAAACCCTGCAACTGGCCGAACTGGCTGGTAATGACTTCTTTCTTGATGTTGATCTTCAACCAGTCCGTGATGCCGCTCAAATCGTTTTCCGTCCAGGGGATGTTCTGGCTGGTGAGATAGGCCTTGAAGTCGGTCATCACCGGCTCATCGACCTGAAAGTTCTTATCCACGGTGCGGTTGGCCAGGTAGTGGGCCGCGAAGTGGAAGAAGACCGTCTTATAGAGCAACTGGTCCTGGAAGCGATTGGTCTTGGGGCTGTCGATCTTTTCGTCCGGCGTGATGCCGCCGCCGCCATAAACCGTGCGGCCCGCGTCGGTCAGCTTGACCTCGCGATTGGTGGCGTCGGAGGGCAGAGCGCCCGCGTGGTTGTAGTAGTAGTCGTAAAGCGAAACGCCGGAGTAGTTGCGCTGGATGAGCCGGCCCGAAGGCGTGTAGTAGTGATACGTGGTCAGTGCCAGGCCGGTGTTCTCGCTCAGGTGATAGACGGTCTGCACCAGGCCCTTGCCGAAGGTGGTTTCGCCCACGATCAGAGCGCGGTCATGATCCTGCAGCGCGCCAGAAACGATCTCGGCTGCCGAGGCGGTGCCGCGGTTGACCAGCACCACGATCGGGAAGGTGTGTCCGTCGTTGCCGCGAGTGGCTGTATACACCTGGTCGGGAAAGGCGCGTCCCCGTTGCGAAACGATGTTTTGCCCCTTGGCCAGCAGGTGGTCGCAAACCTCGACCGCCTGGCTTAGCAGGCCGCCTGGGTTGCCGCGCAGGTCGAAGATCAGGCCTTTGAGGTTGCTGAAGCTGTCGATGCCGTCGATCACTTCGCGCGCTGTCGTCTCCTGGAACTGGGTCAAGCGGATATAGCCGACGCCTGGACGAATCTCATATTTAAGGTCCACCGAGGGGTGGGGAATCTCGTCGCGGATGAGGTCGAAATTCAGAGGCTTGGCCTGGCCCTCGCGGATAGTGCTCACCTGTACATGGGTGCCTTTGGGCCCTTTGAGCGCCTTGGCCACCAAGTCGGAGGTCATGCCGTCGGTGGGTTTGCCGTCGATGGCCGAGATGATGTCGCCGGGGCGGATGCCGGCCCGATACGAGGGCGTGCCTTCGTACGGAGTCACCACGTATACCTTATTGTTCTGCTGCTGGATGACCATGCCGACGCCGTAGTAGTGGCCGCGCTGGTCCTCCTGCATCTTGGCGTAAGCCTTTGGATCGTAGAAATTGGAGTGCGGATCGAGCACCCGCAACATGCCTGGAATGGCTCCGTCGTAGATGGCTTCGTCGGCCTTGTCCCCATGCAGGGGCTCGGCATAATTCTGCTCCACGAGCGCATATACGTTGGTGAAAGACTTGAGGTTGTCGCGGAGTTGGCTCTCATCTTCGGAGGACTGGGCTCCAACTTTGCGTTGCAGGACGCTGCCTACGACGGCGCAAACCGACAAAAATAGAACGACTGTGAAGAGTGCGCGGCGGGCGCGGGGAGTCATAGGCGGGAGGAACCTCCGGACGGCGAGTGCGGCCAAGGCGCTGAACGGCCCGCGCAGTGCAGTCTTTCCAGAAAGTATAGCATTCCTCTGTTTTGACGCTGAGCGGGCCGGTTCGGGTAGTCCATGGCTGGCGAGACACCGATTTTAGGGCGATTCTGGCCGATTCGCATTCGCGTGTACCTCTCTTGCTCTCCTGGGCTTTACAATGACGTCTATGCCTCAGGTCGCGATTCTTCGCCGCCTGCCGTGTGCCGACCTATGACTTTGAGACTTCTTCGCATTCCCGCGGTGTTCGTGCTTGGTACGACGCTGCTCGCAGGTTCCGCTCTGGCGCAAACCCGTCCCGCCGCGCCCGAGAGTCCATACGGCGGCGTCACAGTTGAAGACATCATCGCCCGCGTCAACGACCAGATTATTACGCGCTCCGACTATGAGCGCGCCATGCGGGAGCTGGATCAGGATGCCCGCCAGCGCGGCGCCTCGATGCAGCAGATCTCCGAGCGCCACGCAGGACTGTTGCGCGACTTGATCGACCAGCAGCTCTGGCTCTCCAAGGGCAAGGAACTGAGCATTACGGGTGAAACCGAGCTGGTGAAACAGCTTGATGAAATCCGCAAGAAATATAACCTGGAGACTCTGGAAGACCTGGAGAAGGCCGCCAAGGAGCAGGGTGTCTCGTTCGAGGACTTCAAGGCCAATATCCGCAATGGCATCATTACCCAGGAGGTGATGCGCCAGGAAGTTGGCCGCAGGGTGCAGATCACGCCCGGCGAAGCGCAGCGCTATTTTGAGGCGCACAGGCAGGATTATGCGCAGCAGGAGAGCGAGCGGTTGAGCGAGATTCTCATCTCGACAGGTACACCGGCACCCTCGGCTACGACACCGGGCGCCACGGAGCCGGACGATCCGCAAAAGCTGGCTGCCGCCAAGACCAAGGCCGACGATGTCGAGGCCAAGCTGCGGGCGGGCGGCGATTTTGCCCAGCTTGCACGCAGCTTCAGCGATGGGCCGACGGCTGCCCAGGGCGGCGATCTGGGCCAGTTCAATCGCGGCACCCTGGCTAAAGTGTTGGAAGACAGGACCTTCGCCCTCAAGGCCGGTGAATTTACCGAGCCGATCCGCACCAAACAGGGGTATGTCATCCTCAAGGTCGTGCAGCACACGTCCGGTGGCGTTCCGGCCTATAAGGATGTGGAGCAGGATGTCGAACAGTCCCTCTACATGAGCAGGATGGAACCGGCCATGCGCGACTATCTGACCAAGATGCGCGAGGAAGCCTATATCGACATCAAGCCCGGATACGTCGATACCGGCGCCAGCCCGCGGCAGACCAAACCGATCTATAGCGCCTATACCCCGCCTTCGCCGAAGAAAAAGAAGAAGGTGCAGCGTGTCCGCTTCCGTGAGACGACGCACGGCTTCCGGCAGAAGTCTCCGCAGAATGTGGCAGCCGAGGCTCCGGTGCCGGAAACGACTCCTGTACCGGCAGCACCCGTAGCGCCGGCAAAGACGCAAAGTGCCAGTGCTGCGGCTCCGCCCGCCACGATGAAGCCCGGCAAGAAAGAGAAGATTCGCTTCGGCAAGGCGCCTACCAAGACGCTGCCCGACTCCGGAACGGAAACCAAGACCGAGGACGCCGGAGCGGCGCCGCAGGTAGCCGAAAATGCTCCGGAGCCGATCAATCCCTTGGAAAGCAACGTGGCTCCGGAGAAGAAGACCCGCTTCAGCGGACGTGCGAAACAGCCCAAGGCCGCCAAGACGACAGGCCCCAAGCAGGACCCGTTGACGCCTGCAGCGCCTGACGCGGCTGAAGTTGCCGACCGGCAGACGCAGTCCACCCCGCTGGGCTTGGGCAGCAATGTGACGGGAAAGAAGAAGAAAGCCGCAACCACCACCGGCGAGAAGACCCGGCTGAGCGACAAGAAGAAGCCCGATACGCCGGTGCAGCCCGTCGAAGTGACGCCGGCTCCATCCGTGCCCGGCGCTCCGGCTCCCGCCCCCGTGGCGCAAGCCCCGGCGGCTCCTCAACCGCAGCAGTAGCAAGCAGAGCAGCAAACCGGCCGGCCCTGGGATCGCATCCCCGGCCCGGCTTGCTTTTTGGGGCGGCGGTTGGGCAATAGCGGCCTCGTGCGGTAATCTGACGGGCAGAATGAAAGATATTTACATTGCCGATCTAGCGAGCTTTGAAGAAGGCAAGCCCTTCGATGGATTTTTCCTGGTCATAGGCAAACAGCAGCGGACCACCAAGACCAACAAGCCCTATCTCAACCTGATGTTGTGCGATAAAACCGGCCAGATCGAAGGCCGCATCTGGGACCCGAACGATCCGCGTATCGCCAAAGACTTTGATCGGGGCCAACTGGTGAAGGTGCGGGCCTGCGTATCGCGCTTCGACGACCGGCTGCAGATGAAGGTAGACCAGTTGCGCGAGGCGCTACCCGGCGAGGTCGATAAGGCCGACCTCATGCCCTCGACCACCTACGATGTGGATGGTTTGTGGCGCGAGTTGCTGGGCTATGTCGAGAGTTTTACCGAGCCCAATCTCAAGCTGCTGTTGATGACGCTGCTTAACGACGCGCCCATCGCCACGGCC
This sequence comes from Terriglobales bacterium, assembly GCA_015654835.1. Lineage (GTDB taxonomy): Bacteria > Acidobacteriota > Terriglobia > Terriglobales > Acidobacteriaceae > Telmatobacter. The sequence goes on from JAATGG010000252.1 coordinate 8,865, forward strand.
TATCGCGAGGCTCCGGCGGCCAAGCAACTGCACCACGCCTGGTTGGGAGGATTGCTGGAGCACGTCGTCAGCCTGCTTACGCTGGCCGATCGTGTGGCTCCGCATTATCCCATCCTGCACCGCGATTTGCTGCTGACCGGCGTGATTCTGCACGACATCGGCAAAATCCGCGAGCTCTCATGGGACATCGGCTTCGAGTACACCATCGAGGGCAGCCTGTTGGGGCATATCCAGATTGGCGCGGCTCTGACGGAGAAAACCATCGACAGCCTGCCCAACTTTCCCCCGCGGTTGAAGACCCTGGTGCTGCATATGATCCTGTCGCACCATGGCAAGCTGGAATTCGGATCGCCGAAGCTGCCCATGATTCCCGAAGCGCTGGTGCTCAGCTTTGTGGACGATCTGGACGCCAAGATGCAAGCCATGGCTGTCGAGTTCGACAAGTGCCTGCGCGACGGCAAAGGCCCCGACGAACTGACCGGCAAAGTATGGGCACTGGATCAGCGGCAGTTGCTGAATACGCGGCGCTGGCTGGGGGAAGAGAAGTAGGCCTGTTACATGTAATTGGCAGGCAGCATCTGCTGGTGTAACACCCGCACAATCAGCACATCCTCAGGCTCAATCAGATAGAACACCACATGCTTGCCAACCTCCAGCCTCCGCAAACCGGTGCGGACTGAGTCGCAGGAGCGGCCAATCGAGGGGCTTCGGCCGATGAGTTCGAAGCTATCCTCGACTTTGGCGAGATAGTCGCTGGTTTGTTTCCATCCCCAGCTACTTGCCGTATAGGTGGCGATCCGGTCGAGGTCCTGTTCGGCCCCAACGGAGACGCGCACCCGGGCCACAATCACGCCTCCCTTTGGGGCAGGCCGTGCTTCTTGCGGAGCCGGGAGAACACTCCAGGTTCCGCGATTCCACTGGCGATTCCGGCGTCGATGGCTGTCCGTAGCACGGCCATCTTCTCCTCATGCTCCCGCTCGTCTCTTTCAAGGAGACGCAGAGCTGTGCGCATCACCTCGCTAGCATTGGCGTAGAGGCCACTTTCAACCTTGATGGCAATGAAGTGATCGAGTTCTGGAGTCAGGTTTACATTGCGGGTCGGCATAGAGGCACCTTCAGCCAAAGTATAAGGAAAATTGGCAAACTCTGCCAAAAATAAGCACGCAGATCCCTACTCCAAAAACCAATCCCACTGCTCTTTGCTCAGCGGCACCACGGAAAGGCGGCCGATGATGACCAGCGGAGAAGCGGCGAAGAGAGGCTCGGCCTTGATAGTGGCCAGCGTCTTCGGTTGCTTGAGCCGTTTGCCCACTTTGACGCGGACCACGGGAACCTTGGGGTCGGTCGGGTCGACGCTCTCGACGGTGCCGGTGCCGACCGCCGTGCGCTCCTCTCCGGTGTGATAAAAGATCCATTTCGTGCCCGCCTTCATCTCGCGCAGGTACTTGACGGCAGTTGGGTTGGCGACGCCATCCCAGATCGTTTCGCGGTCGCGCTGAAAGTCGTCGAAAGAGTAGACATCGGGCTCGGTCTTGAAGAGGAAGTAGTTCATGCCGTCCATCGTAAGCGAGCGGGCGCACCGCAGGGAACAGATTCAGAAGCAGAGACCAGGGAACAGACGAACAGAGATCGGAGGACAAGGCGCAGGAATGGAGAGACAGGAGACAGGGCCTCTAGACTGACGCTGAAGCTGGGCCGTTTAGACTCTGACCCAGGGTCGAGAATGCCTGTTCTCGGACTTTCCCGTTACAATCAAGAGGTTATGATCCGTTTTTCAACTGCCGGGGAGTCGCACGGAGAGGCATTGATCGCGCTGGTTTCCGGACTGCCGGCTGGCGTGCCCGTCGATCTCGATTTCGTGAACCGCGAATTGTGGCGCCGCCAGCAAGGCTACGGCCGCGGCGGCCGCATGAAGATTGAAACCGACAAGGCCCACGTGCTCTCCGGGGTGCGCCATGGCAAGACGATTGGTGCGCCGATTGCCATTGAAATCGTCAATCGCGACTGGAAAAACTGGGAAGAGAAGCTGCCCGTCGAGGCCGGCGACCCGGCCAAGCATCAGGCCGTTGCATCGCCGCGTCCCGGCCATGCCGACCTCGCCGGTGCTCTCAAATACAACTTCCCCGACGCCCGTTATGTGCTGGAACGCGCTTCGGCCCGCGAATCGACGGCCCGCGTTGCCGGCGGGGCGTTTGCCAAGCTGCTGTTGCGCCATTTGGGCATCGAGATTGCCAGCCACGTCATTCGCGTAGGCCGTGTCGAACTGCAGCGCGCAGCCACCTGGGACGAGATTGCCGCCGTGGCCGCCAAAGACGAAATTATGCTCAGTTGCGTCGATCCGGACACCGAAGCCCGCATGAAAGAAGAGGTCGAGCAGGTTTCCCGCACCGGCGATACGGTAGGTGGCGTTTTCGAGGTGGTAGTGCATGGTGCGCCGGCCGGCCTGGGCACCTATGCTAACTGGGATGAGCGGCTCGACGGGCTGTTGGCCTGGTCGGTGATGAGCCTGCAGGCGGTCAAGGCCGTTGAGATTGGCCGCGGCGTAACTGCTGCGGAGTCTTTCGGTTCCACCGTTCACGATCCGATTCACTATGCCAGCGAGCCCAACGGCAAACCCACCCGCTTCGTCCGCGACCAGAACAATGCCGGCGGCGTCGAGGGCGGTGTTTCAAACGGTGAAGATATTGTCGTGCGCGGCTACTTGAAGCCGATTTCGACCCTGCGCCGGCCCCTGGAGTCCGTCCGGTTCGATACCCGCGAGACCACCAGCGCCAGCTATGAGCGCTCCGACATCTGCGTGGTGCCCGCCGCGGGCGTGGCCGCCGAGGCCATGGTCGCTCTTACCATTGCGGGACTGGCCCAGCAGAAGTTCGGCGGCGATTCGGCCCTCGAAATGAAACGTAATTTTAATAGTTACATCGAACAGATCAGGAGCTTTTGATAGACAGAGATGATTCTGAAGATCGTGAAATATCCCGACCCGGTGTTGCAGCAACCCGGTGAACCGGTGACCGAATTCGATGACGAACTCCGCAAGCTGGTCGCGGATATGTTCGAAACTATGTATGCCAACCAGGGTGTCGGCCTTGCTGCGCCGCAGGTGGCAGTTCCCAAGCGCGTGACGGTGGTCGACCTGAGCATGGGCAAAGACCCTGCGCAGAAGCTGGTGCTCGTCAATCCCGAAGTCATTTTCCGCGAAGGCCGGCAATATGAGGAAGAGGGCTGCCTGAGCTTCCCCGACATCCGCGAGAAGGTCGTGCGGGCCGCCAAGGTGCGCGTCCGCGCCCAGGACGAAACCGGCAAGTGGTTTGAAATGGACGGCGAGGAGTTGCTCTCCCGCTGTTTCCAGCATGAAATTGACCACCTGGACGGCATGTTGTTCATCTTCCGCATGAGCGGCCTCAAGCGCGATCTGTCGTTGCGCAAAATTCGCAAAATGCAGCGTGCCGGCGAGTGGTAGACCTCGTGACGAGACCGGCAAAGCTCGTCTTCTGCGGTACGCCGCACTTTGCTGTTCCAGCACTGCAGGCATTGCTCGCAGCGGGCCATGAGGTTGCTCTCGTGGTCACCCAACCCGACCGCCCGGTGGGCCGCGCGCAGCAGCTTACCGCGCCCCCGGTGAAGCAGACGGCGCTGGCCGCTGGCATTGCCGTCACGCAGCCGGAAAAGATCCGCAACAACGCCGAATTCCGCGCGCAGTTAGAAGCGATTGCTCCCGACGCGATCATCGTGGTCGCTTACGGGCGCATCATTCCTCCGTGGATGCTGGCGCTGCCGCCCCTGGGCTGCATCAACCTGCACGCTTCGTTGCTGCCGAAATACCGTGGCGCCGCGCCGATCCAGTGGGCCGTAGCCATGGGTGAAACCGTCACCGGCAACACCACCATGCTGCTGGAAGAGGGCCTCGATACCGGGCCGATCCTGCTGCAGCGGGAGATGGAGATTGCGCCTCATCAAACGGCGGCCGACCTGTTCGAGGTGCTGGCGCAAGCCGGTGCGCCGCTGCTGGTCGAAACATTGGCCGGCTTGGCGGATGGCAGCATTCAGCCCAAGCCGCAGGACCATGAGCGGGCGACGCTCGCTCCTCTGCTTGAGCGCGAAAACGGGCGTATGGACTTTGCCATGCACACGGCGGTGGAACTCAAGAATCGCTGGCGTGGTTTTCAGCCCTGGCCGGGAGCCTTCACCCTGCTCGACAGCAAAAAGCTGATCGTGCATCGCATGGATGCGGTGGAAACCTGGAGCATTGTTGCGCCCGCCTCGGCGCCCCCGGGCCTGATCCACGTTGAAGAAGACCGTCTGCTGGTGGCTTGCGCCGACAGCACATGGCTGGAACTGATCGAACTGCAGCTTGAGGGCAAGAAGCGGCTGCCCGCCGCCGAGTTTTTGCGCGGAATGCAACTGGCCGCCGATGCGCGGTTGGGTTGAGCCCCATGGCGGAGATTTCTCACGCGCGCAAGGCTGCGTTTCAGGTGCTCATGGGCGTCGAGCGCGGCCACTCTCACTCCGATGATCTGTTGCGGGGCAAGGCTGTGGCCGATTTGTCGGCGCCCGACCGCAATCTGGCCACGGCCTTGGTGCTGGGCGTGTTGCGCTGGCAGATCCAGCTTGACCATGAGCTGCAAACCCAGTTGAAACGGCCCCACGGCAAGCTCGACCCGGAGGTGCGGATCGCGCTGCGCCTGGGGGCCTTTCAACTGCTTCATCTGGATCGCATCCCCGCCCGCGCCGCCATCGACGAGAGCGTGGAGCTGACCAAGCAGGCCGGCCACCGCTTCGCTTCCGGCATGGTGAACGCCGTGCTCCGCAAGCTGTGTGCGCCGCGGCCCGAGTTTTCAGCGGATTCCGCAGCCGAGCTGGCAGTCGCCGAAGCGCACCCCACCTGGATGGTGGAACGTTGGACCGGCTTTTTCGGCTTGGCGGCGGCCGGTGCGATCTGCCGTCATGGGCAGAGTCAGCCGGCCACTACCGTGCGTCTTGAAAGCCCGACCGCGGAGGCGGAACTGGCCGAGGCCGGCGTCGGCCTTGAGCCCAGCGAACTGCTATCCGCCGCCCGCACGGTCGTTTCGGGGGAGGTAACAGCGACGGCAGCGTTTCGCGAGGGCCGCATCCGGCTTCAGGATGAAGGCTCGCAGTTGGTCGCCGAAATCGCCGGGCACGGCAGCGCTATTCTGGATTGCTGCGCGGCGCCCGGGGGCAAGACGCTGATTCTGGCGGAACGCAATCCCCAAGCCCGCATCGTCGCCGGTGAATCGAGCGCGCAACGCCTTGAGCCATTGCGCGAGCGGCTTGCCGGTCTCGCGCCGCGCGTCGAGTGCCGCCTGCAGGATGCAAGCGCGCTGGCGGAAGAGTCCGTTTACGATCTGGTGCTGGCCGATGTGCCGTGCAGCGGTACCGGCACGCTGGGCCGCAATCCGGAGATTCGCCATCGCCTGCACCCTGAGGACTTTGTGCGCCAGTCCGAACGCCAGCGGGCCATTCTCGCCTCGGCGTTGCGAGCCGTGCGCCCCGGTGGCCGGGTCGTTTATTCCACCTGTTCGCTGGAGCCGGAAGAGAACGAACAAGTGGTCGCCGCCGTGTTGGCTGCCACAGTCAATACGCGGGCAGTGCCGCTCCCGGCGCGCATTGCAGTGCTGCGCCAGGAGGGTATTCTCACCGCATCCGGCGCGGAGCGCTTGCAAGCCTGCGTGACGCCCGACGGCTATCTGCGCCTGCTGCCCGGCACCTTCCATACCGATGGCTTTTTTGTGGCTGTGATCGAGAGAATCGCTTAGGTTGACTGCACCGGCAAGCCGGCCTCGCGCCAGCTTGCCGATCAAGCTCGATTCTTATTCGGCAACCAACCGCAGAGCCGCGTGATCCTTGCCCAGCAGGGCGCAAAGGGCCTCCACGGCCATGCCGTGATCGTCGCGGCCATCGAGTCCCGACACCGTTACGCTGCCCACCACACCGGCGCCGGCCACCCGCAGGGGGAACGAGCCGCCGTGCTCGGCAAAGTCCGCCACCGGCAAGCCTTGCTTCTCAAAGAGCGTTTCCCGGTTGGTCTGGAGCTTGAGGCGAACGGCATAGGAGCTGCGATGGAACCGCGCCACCACGTTGCTCTTGCGCCGCACCCATTCGGGATTGTCGGGATTGGTGCCGTCCAGCGCTACGTAAAACAATGGTTGGCCGAAGCGCCGCACGTCGATGACGATCGCCAGGCCGCGTTCGAGTGCCATGGCCCGCAAGCGCGTGCCCAAGTCCCACGCCACATCCGCATCCAGGTGTGGCAACACCAACTCACGCTCTTGCAGCGCCAACCGCTCGATATCTTCGCTTAGTCCCATACCCTCGGGCCTCCTCATGCCCCGTCGATCACCTTGCCATCATAAGATGGCGGGGGCCCGGGAGACAGCCTGGAGAGGCATC
>JAATGG010000112.1 GCA_015654835.1 Terriglobales bacterium
AATCCATCGATCACGACACCCCGATGCGTGCTTATCCGCAGCCGCTCTGGAACGGGAAAAAGATGTCGCAGGGACGGCTGATGCTGTGGGGCGAGCAGGGCATGGCCGTCGAAATCATGTTTGCGGGACTGGTTCCCGTCGATCTACGGACCGGAAACTCCATTGTGCTGGATTGCGAGCCCCGGTTACGGCCCCTGTTTGCGCGTTCGTTTCCCGAGGTGGAAGTCATCTCCGGCTATGAGCATGACGATCCCGGCGAGTCCCCTGTCGCCGCTCATTTGCCGATTGGCAGCCTGCCGGCGCTTTTCCGGTCGTCGGAAGGGGCTTTTGCCGCGCGCACGTCGCCGTATCTCAAGGCGGATGCTGCGGAGCGGCAGCGTTTCCGTTCCCGCTATGCCGATGGACGGCTGCTGATCGGGCTGGCCTGGCATACGAAGAACAAGAACACGGGCCGCAAGCGCTCTCTTGATTTGTCGCTGCTGGCACCGTTGTTTGCCCTGCCCTGTCTTCGCTGGATCAGCTTGCAGTATGGGGATTTCGATGGATTGGAGGAGCAGGCGGCGCTGGCCCATGCCCCTTTGCTTATCGACAGGGGCGTAAACCAGTTCACCTCTATGGACCGTTTTGCGGCCCAGATGGCGGCGATGGACCTGGTGATCAGCATCGACAACTCGACGGTGCACCTGGCCGGGGCACTGGGCGTGCCGACCTGGCTGCTGCTGCCTTTTGCGCCCGATTGGCGCTGGCGGCAGGAGGGTGAGAAGAGCGCGTGGTACGAAGGCCTGCGGCTGTTCCGGCAGCCCCAAATCGGCGACTGGAGTTCGGTGGTGCGCAGCGTGAGGACGGCGCTTGCCGCCTATGTACGCACAAAGGATTTACACGTCATCGCTTGACGCAGGGGATTGATGTATGGGGATGGTGCGGGCGGTTCGTGGGCTGCCGGTTGCCTGGGTTACACCAGCGAGTCTAGCTTGACTTCGAGATTGTTTTCCGCCGCCTGGATGCTCGATCCGCTGGCGCTTGCGCCGGAAACATTGGCGACGGTGGCCACGTATTCGCCGTTGGATTGGTCCACGCTGGCCGAGTACTGGGTTCCACCAACGGACAGAGAGTAGGTGGTGGCTGCCTCTGTGAGGGCGGCGGCGCTGCTGGAGCTTGGCGTATAGGTGGCGCCGGAAGAAGCGGCGGTGCCGGACGCCGGAGAGGCTGCGGCAGACGAACTGGCTGTGGCGGTCGTGCTGGCCGAACCGGATGTGCTGACCGAACTGGACGTGCTGACCGGGGTGGATGAGGATGTAGCCGCAGACCGGGCCGAACTCACCGGGTTCAGCAGCGAAGGAGACGGGGACAGGACTGAGAGACTGCCGATCTGCATCATGCTTTCCTCCAACATCTGAGCCGATCGTTCCTGGGGGGCTTGCGCTCGCATTGTTTTTCGGCAATTTTCAGGGAAGCTTGAGGAAATAAACGGCAGGGCTGCCGGAGGAAGGCTCCAAGTCGCTCTGCGGGCTTGCTTTGGGCGGGTGCCAGGCTGGTTTTTGGGACAGAATCGATCCCATCCCGGCTGATACACTGAGCGGGCAGGGAGGCGTTCCCAAACCATGGTTGAGCTTGCGCCATCGATACTTTCGGCGGATTTTGCACGACTGGCCGACGAGGTTGCCGCGGCCGAACGAGGCGGCGGCACGGTGATTCATGTGGATGTGATGGACGGGCATTTTGTGCCCAACATCACGCTGGGGCCGCCGGTGGTGAAGAGCCTGCGCAAGGTGACGAAGCTGCCGCTGGACTGCCACCTGATGATCGAGAACGTGGACGACTACATTCCGGCGTTTGCCGATGCCGGGGCCAACTGGATCAGCATCCATTATGAGGATTGCCGGCACCTGCATCGCTCGCTGGAACTGATTGCCCACCACGGCATGAAGCCGGCGGTGGTGCTGAACCCGGCAACGCGGGTGGATTTGATCCTGGATATTCTGCCGATGCTGCACCATGTGCTGATCATGAGCGTGAATCCGGGCTTCGGCGGGCAGAAATTCATTCCCTTTTCTCTGGATAAGATCCGCCGGCTGGTGGAACTGCGCCAGGAACTGGGACTGGCATTTAGAATCGAAGTGGACGGCGGCGTGGCTCACGATACGGTGGCTCGGGTCGTCCAAGCAGGTGCGGACCTGCTGGTGGCCGGGAATGCCGTTTTTGGCGCGGGCCATGCGGAACAGGATGCACGCGCACTGCTGGCGGCGGCCCGCGTGGCTGCGGGCGAATAGGCGAGCCGATTCACGCGCGCCAAATAAACGGGCAGGGCGAGTAAGATTCTCTGGTAAAAATGATGGGTGGGGCGGATGGCCTGTCGACGGGCGCATTTGCCGTTAGGAGGTGGTATGAACCGGTTGTCGTTGAAGATTGCCGCGCTGACACTGGCGGTTTCGGTCCTGGCCGGAGTTTCGGCTCAAGCTGCGGATAAAAAGCCTAAAAAGAAGAAGAACCAGGATCTGAGCGCCAACCCGCTTGCCAATGTGAATTCGAAGCAGCCCGATAAGGAACTCTTCGACAAGGCCATGATCGCGCTGAAGAAGGGCCGGTTCGATGTGGCCCGGCTGGATCTGCAGACCATGCTGAACACCTATCCCGAGTCGGAGTACCGGATGCGGGCCAAGCTGGCGGTGGGCGACACCTGGTTCAAAGAGGGCGGTGCGGCGGCTCTGACGCAGGCCGAGGCCGAATACAAGGATTTCATCACCTTCTTCCCGACCGCCCCGGAGGCGGCCGAGGCGCAGATGAAGGTGGCCGACATCTACTACCAGCAGATGGAGAAGCCGGACCGTGACCACATCAACGCCGAGCAGGCGGAGCGCGAGTACCGGACCATGATCGACCAGTTCCCCGACTCGACGCTGGTGCCCCGCGCCAAGCAGAAGCTCCGCGAAGTGCAGGAGGTTCTGGCCGAGCGCGAGACGCAGATCGGTCTTTATTATGAGAGCCGCGAGAACTTTCCGGCGGCGATTGCGCGGCTGCAGACCGTGGCCGATACGTTCCCGCTTTACTCGAAGAGCGACCAGGTGCTGCTGGGCATAGGCGACGCGTATGCCGGCGAGGCGCATAATATTCAGATTGCCAGCACGCTGCCCGGCGCAGTCCGCGAGCGTTTGCGGGCCGTTTACCAGGACAAGGCCGCCGCGGCGTATGCCAAGGTGATTACCCGCTATCCGATGGCGCCGCACGTGGAAGATGCCCGAGACCGGCTGGTGGCGATGAATCGCCCGGTTCCCGACCCGACGCAGGAAGCGATTGCGGAGAACGACGCCGAAGAGCGCAGCCGCCAGGCTTTGCACTTTACCGACAAGACTCTGGGGTTGATCAAGCATGGCCCGACGGTCGTGGAAGCGGTGCATGTGGGCGAGCCGACCCTGGCCGATCCCAAGCGGACCCTTGCTCCGGACGTCAACAAAGAAAACATCGCGCTGTTTAACACCTCCATTAACGCCGGGCGGCCGGCAGCGGCCCCGGGGACGGTTGCGCCGACGGGAGCCAACGAGCCTCCGCGCAGCGACCAGCCCTCGCAGGCTCCATTGCAGGGTGGAGCGGCGGGCGATGGCACGGGCGTGGGTGTTTCCATCGTGGATGCGCCTTCCGGTGGAGCGGCAGTCGATCCCAATGCGGTGGTGAAGCCGGTGGGACCGACAAATGCAGCGATTCCCGCGGCGGAAGCCCCGGCTGCGGCTCCCGACCAAGTGAACGACGTGAAGCCCGGTTCGACTCCAGCGGCCACGCCGGTGAGCGCTGCAGATGCCAAGAAGAAAAAGAAGGCGCCGAAGGCCGACCTGAGCGACGAATCTTCAAGCAAGCAGAAAAAGAAGAAGGGATTGTCGAAGATCAATCCTTTCTAGGGCTGGGCCCAGGGTTGGGAGCTTCAACGATTTAGACGAAACCGGCAAGGGCCGCCCATCATTGGGCGACCCTTGCCGGTTCTTGTAAGTGCGTGTTTCAGGGGTGGTATTACAATCAATAGTAGAGTAATACCGAGATGGAGTTTTGATGGAAACCACGCTCACGAGCAAGGGGCAGGTGACGATCCCCAAACACATACGCGACTCCATGAAGATGGAGCCGGGGTGCAAGTTGGTTTTCGATGTGAACAAGGACGGAGAAGTGGTCTTGCGCAAAAGTGGCGCGGCGGAAGAGCGGCGGCCTGACCGGTTTGACGAGGCTCTTGGCGCGGCGGAGATCAAGTGGCAGGGATCCACGGATGAATACATGGCTCTGATCCGTGGCGATGACAGATGATTTTGGTCGACACCAACGTCATCCTGGATATTTTGGACCGCGACCCGGCTTGGCACCTATGGTCGAGCGCCCAGTTGCGAAGGCTGTCGCTGCTTCATGAACTGGTAATCAATCCGGTTATTTATGCCGAAATGTCCCCGCGATTTATGACCTTGGCCGGACTGGACCGGCGGGTTGCCGAATTGGAGTTGCGGGTGCTCGGCATTCCGCGGAGCGCGGCCTTTTTGGCAGGGAAAGCTTTCGTACAGTACCGCAGGCAAGGCGGCGCAAAGAGCAACGTTCTCGCCGACTTCTTTATCGGGGCGCACGCAGCCGTGCTGGAATGTCCGCTGCTGACGAGAGATACGAAGCGCTACGCAGGCTATTTCCCGACCGTGAGCCTGATCGCTCCACCCACTATCTGCTAAAGTGAGGGGTGGTCCCCTCGCTGAAAAAGCCTCATTTGACCGAGGCTTTTGGCGAATTCCGGGGGCTCGCAATCGACCCCCTCATGCCTCACGACCTGCCGAAAGCTTACGACCCCACCGCCATTGAAGATCACTGGGCCGAATATTGGGTCCGCGAAAACCTGTTCGCCCAACCGGCTCCCGACGCCTCGAAGGGCGGCGCGGGCGCGGACGGCCAGACCCCTTTTACCATCCTGCTGCCGCCGCCGAATGTGACGGGCCGCCTGCACATGGGGCACATGCTGAACCAGGCGGAGATGGATATCCTGACCCGCTGGCGGCGGATGTCGGGCCGCCGTGCGCTGTGGCTGCCGGGGACCGATCACGCCGGCATTGCCACGCAGATGATGGTGGAGCGGCAGTTGACCAGCGAGGGCAAGACGCGG
>JAATGG010000057.1 GCA_015654835.1 Terriglobales bacterium
CTTCGATACAGCAGAGGTTTATGGCCCGTTTATGAACGAGGTGCCGGTTGGCAAAGCACTCTCCCCTATTCGCAACAAGGTCGTTATTGCTACCAAGTTCGGCTTCAATCTCAAACCCGATAGAAGCCCTGGCTGGCAGGGTTTGAATAGCCGTCCCGAGCATATCAAAGAGGTAGCCGAAGCGTCGTTGAAGCGCCTCAACACCGACACCATCGCTATAGGCTTTCTTTTGAACCTATCCCGCATACTCCAGCATCTAGTATTGTATTAATTAACAAGCCGGCTATCCGGTTTGTTGTAGGAGGCCGAACATAATAACCTTTACCAAACCAATCTTAGCATTTATATTCGCCCTGACAGTTTTTGCCCGAGTTTTCGCCGGTTTTGGACAGGCGACCATACAGCCGAGTGAAGCCGAGCCATGGCAATCTGGCCCAGTCAAGCATCTGATTGGATTCGAACACGTGAAAGACGGCGACGATGGAACTCTCAGTATCTCTGGCCAGAGCGTTGTGTTCTCAGATGGCGACCTCATCCGTCGCATCGACCGCAGGCAAGTCGCGGGAGTTGCAGTTGGGGACGAGCGAGCCGAAACCGGCGGCATCGCAGGCAAGGCTGCGCGCATGGCTGTACCGTATGGTGGAGGCGCGGTCATCGGCGCCGTCTCGCAGAAGCAGGTCGGCTTTCTCACCTTGGACTATCGGGATAAGGAACGAGGGCTCCACAGTGCAGTTTTTCTCCTCTCCAAGAGTGATGCGCTTGAGATTGCCAACAGGCTGATTCCCGATTCACGCCTTCTCAATTCCCCCACACACTCTGCAACGTGCCATGGCCAAAATCCAGGCCCCATGCTGCAGTTCATGCAGATTCAGTCCGCGCCAAATGTCCACCTTGCCCCCGAGTATCGGGCGATGATCTCCGAACATCTGTTGGGCCTTCCCGAAGACAAAACCCACGTTCTTCACATCTATCGGGACGGGGAACAGTCCGCCCAATGTGCAGGCTTTGTGCTGTCGCTGACGGTAGAAGAGTTCTCCAAAGGAAACGCCGCAGTTCGCGCAGAGACTGGTCCGGTCGGCCTGTTCGTTGGAGTGACGCGGGTGCGGGCACACCTCGTCTTGTCGGACAGAAGCGGAAAAACCGTGCTGGACAAAATGGTGAAAGGGTCAAGGCGGGGCGATAGAGAAAGCCTGAACGCAGCAATCTCCGTGGCTGACTCGATTGCAAAAGATCTCAAGAAGGCTAAACTTGCGTCGCCAGCGAGAAACAATCTATGAGCTTCAGTTCTGTAACACTAGCCGCTTTCTTGGGAGAAACTGTCTCTGGGAATGAGTGCCGGTTGCTGTCCTTATGGGACCAGCGATCGAAGTGATCCGTGGATCGACGGTTTGCAAAGTTTTGGAAGCCAGCCGCTCTTTGCACTTCCTCTGGACTGATCGAACATACCGCGAATAGAGGCGGCAGGCAGAGAATCCATCACATTTCTGCTGCTCCAGCAAAAGACGCGCTGCTTTCAGGCCCGCTGCTTGATGGGCGAACGATTGCTAAGCTGATGCTCCCGGATAAGAATCTTGAGACGATTTAGCGCGCTCGCGATCCTTTTCGGATTGCGGTGAAACATTGCTTCGATAGAAAATCCACGGACTACCGCAACAACCAGTCTGGAAAAATCTCGGCTGGATGCATCCTCATGCAAGCCTGCATTTCGGGCTAGGGCAAGCACACGATTTTGGGATTCCGCTTCGATCTTTGCCTGCAGGGGCGCGAGTCGTTCGGCCAAAGTTGGATTGCTTCGCGACGACATCATGATTTCCAGTACTGCAATTCCGGACGGCCGGCTCAGAACCTCCCAGGCAAGATCGGGCAGCGCAAAATACCTCTCAAGCGGGTCGGTGAACTTCGCAAGGCTATCCCTGAAGAGCAAAAGATCGCTCTCGTGAGCAATTCGCACCACCGCCAACATTAAATCTACCTTTGTAGGAAAGTGGTGAAGCATTGCGCCACGGCTCACACCCGCTCTCTCTGCAATGGCCTGGGTAGTGGCCGCTGCGTAGCCTTCGGCATGGAGAACCGCAATCGCAGCTTCGTAGATGCGATGCTGTGTCGTTTCACTCCGCTCCTCTTGCGTGCGCCGCGACTGCGTGCCGATGGAGGCACGACTCAGTGTCGTCGAAAGCCTATTCGTTTTCATTTAAGCATCACTCGGTTCATTGACACGCTGCGGCGAAAGATTACACCGGAATTGAGTATAGAAGCAGTCTGTCCTGTTTGTATATCAAATATATCCGATCAATGCCGCCGGGAGAATGCAACATGCACAAGCAAGGGGGAATGCGCCCGAAGCCCTGCCGCAGCAAGACTTCGGGGTCCCTGACCGGTGAAGGGTATAGGGACGGCAAGAACTGACTTCTGGCGGGCGCCTTTCTGCCTCGTCAATATCTGGCGATTGGGTAGATTAGTGCTGCGTAACATCGCTGTTCGGCGGCGTCGTCCCGGGAGTTGAGGTAAGCAGAGCCGCGCGCCTGGCTGCGGCGAACAGGTTGAGACGTGAATAGACGCCAAAGGCTGTGCCGTTATCAAGAAAGCCGCCGCCGGGTCCTTCGGTGTCCGTCAAAATCTGATCAGCCTGTGACAATGTCAATGACGGAAAGGCTGCCGTCAACAGGTATCCGGCCTCAGAAGCCAGTTTGCCAACATCTTCTACCTTGTTGGCATTTTCGGGATAGACAACCGGCAGGTCATAAGTCTGCGTGGAGGCGTAGAAGGCTTCGTTGGCCGCAGGGCTACTAAAACGACCGGTATCTTCGCGGGCGCACTCCATCAGGCTTTTTCCGCACGCTGCCTGCAAAGCATTGAGCACATCGGCACGCGCGGCTTTGATCTCCGATTGAAAATCCTTCTTGCCTACATAAGCAGGATCGTTGGCCAGAAGATGCGCCATATCATAAAGCGCCAGAGTGCGGCCGCCCATCACGTCCATCGCATAATGCGCCCCGACCAGAATGCGGTCATTGCCGTACTCTGCGCCGCGCACGATCATTTGCTGGTATCGTTCCGGAACGAGAATGGCCAGAAGCAAAGCACCCGTGTAACCGTAGGTTGTGTGGCCACTGGGAAAGGACGGACTGTTGATCAAATTCATAGCCGGCCCACGGTTATAGACCCAGTTACTGACAGGATAGTAAAAGTAGTCCGGCCCAACAACCGGTAGAATGACAGGCTCAGTTTGAAAGGGGCGCGAGTTGCCGTAGGCATCGGCCCCCGCAGAGCCGGCCGGAAGGTTATAGCTCTTGCCAAAAATGTCCGTCACGCCGCCGATGTTGGTGAGGATCGCCCTGGCATCGGCAGAAACTGGTATTGTTCCATTCGTCGTCGCGTTGGCAAAAAAGAATTTTCCAGAGCTTGAATTAGCTTGCGCGAACGTGGTTGCCTCATGAATAACTTCGGCAATACTCGGCGACAGATTGCTGAAATGCGTCTCATCGATGTAGTGGGCACGCGCCAAGTAGCCGGAGCCCAGCGTGGTTCCTAAACCATCTGCCAATTGGGCGAGGTTGCCATCCGTGATGAAGACATCGCGCAATGCCTGTTGCTGCTGTTCTGCAAAAGGCAATAATGTAGCCTGCCGAATCGTGCCATTTTGAATGCCGCCGGTTGCGACAAAATTTGCCGCAAGCGCGGCATTGCCGGCGTCGCTCTTCGACAACACGGTAACCGGTGCGAGTCCCTTGAGCACGTTCATGTCGGTAGCGGTTTGCGATCCCGCCTGGAACGGCAGGAGTATACCCAGCGCTCCAAGCAGCAAAAATGCTTTGCCTGTCATCTTGTCACCCTCAAATTTTGCAATACGTGCGTTCGACCGTCCTCAATGTACCACCAGAAACAGCGTGGCTACTTCTTCAACAGAGAATTGCCACAGCCAACCCCCTCTCATGGCCGTGGTGAATTGGTGTGTCTGCGCATAAGCCGGTGGCGGGGATTTCTCCGGCCTCATGCTATTGCTACCTGCCGCAGTAACTAATATCTGGAAAGCTCCATTCCCCGTAGCAACAGTAGTTTTGACACTCCAACCGTGCCGGCTAGGATGGGGCATCCTCGAATCCACGTTGCGCGATTCCTATGATCGCGGATGAGCCTCGGCAGAACTGAGCTAATTTAGATTCAGCACCATGAAGAGCTAAGAACCTGGAGTGGGAAGCAAGGCAGATATCTATGACAGCACAATCGATAAAAATGCGGCAGGCTGTCTGATTTCGACGGCCTGCCGCAGATAACAATCCATTCAGTTCAGCGAATCTCAGTGCAACTCATCTCGGGCCGTCGAAGGGGGCAGCCTGCGGTACCCGGGAAGGGCTAGCGATCGATTGAGAAGCCTGCACGGCGGTTCTGCTGCCAGCAGTCTTCGGTTGATTCGGAGCAGAAGGGCTTTTCCTTGCCATAGCTGACCAC
>JAATGG010000244.1 GCA_015654835.1 Terriglobales bacterium
GCAGGAAGTTCTGACGACCCTTAGTTCGGATACCGGCGGCAAGGCATTCTTAGACTCCAACGATTTTGCACCGGCTTTTGCGCAGGTGCAGCGCGATACCTCGGCTTATTACGCGATCGGCTTTCACTCGACGAACTCTGCGCGCGATGGGCGGTATCGTAAGTTGACGATCAAGATCAATCGCCCCGGCATCAAGCTCGAATACCGGCCAGGTTATTATGCGCCGGCTGATTTTCAACACGCCGGCCATGAAGATCGCGAGCACACACTCGAAGAGCAGTTAGAGAGCGACCTGCCAGCCACCGATATGGCTGTGTATCTGGATGCGATGTATTTCCGTCTCGATGAAAACCGTTTTTATGTGCCGGTATCGCTGATTGTGCCGGGCTCGCAGATTCCCTTTGTCAAAGGCGGCGACAAGGACAAAGCTACGCTGGACATTATTGGAGAGGTGACGGATGAGGTGAAGCGGCCTATCGGTCATGCACGCGAGACGGTGAAGCTCAATCTCGATTCTGCACAGCAGGCGCGGCAGAAAAATATCCAATACACTACTAGCTTCAATTTGCCGGCGGGAAAGTATCACCTGAAGTTTGTGGTGAGGGAAAACCAAACGGGAAAGATGGGTTCGTTCGAGACGGATATCACACTGCCGGAGATGAAAAAGATTCCGCTGAAGATGAGTTCAATCGTGTTGGCATCGCTGCGGCAGCCGAGCAAGCAGCAAAGCCCGCTGGTGCGGGGCGGCGAAGAATATGTACCGAACATCAGTCACGTCTTTCGCCAGGACCAGCATCTCTATCTGCTTTATGAAGTCTATAGTCCGATGCGGGAGAAGGCGGGCGAGAATCAGCCCAAGGGCACTAAGCCGGGCATCAACGTGCTCAGCAGTCTTGAACTGATTCAAGGGGGGAGCAAAGTTTATGAAACACCGCTGGTGCAGGCGAAGACGATCAACGTGGCGGGGCGCGATGCGGTGGCGATTGAACTGGATGTGCCGCTGAGCGGGCTGAAGCCTGGAACGTATCTTTGCCAACTTAACGTAATCGACGATGTGGGCGGCAGCTTTGCGTTTCCACGCTTTGCTGTGCTTGTGCGCGAACCCGCTGCGGCGGCACCTCAACCTGCGAGCGGAGGAACGTCGCCCGCGGGAGCGGGACCTTTGGCCGGAGCTGCATCGGGGCTGGCCTCGGGATTGGCTTCGGGGCCGCGATAGGGACAGTGGCGACAACCCGATCCGCAGCAATAGCCGCGCTTGAGATGATAGGCAGCGGTAAAGACCATGGACGACCCCTCGTAGTAATAATCTTCGGGTTGGAGCGCGGGAAAGGCATCGGGCCGATTCGAGTCCATGACTCTATTCTGAATGATTTGTGCCTCTCGTGCAGCAGGTAAAATCGGAGAATGACATTGACCGCGCAGGATCGTGCCCGCCGCATCAAAATCATTCTTTTCGATGTCGATGGCGTTTTGACCGACGGCGGCATCTGGCTGGTTCCGGGGACTGCGGTGACGAGCGATGCAACGAAGGCGCAGTTATCGCAAGTCGGCGACCAGATGGGATTCGGCGTTCAATCGGCGACCCTGGTTGAGGCCAAGGGATACAGCGCCCATGATGGCGCGGGGATCTCGCTGGCGCGGCTGGGCGGGTTGAAGTGCGGCATTATTACCAAGCGGATCAGCGAAACCGTTGCGACACGGGCGCGGGACCTCAAGCTCGAATTCATCTACATGGGACAGGCATTCAAGATGAAGGCTGTGCGGAAGATTATCGAGCAAGAGGGCGTGACTCTGGAAGAGATTGCGTATGTGGGAGACGACGTGATCGACCTGCCGGTGATGCGCACATGCGGCCTGGCCGTGGCTGTTGCGAATGCGCGGCCACAGGTAAAAGCGGCGGCGCACTATGTTACGCCGAACGCCGGCGGCTACGGAGCAGGACGCGATGCGATCGAGTTTATTCTCGACGCCAAGGGCGTGCTCAACAATTGCATCGAGGCCTATATCGACCCAAATATGAGTTAGAAAGGGATGCATTGATGCGTATAACTCGTTTGCATTCAGGAGCGCCTTGTTAGCGGATTTCTCTATCGGGAATATGCGTGACAGAAATTTCAAAAATAGTACGACGGGGAGGCTTGCGCTGCGTGCCAATGCATCTTCGTTGTTTGGGTAAGAAAATCTAGCGTGGAACTCGCGGGATAGCGGTTATGCAGGTTGCCCCATCTTCTCGCTGGAGAGAAGATGGGGCAGGTGGATGGCAGGCAATTGTCCGGTCGGAATGTGCCAGGCCGGCTACTTCACGTCGGGATGGGCGTTGGCCTGTTTTTCGCTTCCGGTGGGAAAGATCACCTCTTCCGTGGAGGTGCTGGTGGTGCCGAATTTCGGGTGAATGTATTGCTCTAGAAAAGCGAGTTGCTTTTGCCACGCGTCCAGCCGATGCGCGGGCTGGGCGAATCCATGAAGCTCGTTGGGGTAAGTGAAATAGAAGACCGTCTTCTTATGTTCGCGCAACGCTTTGACGAAGAACTCGGAATTCGCGGGAGGCACCTGGGGGTCGTTTTCACCGTGCATGACCAAGAGCGGCGTCTTCACCTTATCCACCTGTAGCAGGACATTGGCGCGGCGATAGACGTCGGGCTTCTCGGTAGGTGAGCCGCCCATCTTCATCATCCAGCGAATCGACGAAGGGGGATTGGTCCTCTCCACAAAGAGGGCGCGATCGACTACGCCGTAAAGCTCGATGGCTGCGGCAAACAGGTCGGGATAGTGGACCACGGCATAAGCGACCATGGTGCCACCGTGGCTGCCTCCACCAATCGCGAGGCGTGCCGGATCGGCGAGGCCGCGTGTGACCAGATACTGAGCGCCGGTGGCGACGTCGTCGACTTCGGCTCCATTCGAATCTTCGACATTCAGATTGCGGAACACTTCTCCATAGCCGTTGCTGCCGCGATAGTTTGGCTCAAGCACGACATAACCGGCCTGGGCGAGATATTGCGCCCAACCATCGGCGCGGAAAACGTCTTGGCCTTCGGGGCCGCCGTGGATCCAGAGGACAGCGGGCAAATGGGCTCCGGGTTTTGCTCCGCGCGGTGTAAAGAGCAAGCCTGCGATCTCGCGTCCGTCCTTGCTCTTCCAGGTCACGCGCTCCGGAACCTGGGCGCTCTCGAAGTTCTTCGGCGTGGTGTGGGTCAGATAGCGGGGAGCCGATTGCCCGAGCGCATCGGCTACGAGCAGGTCGTTCGTTTCGACGGGCGACTGATGATGGAAGTAGAGAAGAGTGCTGTCCGGCGACCACTCGGGCTGGGCACTTATACCGGGGGTGTCGAACTTAGCCACAAGATGCGGCTCACCGCCGTGTGCAGGCATGACCCATACGTTGGTGCTTTCGAGCAGTCCGCGGCTGGAGAGGAAGGCAAGATTTTTTCTGTCGGGCGAAAAGACCGGATCGGCATCGTCGAATGCGCCATCGGTGATCTGTTTGGGATTGCCGCCCGTTGCCGGGATCAGATAGATGTGATCCCAGCCGGAGTTCTGCAGGACGGTCACCAGTTCTTTGCCGTCGGGGGACCACTCGGCGCCGCGGATGGCCCATCCGCCGCCGCGATCTACCGGCGCCGTATACAGATCGACTGGCTCGCCTTCCGGTTGTCCCGCGTGGGCATCGAAATGCAGGACTTTCAATTTACCGCTGAAGTATTGGCGGGCGCGCTCCACATATACGATCTGCGTGCCGTCGGGGGACCACTTGCCTTCCGATGCTTCGTCGTGCCCGGAGGTCAGAAAGCTGGTGATGTTGCCGTCGCTGCTTACCACCATGAGGCTGTTGGTGCCGCGGCGTCCGCTGGTAAACAAGATCCAGCGGCCCTGGGGGGACCATTGCGGAGAGCGATCGGTGGCCTGACGCGGATCGCCGCCGCCGGCGGGCGCATTAGTGAGACGGTGAGGGGCGCCGCCGGAGACAGAAACAACCCAGATGCTGCCTTGACTGGCATAGGCGAGATGCTTGCCGTCGGGAGACCAGGCGATACCTGTCTTCGGCCCTTGCGTGCTTGTCAGCAGCACGGGCCAACCACCGTCGGCGCTCATCAGTACGATCTGGCCGCTGTGAGTGAAGGCCACGGTCTTTCCGTCGGGAGAGAGAGCCGTTTCTCCGATGGGCTCGAGCGCGAGCAAGTCCTGCAAGGTTAGGTGGCCAGCCTCCTGGGCGGGCAGAGCCTGTCCGGTGAAACCTGCAGCCAATGCCCCGGCGGCACAAAAGAGAAGCAGTGAGCGGCGGAACGCATGCATATCTTATTTACCTCTTCATGTAGGTGGGAAAGGGGTGAACGGAGGCCAGGAGCCTGTGTTGGCGATCCTGGCCGTCTGCGTTAAAACTGCAACTTCAAGCCGAACTGGATTTGTCGGGACTGCGTTTGTCCGAGCGCCCGGGTGGAGAGGGCCTGGCCAAATTGCGGGCTGGTGATGCTGGAGGTGAGGTTATTGAAGTTGGAATGATTCAGGACGTTGAAGAAGTCCGAGGTGAAGCGCAGGCGGAAACGCTCGGTCACTTTGGTGGTTTTGTTCAGTTGGAAATCCCAGTTGAAGATGCCGGGGTTGCGCAGATAGCCGCGATGCATACGCGCCAGCGGATCGATGACGCCGTCTCCAGCAGCGAAGGGGCAGCCGGCACCGCAGGCAGCGAAGTAACTGACGACCGGAGTGGTGCCCGAGAAATTTTTGGTGAGCTTGCCGGCGCGGTGGGCCACGGGACCGACGATCACGACACGGTCGGTTGTGTCGCCATCGCGGTTGCCGTCTGCGCCTGTGGTGGGAATGAAGGGAACGCCGGTCTGGGTGTCGAAGATAGAGGCGAGTCCCCATCCGCTGACGAGCAGATCGCCCGGGCCGCGTAGATTGCTGAGCAGCAACTTATCGTGACCGAAGGGAAGGTCGTAAATCACGCTGGCCGCAAAACGCTGGCGGACATCGAAAGCAGAGTCGCCATAGTTGGTTTTAAGCGACGCGTAGCGAATGTATTTCGAGAGGAAAATGCTTTGAGCCTGGGCCTGCGAAAGAGAAGGATTATTTTCTGCGCAGGCGACGGCGGCCTGCAGCCTTGCGGCCGATGCCGCAGTGCCTTGCGCCGCAGGGCAACTGCTGCCGGCTGCCATGTAGGGCGCGACCAGATTCTCCAGAGTGGCTGCCGGAAACGCAGCGTCGACGCCGGCGGAAACATCGTCGGACAGCACATCGAGACTGTGCGTATAGCTGTAAGAGGCTTCAAGGCTGAGCCCGGCGGCCATGCTGCGCCGCACATTTACCAGCAGGGCGTTGTAGTTCGAGGTTCCATTGGACTGACGATAGGTCATGTTTCCAAAAGGTCCGCGAATGATGCCGTTATTGATATCCGTCTGCGCGCGCAGAGGAGCGCCCTGATTGGCCGGACGGAAGGCATCCGCGAACGAGGTGCCGAAGTTGGGCCGCTGTGTCACCAACAGATGATGGGCGACGGCTCCGACATAGGACACGGTGACGGCGGTGACCTTATCCAGTTGCTGCGAGACGGCCAGGTTGAAGTGGTGCGTGTCCGGGTTCCGCAAGGCTGGATCGATGTTTGTCAGGTTGTAGGTCTGAGAGGTGTTGATGGTCGACGGTGCAGTGGCGCCCGTGTAATCTCCGGTGGAAATGGTGGTGGTTACCGTGTAGGGCGGATTAAAGCGCGCGTTACCGTAGACATTGCCGAAGACGCGATCGTAGAACCATCCATAACCGCCGCGGACGACGGTCTTGCCGGTGCCAAAGACGTCGAAGGCGAATCCGGCGCGGGGGCTTAGATAGTTGTGGGTGGTGCAGTAGTTGCCGATGCCGTATTTGGCGGGATTGATGACCGCTGCGTTGGACAGCCCGCTATCGAACGGCAGCGGCGTGCAGGCTTCCGGCTTGTTATTGGCGTCGAGGAGATAGGCATTCGAGAGGAGGTTATTCTTCTCAGTGAACGGGTTATAGAGTTCGTAGCGCAAGCCCAGATCGATGGTGAGGCGGTTTGTCGCATGATAACTATCTTGCGCGAAGTAACCCTGCTCCCATAAACGATATTGGCGCAGCGAGGGCTGGATGTAGAAGTCCTGTGTCTGCGAGTTCAATACGAGGTTATTGATATTGGCGAAACTGGAGTCGAGAATGGTAACGCTGGGGCGGATCACGCTGCTGAAGGTCGTGTTATCCCAGATCTGGCTGATCTGGGCGCCGAACTTAGCTTCATGCTTTCCCCGTTGCCATGAAACGGTGTCTTGATACGTGAAGACAACCGGCGCGCGGTTTTGCGGCTGGTTGTTGGCGATGCCGATGGTGGTGAACCGGCTCGAATTGAAAGAGATGGTGGGGATGCCGTTTGGATCGCCGACATTGGGGGAGAAGGGCAGGCCCGCATCCGGGCCCGCTGTGCGCAGTTCTCCGGAGTTGAGTTGCGCCGTGGTCGGGATCTCGGTGGGGAAGGCTGTCGGTGTCCTTTGAAAACTGAAGCGTGCGGTATTCAGCAGGCTGGCGCTGAAGATGTGGTTATCCTGCACGACAATATGACTGGCGCGCGCGGTGTTGCCAACGCCGAAGTCGGGCAGGGTGCCGCCGTTCTGTGCCGCTGTCGGTACGCTGTCTACCAGGCTGAAGGTTGCGAATATCTGATTCTTCTCGGTCAGTTTTTGATCGACGCGGACGAACCCGGTATCGCCGTCAAGATTATTGGCGATGCTGCGATTGATGGTTGCGGTCCATGTGGAGGGATTGTTTGGATCGAAGGCTACGCCGGGCACAGATGGATAGACGGCGGCGAACAGAGCGTTTGCCAACGGATTGGTCAGCGCCGCAATGAACTGGGAACTCGGTATCGGGACGACGGTGCGCGCGGTGGAGCGCTGCCGGAAGCCTTCGTAGGCGACCGAATAAAATGTGCGGTCGCGCATGAGGCGGCTGCCTGCCCAGAAGCCGAACTGGTTCTGCTTGAACGGCGACTTGCTGCCGGCAGGATCAAAAAAATTTCTGGTATTGAGGGCTGAGTTGCGCAGATATTCCCAGGTCGAGAAATGGAAGTCGTTCGTCCCCGATTTTGTGACGACGTTGACGACCGCACCGGAACTCCGCCCGAACTCCGCCGAGGCGTTGCTGGTGATGACGCTGAACTCCGCGATGGCGTCGAGGGGAACGGAACTGATCGCGTTGCCTTGATTTCCGGCCGAGCCCGAAGGGACGCGCGGATCGTTGGCGTCGCCGCCATCCACCAGATAGTTGTTGTTTGTGGGGCGCGAGCCGCCCGCAGATACACCGGAACCCTGACCGGTGCCGCCGGCGCTGCGCAAGGCGCCTGGTGCGAGAAAGACGAGGTTCTGAAAGTCGCGGCCATTCAGAGGCAGTTGCGTGACCTTGGCCTCGTCGATGAGAGTGCCGACCGTGGTCTGCAAGGTGACTACGCTGGCTACGTCGCCATTGACCTCGACAACTTCATTGACGGCGCCGGTATTCAACGACACGTTCAACTCGCGGGTTTCATTCAACACGATGGTAACTGTCGTGAATCGCTTCTCCTGGAAGCCCTGATCGGTCACGGACAGGGAATAGCTGCCGGGGGGGACGTCACTGAAGGAATACTGGCCGGTATTGTTGGAGATTTGGGTGCGCACGGCACCCGTGCCGGAATCCACCAATGTCAGGGTCGAACCGGGCAGAACGGCTCCGGTCGTATCGGTGACGGTGCCGCGGAGACCACCGGCGGTCGAGCCTTGCGCCCAGCCATGAGGGATGAGAGCGAGGATACCGACCAGAACGAGGAATAGGGTTATCGGGTAAAACGAGGTACGTTGCAATCGCAGCATGAAGCCTCTCTGGGTAAAAAGATGAATTCAAGAAAAAATAGAAAACCGATGCGGCGGCCAATCTGCCTGCGCTTTCGGTCGCAGCCGATGTGTTGACAATGCGCGGAAAAATACAATTCCGCAGGTCGAATGAGCCGGGGCCCTATGGCGGAGAATCTGCAGGTCGAGTGAGATGCACGCTGGCACTCAGGCACAAGTTATCGATCATGGGTGAGGCTTGCCCGCGGAGTGGCGGGCGAACTCTTAAAGGGCGGGGTCCAATTCGAAGAGAAGGTAGAGCCTATTAAAACAAGTCCGACAGGCAATTCACGGGATCAAAAAATGCCGATCGCTAGAATGCCGGGCGCTGATCGTACCAACTTCCATTCCAGATACACCGAGGC
>JAATGG010000245.1 GCA_015654835.1 Terriglobales bacterium
CCGTAGGAGAGCCTCCAGCCGCCGACCGGCCCGGCATTCCCTGCCCTAAATGCAAAGTCGGACGGCTGCGGCGCCCCGAGGGGAAAGACTTCTTCGGGTGCGACCAGTTCCGCCAGGGATGCACGTTCATTGTCAGCACCGTCATCGCCAAAAAGAAACTTACCGACAAGCAGATCGAAACCCTATGCAGCAAAGGCAAAACCGCGCTTCTCAAGGGCTTCATGAGCAAGATGGGCAAGCCCTTCGATGCGTATCTGGTTTGCAGCGAAGCCACCGAATGGAAAGCCCGTTTCAAGTTCGAATCGAATTAAGCGTTTGATCGTCAATAAGCTACCTCGATAGAATGCTCCAAACTCGAAGGCTCACTGGAGGGAATCGCACAACATGATTCGCGTTGGATTGGTTGGTTTTGGAATGGCGGGCCGTGTCTTTCATGGTCCGCTCATCTCGTCCGTCGAAGGCTTGGAACTGGCAGCCGTGGTCGAGCGCAGCAGCAACCAGGCCGCCGCCCGCTACCCCGGCATCGTCACCTATCGCTCGCTTGAGGAAATGCTGGCCGATTCATCGCTCGACCTGTTCGTCGTCGCCACTCCCAGCGGTACCCACTTCCAGGTCGCCCGGCAGATTCTCAACGCCGGCAAGAACACGGTCGTAGACAAACCGATGTGCGTGGCCTCGACCGAGATTGCGGAGCTGATGACGCTGGCAAAGGCGCGCAATGCGCTGCTTTCTCCGTTTCATAACAGGCGTTGGGACAGCGAGATACAGACAGTACGAAAAGTGTTGGATGAAGAATTTTTAGGCCGGTTGGTTTATTTCGAATCCAACTTCGACCGCTGGCGTCCCGCGCTCTCAACGCGCCTCTGGAAAGAGGATCCTGCTGCGGGCGGAGGTGTCCTGCTCGATCTTGGAACCCATCTCGCCGATCAGGTTTTCCTGCTTTTCGGCAAGCCGTTGGCCGTGAGTGCGGACGTGCTTCACGAGCGCGACGTTCCCGGCTCCGACGATTCGTTCACCGTGCGGCTACGTTATCCAAATCTTCGCGTCACCCTGGACGGCAACTGTCTCTCTTACCCTGCCGGTCCGCGCTTCCGTCTGCGTGGCACCAAGGGCAATTTCATCAAATGGGGCATGGATTCGCAGGAAGCCGCGCTCAATCTCGTTACCCGCATTACCGATCCGGCCTGGGGGCAGGAGCCGGTTTCCGAATGGGGTACGCTTCATGTGGATGTAGACGGAGGCATGGTCTCCCGGCCCGTGGAGTCAATCCCCGGCGACTACCGGCGCTTCTATGTGGGCGTGCGCGACGCCCTGCTCGGCAAAGCGCCTGCTCCCACGACGGCTGTGGATGCATGGCGAGTGGCGCGTCTCTTCGAATGGGCACTCGAAAGCTCGGAGCAGCGTCGCGAAATCCTCTGCGACTGGAGCGACGAGCCGCAATAGCGTCTTATTCCTTCGGCGCCGGTTCGCTCTCCACGAGCGGCACCCAAAACCGGAAGCTGGTTCCCTGCCCCGGCACGCTCGAAGCCTCGATCGCTCCGTCATGCGCAGTCACGATTGCGCGGACTATGGCCAACCCCATGCCCGTGCCTTTACCCATAAGCAGACCTTTTTTGCCCCGGTAGAACTTCTCGAAGATCAGCGGCAGGTCGACCGAGTCGATGCCGGGGCCGTTATCTTCCACAAAAAATTCCAGCCGGTTGTCGGCTCTTCGACTGCGCAGGGCGATCCTGCCCCCGTGGGGGGTGTAGCGGGCGGCATTCTCCAGCAGATGCCGCAGCACACGCCCCAGCAGATGCGGATCGAACCACGCCGGCTTGTCCGACCCTTCGACGGTAATGACCACCCGGTGCCCGGCCAGCGCAGCCCGAGACTCTTCCAGTGCCTGGTCGAGCAGCGCACGCGTGTGTTGTGGCGCTAAGTGGATACGCAGTCCGTTGGCGTCGATCTCCGCCATCTCCACGGCCTCGCCGATCAACGTGTCGAGCCGCGAAGCCTCCTCATCGACGATTACGGCAAGATCCAGCCGCGAGGCCTCGTCCAGGCCTTCCCCTTGCACCAGGGTCGTGGCCGCAGCGCGAATCGAGGTGAGCGGCGTGCGCAGCTCGTGAGTCAGCGAGTCGATCAGAGCCGTGCGCAGCCGTTCTCCTTCGCGTGCGGCCTCCATGCGCGCCGATGCTTCGACGGCCACGGCACGGGTCAGCGCAATCGCCACCTGCGCACCCACCGCGGGGGCCATCTCATGCAGCAGGCGGTTCGATCGCCAGCCCAGTGCTCCAATCGGTTTGAGACCCAGCATCAGCGCCATGGCGGAAAAGCCCTCTGGCGCAGGCACGACCGCATTTGCTCCGGGAACCAGCGTCCGCAAGCTCTCGCGCACACTCACCGGCACGTCCGCAATCGACTCGTAGAACTGGTCCTGATTGCGCACGTACAGCACCACGCCATCCAGCAGAAACGTCCGGTCGATGAGCCGCGGCATATCGCGGATCAGCCCCGCCGCATCCTCATGCAGCATCATCTCCTGGCTGAGGTCGTAAAGGCGCTCTACGTCGGCGCGGCGCTGTTCGGCTTGCCGCGTCTGCCGCCGGGTCCGCTCCGCCAGCCGGCCTACAATGACGCAGCAGACCGCGAACGAGAGCATTTCCACCCATTCCTGGGGCCCCGCCAGCCGGAGCGTGTGCAGCGGCTGCAGAAAGAAATAGTCGAACGAAACCGCACCGAGAAGGGCGACATACAACGAGAGAGCGATACCTGTCCGGGCCGCGAACCAGACCACCATGGTGAGAAAAATCAGGCCGGCCGCCGACTCTTTCACGCCCAGCAACGACAGCACGACCGTGGTCGACGCCACGGCGAGAGTGGCCGTGACCCAGCGCAAAATCTCTCGCCGCTCGATGCGTGTTTCCATTGCTCTCCCATCGTGCATCATACCCGCCGACCCGGCCAAGCGACCTAACCGGCTGGCTTGGATGATGTAATCTTCCCAATGAAGATGGGCTTCGGGGAATACGGAGTCCGGATGAGAAGGAAAAATGCCGGGCAGAATTCTGGTCATCGACGACGAATCGCAAATCACCAGGGTGCTGCGCGCCGCTCTCTCCGCGCAAGGCTACGATGTGCGCACCGCCAACGATCCCGAGGAGGGCCTGGAGGTCTTTCGCGAGTGGCCGCCCGACCTGGTGGTGACCGACCTCATGATGCCGAGCATGTCGGGAGTCGAAGTCTGCCGGGCCATCCGCGCCCGGGCAGTGACTCCCATCATCGTGCTCTCGGTCCGTGACCACGAGCGCTCCAAAGTGGAAGCCCTGGATGCCGGCGCCGACGACTACGTTACCAAGCCATTCAGCATTCAGGAACTGCTGGCCCGGGTTCGCGCCCACCTGCGCCGTGCTCCCGAGCGAACCACCGCAGCGATCGAGGCTGGCGACTTCATGATCGACTCGACGGCACATAGCATTACCGTGCAGGGCAAGCCCATTCACCTCACGCCCAAGGAATTCGATCTGCTGCTTCACCTCGCCCGCAGCGCCGGCAAGGTGTTGACGCATCGCGCCCTGCTGACCACCGTATGGGGGGCGCAATCGGCGCATCAGCCCGAATATCTCCGCGTTTTCGTGGGCCAGTTGCGCAAAAAGCTGGAGGCCCAGACCGGCAAGCAATACATCCAGACCGAGCCATGGGTCGGCTATCGCTTTATCCCCGAGGGCTGGACCGGCAATGAAGAAGCTGCGACCGTGCCATAAAATGGCCGACTCATGCACGGTGGTGGGCAAAAACCGGCCACTTTATTGATTCGAGACAGATTGATCCCACTTTTTCCGCTCTCTTTACGCTTCCCTTAGAGAACCTTTCGCATACTCATAGATAGCTTGAGCCACAATGAGGATCAAGGTCGTGCGTGGGTCGCATGGCAGGCAGCTTTCACGGACTCTGCCCGCTTGCCGCCCCGCGCTGCTGCGTTGTGACTTCGATTGCGAGACCTTCATTGCGAAACCCGGATTGCGAGACCCTGCGATGCAAGATGTGACGATGTTGCTGTTCACCCTGGTTTTTTTCGGCCTGGCGTTTCTCTACGTCAAGGCATGTCAGAAGTTGAGGTAGCGCCCATGCATATCGACGTCACGACGGTCGTTGCTTTGATCCTGTCCGTTTTGCTGCTTGGTTATCTGGCTCTCACGTTGCTCTATCCGGAGAAGTTCTAAATGACCGCGAACGGCTGGTTGCAATTTGTCCTCTTCTCCCTGATCCTGCTTGCCTGTGTTCGTCCCGTGGGCCTCTACCTGACCCGC
>JAATGG010000080.1 GCA_015654835.1 Terriglobales bacterium
GAAGCGACCTACGCGCAGCAGAACGAGTTGAGCGCGGTGAGCGGCGCTAATTCCGGTGACCTGCAAGGCTTGCTGACCTTCAGCAATCAGCAGTCGAGGTACACATCCGGCAACGCCTTCGCGGACTTTCTTGCCGGGCCGGGGCTTCAATCGCAGGCTCAGATCAATGCAGGTTCCAGCACGTACGGAATCACGGCAATCAAGAGCTATACCCAGGATAGCGGACAGGCAAAATACTATAACCGCTATAAGACGGCTGAAATCTATCTTCAGGACGACTTCCGCGTAAACAGCCGTCTCACGATTAACCTCGGCCTGCGCGCCAGCTTGTTTGGAACCTGGTACAACTCCAAGGACACAGCCTACAACTGGAGACCGGAGGCCTACGATAAGTCGATCGGTGGCTCCATCTATGTAGATAGCAACAACGGATATTTAGTGAACAAGATAGACGGTACGCCTGTTCCTTTGCCCAATGCGACAGGGCCGTACAACCTCAGTAATTTGAATCATGGCATCACCAACGGGCTGGTGCAATGCGGTAAGGGCGGCGTGCCCGATAGCTGCATGTCGAGCAGCGTCTTTCATCCCGGTCCGCGCTTCGGATTCTCCTGGGATCCGTTTGGCGATGCAAAGACGGCGGTCCGCGGTGGCTATGGCCTCTTCTGGGAGCATGGCACGGGCTACGAAGCGAACGTAGGCTCGCTGATCGGCAGCGCGCCGCTGGTTCTCAGCGAAACGCAATCCAATCCGGGCGGCCCGGTTTTTCAGGGAAATTCATTGACCTACGGCAGCTACAACACCATTGGGTATTCCTGCCAGGGCGGAGCCACGCAATGCGGGAGCGCGAGCACGGTGGGCAGCACGACCTTTCCCTTGAATGTTACCTCGATTCCTACAAAGGCTACCTATCCCTACACCCAGCAATGGAGCCTCAGTGTCCAGCGTCAGGTGCAGAAGAACCTGATTGCACAACTCGCCTACGTGGGGACAAAGGGGACCCACTTGACGGCTGTGCGCGATCTCAACCAGTTACAACCGCTCGCCTCAGGTTTGAATCCATTCTTGCCCGGACAACCAGTTACGTCGGCTATTTGCAATGACGGAGCGCTCAGGAACTTTTTCCCGACATCGATCACCGGCGCGGCAGGCGCGAGCACGGCGGGTATCGGTCCCTCTTCGCCGGGCTGGATCAACATGGTGGTGGCCTGCACAGGCAACCCGGGGTTTGCCAACGGAAACGGCAATCTGCTGGGAACCAGCGCTGATACGGTGCGGCCCTATCCCGGCTTCAGTAATATTATCTCGGTCGAGAACATTGCCAATTCTTCCTATCACGCCCTGCAGGCCACGCTGCGTGAAGTTACGGGACCTCTGACGATTGGATTGGCTTATACCTACAGCCACTCCATCGACGATTCTTCCGACCGTTCCAGCGCCAACTTTACGAACTCCCTCGACATCCGCACCAATCGCGGAAGCTCGGATTTCGATCAGCGCCACATGCTCAACGTCAACTATGTCTACAGCCTTCCTCTGATCCGTTGGATCGACGGTTTCGCGAACCTCCTTGGCTCCGACGACTCCGAGAGCGGTTCGCCGACAGCTTCGCCTTCCAACTCCGGTCGCCAGCTTCGCAACGCCCTCTTCGATAACTGGCAGATCTCCGGCATTACTACCTACCAGACGGGCACGCCGTTCAGCATCATCAACGGTGGCTCTGGAAACGGGACCGGCACTTCGGACAACGCGGGCGTCGGAGATGGCTTGGGCGTGGGCTCTTATCCCGACATCGTCGCGAGCCCTCATAGTCTCAAGCCCTCTGTATCGAGCACGTCGAATGGTTCGACCATCGGACCTCTTCTCGGCAATCCGGGAGCTTTCGTTGCGCCGCAGGGACTCACCTTCGGTAATGCCGGCCGCAACTCCATGAACAATCCTTCGCGTATCAACTTCAACGTCTCCCTGCTGAAGCACTTCAAGGCGTTTCACGAAAAAAGTGACGTCGAGTTCCGGGCTGAAGCATTCAACGTATTCAACCACACCCAGTTCCGTATCTACGATCCAAGCCATCCCGGCAACATCGGCAACAACGTGATCAATTGCTACGGAGACATCACGACTCAGTATTCGGCTGGAGCATCGAGTTGTCTTGCCGGCAATTCCTTTCTGCATCCGGTCGATGCGCACGATCCGCGCATTCTGCAGTTCGCTTTGAAGCTGGGTTTTTAGGGGAGAGGAATGACATTTCTGAAGCAACATGCATCGGTATCGAGAAGCAGGGTCCCTCTATCCCGGTTGGCACTGGAGTCACTCGGGGCGGCGCTGGCAGTGATGCTGAGCGCCTGCAGCAATTCGGTCCATGTCCCAGTTCCTACAGCCAGTGGACCTCAGGTTTATATGTCTCCGGTCATTGCCGGCAATCCGGCCAGCGGCACCTCTGCGACGGCATCCGTGGCCACATATTCCATCGATGATGCGAAGACGACATTCGCGGAGACAACGTTCAGCTTTCTCGGCACGCAGTCCGGCAGCGAAGTGCAGTATTCGGGAAATTTCGAAGCGCCTGCCCTGCAGCGTGGATTTCTGGATCTGGA
>JAATGG010000027.1 GCA_015654835.1 Terriglobales bacterium
CCAATATAGCTCGATTTACTAGTGCCACATGTCACCAAATTATCTTTTGGAACGAGCCTCCGATCTCCCATTGGCGTTCGCGCTGTTTCGATGAGCCCCCCGGCATGCGAACCGTGCTTTGGACATCGCGGAGCGACGTCATGAGGAGGCTGTCAGTAGCTCCTCGAGCCGTACCGCGCCCGGCTCTCACGCGCAACGGTCGCATTCAGTTGTGGTTCGGTTGGTTCATCTAACGAAATCCCCATCCGGCGCTACGTCAAGATGAAGTCGGACGCCAACCCGTTCGACTCGTACTGGCGCGGCTACAAGGCGGTGTGGACATGTTCAAGGCGCTAGCATTTACAGCTTTGGCCCTTGGTTTGGTCGTGCTTTTAATCTCAGGAGGATATTGGCGGTTAAACATACCGCCACGGCGCCCTCACGGAGTTTCCGGAAATGCTGTGTTTCTGTGGGCCAGACATCTTGGGCTGCCCGCACCAAAACACGGAACTTGGATTGAGTGCTGGTTTGAGCACGCCAGCAGTGTTAACAAGTGCAAATTGAACGAGATGGACGGAACACCAGGATACCAAGGGATATTTCTGCCTGATAAGGGCAAAACGCCAGTGTCACAAGAGAACCTGAAAATCGAGACCGAGCCGACCAGTGATTCGACCCATTGGGTCCGCCTACCTATTTGGCACGGGCAGCGTATTCCGCAGCCAGAGCCTTGATTTTCACCAGCGCGTCTTTTTGCGAGAGCGTCGTCAGCGCCAAGGGATCCTTTTCCAAGCGCTCTTCTTCCTTACGATTGCTGAGCGGTCTGTACTCGCTGGGACCATCGAATAAGGCTTGCTGGAGATACGGATTCAAGCAGAGGTTTCACGCCTAGGGTAGTTGGGATAGCCATTCTTGTACCGCTGCCAGCCCGTCGGCCACATACCTTTGCCGCCGGTCAGCTTTTCGGCTGCGGTGATCGTGCCATCTTTCTCCGGGGCAAATTGATAGGTCTTCCGGTAGACGGCACAGAAGGTCTTTCATGCTTGTCCAGCTTCCTCCTGTTTCTGTTTGATCCGAATCGGATCGCTCATCCAGCGCAACAGCGTACACACCGGGTCGGGTGCAACGATGGCACGGAAGTCTGCAGCGTCCAGTTTCCCAGGCTCAGGGAACCTCTAATTAGTCCTCAGTTTTGAAAGGGCACCGCTTCAACCGTGCTGCAGAAACTATGTAGAACCTGGGACGGCCAAAGCGGCAAGTAGAGTAATCGGCCTCTGGCCGCCTCGGTAATCTCAGACCGCGAGCCAGTTCTGCATCGCGTCGTGAAGCTCATGCACGGACATCGAGCCTTGGTGCTTGTCGAGCGCCGACCCTGACGGAGCGACTAACCAAGCGGCATTCAGATGCTCTGAGACACAGAAAGAGATTGCTTGCTCGTACTCCGCATAGCGAAGCGCGCTCAGCCACACGTAGCGCGCCAAAATCGCAGCATCGATCGCACTGTTTTCCGGATCGTCGCTATCGGGAACGGTACTGACCCTCGTCTGATCCTCAAAGATGGCAATGCTGGTGAAGGGCTTGGGCTTGCTTCGCACGCCGAAGCGCGCCACCAGAACGTGCGGCCGCGCCCGCCGCAGCACTTCAGATGCCGCCCATTGCACAAAGGCGTTGGAGAATATGAGCGCGCCATTGCCGCTCAAATAAAGTTCCACGACAAAATTTCTGAGGCGATTTTGCCCGGCAAGCTCCGGCGGCCACCATTGCGACCAGTCCCTCTGGTGCAACTCCGTGATGGTCTGCGAAGCGGTGTGGGTATCCCTCGGAATAGTATTCAGCTCGGAGAGAAATCTCTCTCGAAACCGATTGAGCAGCGCATAACTCAGGCATGAAGCGCCAGGAATGGCAGACGGAGCAATTGCCTTGTCGGACCTCACATCCGCATCGATCATCCACACATCCGCGGGATCGCCGCCAGCCTGTTGCGCGGTCAGTCCGCCCAATCCAGACTGCCCGCTCAGCAGCAGTTCGCAGAGCCCACGCGCATCACCGGCAATTTCTATCCTGCGGCCTCGTGTCCATAGGCTCTGGTTGTCTATAGGAAGATTTTCGGGAAGCACGGTGACGATTAGCCTGCGTCGTATGGATTCCGCTTTGGCAGATGCCCGCGCACGCGCATCGATGGCTGCAAATACCTGATCGACGGCCCGCCTCCACTCCCCGTAGTAGGCCGAACGGGCAAGCTGGCCGGAGTTCTCCATAGTGTTGCGGCTCTCGGAGAAGTCCCAGTGCGCCACGTCCATCTTCACTTCCAGGTCGCGCAAATCGGCAGTAAGCGTGCTCAGTTCGGCTGGACTAAAGGAATCTACTCCGTGCAAAAAATTTCTGAGCCGGTTTTGCTCAAACGGAAACAACAGCTCCCACTCGGCCAGTTGCTGGTTCACACTGGGGCGAAGCGTCAGCGGCAAACGGGCGGTCGTGCTCTGCAGCGCAACAAGCTCCGCAGATTGTTTCTGCTGTCGTGTAGCTTCGGCTCTCACAGGTGTATCTCCGGCAGGGCGCTTCCCTGCGCTGCAACGTTTTTCAAGGCAAACAGGCTGGCAAGCGTTGGACACAGATCCACCTGCTGCACCGGGCGCTCGATCACTTGCCCTGGCTTCGCTCCCGCGCCAAGACACATCATCCATGTGAGGCGCGTCGCGTCGTTATCCAACCGGTGGTTGAAAAATCCATTGGTCGCCGAACCATCCAGGTCGCGTCCAAATTCGGGCAGCACAAAGAGTGTGGTTTTCCCGCTGTAATGAGGATTGCTTTGGATCTCGTTCCATAATTCGTAGACCAAGCGATCGAGCGTGCGAATTCCCCCCAGGTGGAGCGAGTAGGAACCAAAGTGGGCTACTTCTACATCGGAGAAGCTCATCACCAAAAGCGAAGGCGCAAAGCGGCGCATGATTTCGGTGGTAACGAGAAACGTAAACTCATCTCCAGTTACCGGGGAGTTAGTCCGCACTAGTTCTTCAATGGCGTGCAGTACCGAAGCATGAGTTGTAGAAACAAGGGTGGAGTCGTCCCCTTGAACGGACCAGCCCAACCCTTCATAGTTCGTAGCTTCGAGCATGGCAGCCAGTTCGGGCTGCATGGTGGCGCGGTCGGCGCTGTGGGCTGCGTGGCCTTGAGAAGCTGCATTGACCACGGCGTTGATCAGCAGTTGCTTGGGAAAGAGAACATTCGCGCCATACGGCTCGCCATAGTCCCGAAGCGAACTGGCTCCAATCTGGCTGGTCAGCGCCTTATTGCTGGAGATGAGCCAGGTCTGATCCTGCGGCAATCTCATTTGCTTGCGGGCATATTCGAAAATAGTGGGACTCTGCGGACGCGTCTTTCCCCAGTCGTCGATGCGCTGCCAATTGCCGGTGATGAGGCTGGAGGTCGTGTTGTAGTGCGAAGTGACACCGTTGTTGCGTATCAGCGGAAAGAAGGTGCTTTGCGGCAAAAGCTCGCGATAGAGATGTGGGATATTGGCGAAGCCGGTTTCCGAAAAGGTTTCTGTGCGACGTATGCCCCCGCAAGCCAACACGATGACCTTCGGTCCATCGGCAACGGCGGGCTCACCGCTGAGCGAAAATCCTCGTCGGGCGGACGACTGCGCTACCAGCAAAGCTGCAAGAGACTTGAGAAGGTTGCGCCGTGAGATATCCATAGCTGAATCGCCTCCCCGGCAATGGTGAGATTACTCCTGCCAGGCCAGAATTGGCGTGATTTTCATCACGGTTTATCTAGGAATGGCCTCTTTGGTCCTGACCACAAAAAAGGAAAGGGTGCCTCCGCCCAGAAGCGAACAGAGGCACCCAAAAGTGAAACAGTTAGAAGGTCAAGCTAGAACGTCAAACGAGCCGCGACCTGAATCACGCGGGCGCTTGGAATCAAGGATGAGAAGCGTGTTGATGTAATTGCCTGCCCCGTCGCGCCAGTAAGGCTGGTGCCAGGATTGCTGAACGACGGGTGATTCAGCACATTGAAGGCATCTGCGCGAAGCTGGAGAGCCGACGAATGGAAGGGGACCGAGAAGCTCTTGAAGAGCGACATATCCACCTTGTTAAAGCCAGGTCCTTCGACGCCTACACGCCCACGTGGACCGGACGGCTGCAAACCGGCCTCGTTCACGTTGATGAAGTTGTTCGTAGGATCGGTGGCGCCATCAACCGCGACTGGCGGGTTCTTGAATGCGCAAGGATTGAACCATTGCGTAAGGGTACGGGTTTTGGTGGCACAGTTGAATTGACCCTGGGTGACCGGATCGGCAGTACCACCCGGAGAGAAGGGATCGCCGATTTGGATCGGATAGCTGGATCCCTGGTTGGACGAAGTCAGAAAGACCGGATCGCCGCTCTGGGCCTGGAAGATAAGGCTGGTCTTCCATTGACCGATCACCGCGTCCATGATGCCGCCCTTGTTCGCAAACTGCTTCCCCTTGCCGAATGGCAATTCGTATTGTGCATTCAGGGTGACGCGATTGCGGACATCCTGCGTGCAAGAGCCGTAGTCATACCGGAACCCGAGCAGGTTGGGGTTACGATAGCCACCGTAACTGCTCTGGCCGATAGGTCCGAAGGCGTCATCGAGGCAGTGAGACCAGGTATAGCCACCCAGGAAATACAGGCCGTTGTTGTAGCGCTTATCGATCTTCGCCTGCAGTGAGTCATAGCGACCGATACCGGCGCTGGCGACATTCACCACGGAGAAGTCATAGAAGGGTTGATACAACTGTCCGTTTTCTCCACGCGGCACATAGCCAGGAAAAGTATTGGCGTTGTAGCTCACGCGAAGGTGCTTGCTCTCGTTGCCCTGATATCCGAGGGTAAAGGTGATGGTGTCGCTCAAGGTGCGCTGGATCGACAGGTTGTAAGCAACGGTGTACGCGCTCTTTGCATTCTGATCCTGGGCATAGATGGTGCCGATGCTGGATGCGTTTGCAAGAGCTGCCGGATCGTTGGCAGCCGCGCCAAAACCGGTTTCCAACGTCTGGCCGTTGGTGGGGCAAGTAATCGTCCCCAGCACATTGTTGCAGACATTCGGAGTCGGAACGAACGACGCGTTTACAAAGAACGGCGCGTTGTTTGCGAGGTTCAATCCAAGACCGATATTCTCAAGTCCGCCATAGAATATGCCACCGCCTGCACGGATGACCGTCTTCGGATCGAGAAGATAAGACACGCCAATGCGCGGAGCGAAGTTCAGTTTACGCGGGTTTACGAGATAGTCGTTCGAAGTGTACTGAATCGCGATGTGGTCCTTGGCAAATGTATTGGCCAAGTTTGTAGCGATGGGGAAATTACGCTGCGACTCCGGAATGAGATACGTTCCGGTGCCCCCATTCATGCCCGCATAGTTTCCGATGAAGTTTGCCTGTTCGTTATGCAGTTCGCGAATCGGCTGCGTGTACTCCCAGCGAAGCCCCAGATTCAGGGTCAAGCGCGGGGTTACTTTCCAATCGTCCTGCACGAAAGCGGAATAGTACCAGCGAAGATCCGTAAACGGGGTCACGGTATTCATGCCGGAGTTATTCATCATGTCAAGCATAAAGTCGGCTGCACCCGCTCCGGTAGCGACACCGGGTTGTCCTGGGTCGCTGGTGTAGACACCGGTAAAATTCTGGTAACCGATGCCGTTCGGGGGCTGCAATCCATAGAAGCGCACGTGCTGAAAGTTGAGACCCGTTTTCACCGTGTGGCGGCCGAGAACCTTGGTGACGTTGTCGATGATCTGTCCGACATTCTGCGTTTCATCGGAAGGTTCATACGCAGGAACGCCGATGGCGCTGAGTGAAGGTATGTTGACGTTGTTCACGGTTCCCCCGAAGTTCATATTCGGGAAACCGCCAAGGTTAGCTCCGGTTGGAATGCCACCGAGGCCGTATTGTGCTGCAACGTCGGTCGCGCTACCCGCCTGCAGATAAGCTGCATGGAGCCAGTTGTAGCCCAGACGAAATTCGTTGGAGAGGGTCTGGCTGAAAAAGTGGGTTTCGCTGAAGACGCCACTCTTGCTGTAGTTGGAATTCTGTCCATCCCCGCCGTAGCCTGCACCGTCGAGTATGCCCAGGGGAGCTACGTTGGTGGTGGGGTTGTTGGAATAGCTATACCGGCCGAACATCTGATCCCTGGACGAAAAGTTGTAGTCGACGCGGGCATCGTATTGCGTGGTGTTGTTGGTCAGCGCAGTGGCAGGAGCCGTGTAATTCGAGAAAACCTGGTTTGGACCACCCTCGTTCGGAGCAGGGAAAAGGTTCAAGATTCCTTGTGCAACTTTGTTCACCTGCGTCGGGCAGATGATGTTGCGTGCGCCGTTGCAGTTAAGATAGCGCGGCGCAAATCCTGGCGCGTCGGTTCCACCCACACTCGCGGTTGGGTTTCCGCCAACCTGGTAGAGAGAGATCGCTCCATGGCCAGAGGTGTTTCCAGCATCGAGCATCTCGGTAAAGTCGCCGGTGCGCTCCAGGGCGGTGGGCACAGTCAAGTTTGCCTGGGCAGGCACAAACGACGACACGCGCGTCCCTTGGCTGTCTGCAAAGAAGAAGAGCTTGTCTTTCCAGACTGGACCACCGAGAGTGGCGCCGAACTGATTCAGGTGGTACGCGGTGGTGTGTGTGTTGAAGTAGTCCATCGCAGTCATGCGGTCGTTGCGGAAATACTCCCACAAGCTGCCGTGAAGCTCGTTTGTGCCACTCTTAATGGAAGCATTGATGGCGGCGCCGGTAGACCGGCCGAGATCCGCACTATAGTTGCTGCTTTCAACCTTGAACTCGGCCAAAGCATCGGGCGGCGGCTTTACAGCGTAGGTTGCACCGTTCAGAAAGTCCTGCATGTTGGAGTTGTTGTCAACTCCATCGAGGACAAAGTTGTTTTGTGAAACACGGTTGCCGTTGGAGGTGAAATCGCCGGATCCTGCCACTTGGCGGAATCCCTGGTTCGGAGCTGCAACGCCGGTCGTGAGTTGGGCGGCAAAGACGTAATTGCGCCCGTCGAGGGGCATGTCGTTAATAACCTTTGCCGAGAAGACTTGGCCGGTCGAAGCCTGTTCGGTCTGCAGGTCGAGTTCTTCCGACACGGTAACCGTTTCGGTGGCGGCTCCGGGATGCAGGATGAGACTCAGTCCGACGGTCTGACTGACGTCCACATGAATGTTTTCTTGTACCGCGGTGGCAAAGCCGGGCGCGCTCACGGTGAGCGTATAGTTGCCGATCTTCACCGGAGAAAAGGTGTAGTCGCCCGAATCGCCGGTCTGTCTCACTAAGGTGAGGTTGGTGTCTCTGTCGACAAGGGTAGCGGTCGCGCCGACAATGACTTTGTTTTGGGTGTCACGGATGATACCCGTAACGGCCCCTTGGTCCACCTGCCCGTAAGCTGTTATGGCCACTGAACTACAGAAAATCAAAAGCCACACCCAGCGTAATGGGGAGAGAAACGGTATGCGGAAGCTCATCATGGTCCTCCTCAATTTTGGTTCCACTGAACTGCCGAAATAGTCACGGAGCGTAAACTCTGGATCAATTCAGTCATCATTTTGGCCATTTCGGCGTTTTATGAACATTTATGCTCAAGTTTGGTAAAAGTCAACCAAAATATTTCTTTCCGGTTCACATCCAGCCAAATTCGAGACCACTATGGGTCTGTCGAAGATTGGAACTCCATTTTTCGGGTTTCCCGCAAACGAGGGAAATCTATAACTTTATTATTTTCATTAAGATAGTCTCGGCAACAAAGAGCCCTGCGAGAGACGACCGTGCGCCCGTCTCTCGGCTGGATGCCGAAGGACCGTGGCGTTCCTCTTAAAGGTAATAGTTTCCAGGACTTCAGTGAAATTCCAGAAATGTTCTATTTCGTTCAGACGAGAAGGCAGGAAACGTGGTGCTCCTCCAAAATCTTTCGAAAATTAACCGGAAGTTCTTTATCGGAGACGACTTGGTGGATCTCATGAAGGCTGGCCACCCGGATCAGCGCGTCCCGGCCGAATTTGCTGTGATCGGCCACGATGACCACTTTGCGCACCGCCCTGATCATGGCGCGGAGGGACTCGACGATTAAGCTATTGGAGTCGCTGATGCCCGCTTCCGTAATGCCGCGAATCCCCATGATCAACACGTCCGCGGAGACCCCCGCGAGCATCTTCTCGCAGATGGGGCCAAGCTGCACTCCCAGCCGGGGATACAGATAGCCGCCCGTCAGGATGACCTCCGCCTGCTTGCTGTCCCAAAAAATCTGTGCCACCGGTAAAGAATTGGTCACGATCTGGATAGGCCGGTCGCTGAGCCGGCGTGCGACTTCCACCACCGTAGACCCCCCCCCCAGAATGACCGTCTGCCCATCCTCCACCAACTTCTCTGCTGCCACTCCGATGCGTAGTTTTTCTTCATGGCAACTGGTCGAGAGGTGACCGAAGTCCATGACGTCGTCGCGGGTTTGCAGAGAGATGGCCCCACCGTGCACCCGGCGCAGGACGTTTTTCGCTTCTAATTCAATCAAATCG
The DNA here is from genome assembly GCA_015654835.1 of Terriglobales bacterium. Classification (GTDB taxonomy): domain Bacteria; phylum Acidobacteriota; class Terriglobia; order Terriglobales; family Acidobacteriaceae; genus Telmatobacter. Next base: position 8,500 of record JAATGG010000027.1, read on the forward strand.
CGGCGAATGCTGGATTTTGAAGAGTTGAACCTCGAGCAAAGTTCGTCAATGCTCACGAATTCCTGCTTCGCGAACAGTTCCTGAACTTCCAGTATGCGGTGGGCCTGTTTCATGGAGGACATCATACTTCTTCCTAATGAGACCTGGTTGCGGTATATTTTGGATCGTTATGAATAATATTGAACTTTTGGCGTCGAATCATCCAACCGATGAGCAATCTGCGCTCATTTCATCGATCGTGCGGCGGGCCGTTCTGGAGTGTGCGGGGCGAAACGTGCGTCCCGAGACACCGTGTGCGGATCCCTTCGAGCTCTTCCGCTCTCCTCGGGTGAAGGCCCTCCGGGAAGAAATCGTACGGGCCGGCCAAAAGCTATGGCAGCGGCAGTATGTTGACGGAAACGGTGGAAACATCTCAGCGCGGGTTTCGGACGAATATGTTCTCTGCACCCCGACGCTGCTGAGCAAAGGTGACCTTAGAGTCGAGGATCTCGCACTGGTGGATCTGGACAACCGGCGAATCTGCGGCGATCTGCCTCATACCAGCGAGTTGCTGTTGCACCTGGAAATCTACAAGGCGGTGCCGGAGGCCAAGGCCGTGATTCATTGCCACCCCCCCTATGCCACGGCCCATGCCGTTGCCGGAGTTGTCCCGCGGGGCAACCTGGTGCCCGAACAGGAAATTTTTATCGGCAAGGTCGGTCTGTCTCCGTATGAAACGCCGGGAACCCAGGCGTTTGCCGAGACGATTCGTCCCCTCGCCAAAACCCACAACGCAATCTTGCTGGCAAATCATGGAATAGTTTGCTGGGCGGATACGGTAACCCATGCGGAGTGGTATGCCGAGATCATCGAGACCTACTGCAAAACGGTTCAGATTGCCCAGCAGTTGCGGCCGGATTTACCAGAGATTCCTCCCGACAAGATGGCCGAATTGGTGGCAATCAGAAAAAAGGTAGGATTGGGCTTGCCCTCGCAATCGGAGTCCACAGACAGACTTGAGTCCCGCGGAGAGACCAAGACAGACGGAAATGGGCATACGCCGGGCCAGTGCGCGGAGAGCCCGCTCAGCGAAAAAGATCGGCAGGATGCCGCGAATCTCGATAGACTTGTCAGTTCTCTTACAAACCAAGTGATTGCGTTCTTGAAGCACACAGCATGATGCGAGCAGCCCATTTCGTCGCCGCCGATCTTGGCGCTTCCGGCGGACGGATCATGCTTGGCCAGTGGGATGGCCGGGCGTTTTCCGTGAAGGAGCTGCATCGCTTTCCTAACGGCGGTGTCCGCACCGGCGACAGTCTCTACTGGAACATTCTGGGCCTGTGGTCGCAGATACAGGTGGGCTTGGAGAAATACCATGTCCGCTTTCCGCAGCCGCCCGAGGGAATCGCCGTCGACGCATGGGGCGTGGACTTCGGACTTTTGGATCGCGCCGGGCATCTGATCGGCAACCCGTACCACTACCGCGATGCCAGAACGAACGGAATGCCGGAGCGATTGTTCGAGCAGATTCCGGAGCCGGAATGGTTTGCCGAGACCGGCGTGCAGACAATGCCAATCAACACACTGTTCCAGCTCTACAGCATGGTGCGCGCGCAAGACCCGGCGCTCGTCTGCGCTGAAACACTGCTGATGATTCCCGATCTGTGCTCGTACTTCCTCTGCGGCGAAAAGACGGTGGAGTGGTCCGAAGCGACCACGACGCAGATGTATTCGGCCAAACGGAGGGATTGGGCGCGAGGGCTGCTGAGCACGCTGAAGCTGCCGCTCGGCCTTTTGCCTCCGGTGACGCATCCCGGCACCGTGCTGGGTCCGGTCCGCGCCGATGTCGCAGAGGATTGCGGCTTTACGCAAACGTTTCCAGCAATTGCGGTGGCCTCGCACGATACGGCAAGCGCAGTGGCAGCCATCCCTAACATGAACGAAGACAGCGTCTTTCTCTCCAGCGGTACCTGGAGTCTGATGGGCATTGAAGGGACGGAGCCCAATACCTCAGAAGAGGCTCTGCGGCTCGGTTTCACAAATGAAGGCGGCGCCGACGGATCGGTTCTGCTGTTGAAAAACATCACCGGACTCTGGATTGCCCAGGAGTGCCTGCGGCATTGGGAAAGCGAAGGCCTGCACTATACATGGAAGGAACTAGTGGCAGCGGCGGAAGGGGCAAGAGCATTTCAGTTTGTCCTCGATCCCGATGCCCGCGACTTTCAGGGCCAGTGCGACATGCCCCTTGCCATCCGCCGTTATTGCGCGGCCACCGGACAGCCGGTGCCTGAGACGGCGGGAGAGATGGCGCGCGGTGTGTTTGAGAGCTTGAGCTTGAAATATCGGCAGGTGCTGGAGTGGCTGCGCCTTTTGACGGGGAGGCGGCTTGGGACGATCCGGGTGGTAGGGGGGGGGGGCTCAACACGGCCCTGTGCCAGATGACGGCCGACGCATGTGGCTGCGAAGTGGTGAGCGGTCCGGCGGAAGCCTCGACCCTGGGCAACATCATGCTGCAAGCGGTGGCGACAGGCCATTTAGCCGATGTGGGTTCGGGACGCACCGCAATTGCGGAGTCCGTGCAGTGTTCGGTATTCACGCCTCGCCGTGGTGCTCCGTGGGACGAGGCATATGCGCGCTTCTGCGCGCTGGCAAAAAACAGAATCGACAGGCACGGGGCTTTCGAGAAGCCTCTCGAATCGCTTGCCGTTTCACAAAGACCAAGCGAAGTTTGAAGGAGTCTCAATCGTGGCATCTTATGCAGTACCTGTTCTCGAAGCACCTACTCCCGTGGCAGCCAAAGAAGTGCTGCTGATCGCCAGCGGCGACCTGCGCCAGTCGGCGAACAAGGCCTGCTGGGCCGCACAATCGCACATGGAAGCGCAACTGACCGAAGCCTTTCAGCGAGAAGGCTACACGCTGCGCCGGGCGCATCCCTACGACGAGAAACTGCAGCACGGCTTTATTTACAACCAGCGCATGGGCATGGACGTCTTCACGCACATTCCGCCGGATGCACCGATCGTGGTGGCCGAGGCCGTGTGGCAGTACAGCAATCACGTTCTGGCGGGACTGCTGAGTCATCGCGGACCCATCTTGACGGTAGCCAACTGGTCGGGGCAATGGCCGGGCCTGGTCGGCATGTTGAACCTGAATGGATGCCTGTACAAGGCGGGCGCCGAGTTCAGCACGCTATGGAGCAGGAACTTCGACGATCCATTTTTCCGCAAGAGCCTGCATCAATGGCTGCACGAGCATCGCATCGATCACGACCTGGGCCATGTGCGCGACTTGAATCTGGCAACCCTGCCGGTCGCCGAGAAGGAGTTGGGACGTTCGCTGGCGCAACTTCTGCAGAAACGCAAGGCGATTCTCGGCGTGTTCGACGAAGGCTGCATGGGCATGTACAACGCCCTGATCGAGGATTACCTGCTAAACCCGTTGGGCGTCTACAAAGAGCGGCTGAGCCAGGCGGCACTGGTAGCCGCGATGCGAGAGGTATCCGACGCAGAGGCGCAAAAGATTCGCATGTGGCTCGACGAGCGCGGCGTGACCTTCCATACCGGGCCGAACCCAGAAACCGATCTGACCGACGGACAGATTCTGGAACAGTGCAAGATGTATATCGCCGCGATGCGCATGGCGGCCGATTTCGGCTGCGATGTGATCGGCATTCAATATCAACAGGGACTCAAAGATATGGTTCCGGCCTCGGATCTGGTGGAGGGCCTGCTGAACAACGTGGAACGGCCACCGGTGTTCGCCAAAGATGGCCGCGAACTCTACGCCGGCCAGCCGCTACCGCACTTCAATGAAGTGGATGAATGCGCCGGGCTGGACCTGATCGTCACCAATCGCGTCTGGAACGCGATGCACCTCGATCCGGCCACCACGCTGCACGATGTGCGCTGGGGCGACGATTACAAAGGCGGCGATATCGACGGCTTCGTGTGGGTCTTCCAGATCTCGGGAGCGGTGCCTGCTTCGCACCTGATCGGTGGATACCGGGGAGCCATCAGCGAGCGGCAGCCACCGATGTATTTCCGGCTCGGTGGCGGAACGCTGAAGGGCGTCTGCAAGCCCGGGCAAGTGGTCTGGAGCCGGGTGTATGTAAAGGGCAGTGAACTGCACGTAGATCTGGGCCGGGCAACGTCGGTGGAACTGCCGGCGGAAGAGACGGAACGCCGCTGGCGGGCCACGACCACGCAGTGGCCCATCATGCATGTGATGTTGCACGGTGTATCCCGCGACCAGTTCATGGCCCAGCATCATGCCAACCATGTGAATGTGGCTTACGCGCCCACATCCCAAATCGCCGATAAGGCCCTGGCGGCAAAAGCGGCGATGTTCGCGGAACTTGGCGTCCGGGTACATCTCTGCGGCATTTAGAGCAGCAGCCAGGCACGATCCTTGTCAGACCCAATCTGCAAGGATCGCGCCTGTCCGATGTCTGGCTCACTGAACTGAATCTAAGGAAGATCGTCCCGCACATAGAGGCTGGGACCGCCTGGGTGAAGTCCCTGCGCAAGCCGCGCAGCTTCTTTCGCACTCACCGGCGTGACCGTGACCGGGGCCGCAAGATAAAAGTCCACTTGCGCTTCGGAAGGAATCCATATTCCAGGGCCGGGCGTGGCTGCTGAAACCAGTGTGCCGACGCCCGCGCCAACGGCTGCTCCCGCGGTCATCGCAGCCGCCCGGCCCGTCGCAGTGGTTCCGGCGCTAGCGCTGGGACTGCCGACAGCGGCACCGACAATCGCGCCCGCCACCGCGCCCCGAACGGCTTTCGTCTCCGTCGGCCCCGTCTTGCTCGTCCCCTTCACCTTGAACTGATAGCTATCGAGCGGATAGCTTCGGCCACCCAGGTCCAGCGAGACCAGCTTGAACGTCAACTCGGAGCTTCCGGTCAGCACGCCGGACTTCCTGGTCCCGACCACGACGCCATGAACGGTCGCACCGCGGGGAACGGCCAGCAGATCACCGACGAAGATGTCTTCACTCACCGTAAAGAGCACCGGCATACCATCCTTGGCGCGCTTGCTGCTCATCGGCTCGTTGGTCATCACCCGCATCAAGGTGTCTTCAAGAACGGTGGCCTGAGGCTTAGGGGCATCGCCAACCAGAGCGGAAGAGGAGGTTTGCCCCCACGTCGCCAGGCCACTGCTCATCGTCACCACAGTCCAAACGATCATTCGCGTCGAAAACTTTTTAAGCATTGAGCCTTCCTCGGTAAGCATTTTCTCCGCGATTGCCCGCATATTATCGGGCAATACACCCCATTGTCGTCTGTTTTCGAGGAAGCTGCACGCACAAACCCACCCATGCCGGCTGCCATGCGGCCGCTGGCGCAGGAAGAAGTCCGCCACTAGAGAATGGCCTGAGACTCGATGCTGCGGGAGACGCGGCCAGCGAGCGAGGGAACCAACGCCAAGGGGCGAGCGACGAAGCTCGCAACGAGTTGAGGCAGGCTGCGGAAGTCCTCGGCGAGCGAGTGGCTTTGACCGCCGGTAAGAAAGGCGCCGCGACGCATGACATGAAGATGGAAGAACGCGGAGACCGCCGCATAAATGCAGACCACCAAAGTCGCCCGGGCCGGTGCCGGCGCTCCGGCGATGTGGTGAGTCAGCCAGTCAAAGAATTGGGAGAGCACGGGAACGCCGAGCACGACGGTCAAGTTGCCCAGCACGCGGCAGCGAAGAGCAAGCGCTTTCTGTTGCA
>JAATGG010000149.1 GCA_015654835.1 Terriglobales bacterium
GCACAATCGCCGGCGTGCCTGTTCCGTTTCTAAGCCCCAGCAGCAGCCCCGGAGCCAGGGCGACCGCCACCAGGGGTCCATCGGGCCGCAGCAAGGCCGCATAGGTCACCGCTGCGGTAAACAGCAACGCCGGCGCCCAGCCGGGTCGGACACAAAACCGAGCCATCGACCGCAGGGCCAGGGCAATTGCAAACAGCGTCAGCGTCTCCGTCAGCGGAGCGGGCGTGTAGCTAGCCGTGAACGGGCACAGCACAGCCAGCCACAACGTGCAACGGGCAGCCCCTTCCTTAAAGGCGGGCGCGCAAATATGCCGCACGAAATCGGCCAGCAGCAGGCAGCCGATCAGTTCGGCCCCAATCTGCACATAGGCCACGGCGCTATAGTTTTCCACTCCGAAAAGCCGAAAACAGAGCACCAGAAAGAACGGGTAGCCGGGCAACCGGATCAGCGTGGAATGCAGCACGCCGCTGCCGTCGGTGATGGCATATTGGCCGTGCAGCAGCAGGTTTTTCGCCAGGCCGCCGTAAATCAGCGTGTCGCCGGAAACCTGGGGAAACTTCTTGAGCATCCAAAGACGCAACACTGTGCCGGCGGCCAATGCCAGAGCGGTCCAAAGCATACGGCGCACACCGCCGCGGGTCTTTCCAGGGATGGCGCGCAAGGTCGTCGATTGACTCTCGGGGACAGGTTCCATACGATTCGTACTGTATAGCGTAGACCGTTTTCACGGTTTCCGCGTCTTCATGGCACTTCCCAAACTGGGCCCTGTGAAGCAAAACATGCGTGGCTTTTTCCTGGCATCCGGGGCCTCACGACAGGTTCTCGTCCTTGGACCCGAAAAAACCACTCTTCACGAATCTACGCGACCCGGAGTGAGTTCGGGAAATGCTCTGAAGAACGAGACTGGCAATGCTCGACAAACAAATATTCTTCGATCCACAGCGAAAACGTTGGAAGCGCCTGCGCCGCATTCTCGATATTGCAGCCGTCGTGTTCACCCTGGTCCTCGCGGGCTTCATCTTCAACATCCTGCGCGGACAACCCCTGCCCGAATTGTTGCTGACCACGCCCCGCCACAACTACCGGGCACTGCACGACCGGGATTCGCTGCTGCGCAATGCCAAAACTCAGATTCCCACGCGCCGAAAAACCGACCGCAAACCATCTGAGATTCCCTTCAACACCGGCGAAGGTCTGCGCGCTGCCTACTACGTGCAGGACGACGCCTCCAGCTACTCCTCGTTCAAGCAGCATGTCCACCAGATCGATCTACTCTTTCCCCAGTGGCTCCACGTCAACGCGCCCCAGGGCACCTTGATGGCCATGAGCAGCGACAACCTTCACGAATACCCCGTCATCGAGGGCAATACCGTCCACGACCCCGATGACATGAACAAGGTCAAGCGCGTCATCCAGGAGGGCAAAGAACAGACCGAGATCTTTCCCCATCTCAATAACTTCAATCCCCGCACCCAGGTCTGGGACTCTGCCATTGGCAATGTGCTTGCCGACGCCGGCAAGCGCCAACTGCTTCGCCAGCAGATCATGCGCTTCTTTGCCGCCTATCCCGTCTACCGCGGCCTCTCGCTGGACATCGAGAATCTCGACGACGCCACCTTCCCGGCCTACATGAGCTTCGTTGAGGAGCTCTATGGGGACATGCATCCCCGCAATCTCCGTCTCTACGTCAACACCGCCGCCTCCACCGCCGATGCCGACCTGAAGCGGCTGGCCGCCAACTCCGACGGCGTGCTGCTGATGAACTACGACGAGCATGAGGTAACCAGCGATCCCGGCCCCATCGCCAGCCAGAACTGGTTCATTGACAACCTGCGCCGCGCCCTCAAAGACGTGCCCAAAGAAAAGCTGATCTGCGCCGTCGGCAACTACGGCTATGACTGGACGCTTTCCATTCCCGGAAGCCCCAAGAAAGGCCACTCCGCCAAGAAGATCAAGCCTCAGGTCGTCAATACTGAAAACCTCTCGGTCTCCGACGCATGGCAGCGCGCCTCCGACGCCGACGCCGATCTCAATCTCGATTACGACACCCTCAATCCCCACTTCGAATACATCGATGAGGACAGCAATCAACGCCACGTCGTCTGGTTTCTCGATAGCGTGACCCTGCTCAACGAGTTGCGCGGAGCGCGCGCACTGGGCCTGCAGACCTTCGCTCTCTGGCGCCTCGGTGAAGAAGACAGCTCGCTCTGGAATATCTGGGACAAGCCCAGCAATCCCGACTCGCTGCATGCCCTCGGCTCCGTACAGCCCGGCCACGATGTGGACCTTGAAGGCGATGGCGACGTCATGCGCGTAACCGGTCTGCCCAAGTCCGGCAAGCGCACGGTCGAACTCGACACCGACGAAACCGATCCGCGCAAAAAGCTCATCGTCGATGAGCACATGGACGTGTATCCGCGCACTTATACCATCCAGCAATACGGCTATCATCCCAATCAGGTCGCCATCTCCTTCGACGACGGCCCCGATCCCAAGTGGACGCCCCTGATTCTCGATATCCTCAACCGCAAAGGCGTGAAGGGCACCTTCATGCTGATCGGCGAAGAGGCTCAGGAGAACATCGGCCTCATGCAGCGGCTGGTGCGCGAAGGCCATGAGATCGGCAATCACACCTACACCCATCCCGACATCAGCGAAATCTCCCCCCGCCAGCTCGACCTGGAGTTGAAGCTAACCGAGCGCCTTTTCGCCAGCAAGCTCGGCGTGCAGCCGCTTTATTTCCGCCCACCCTACGACATCGACGAGGAGCCGGACACCGACGATGAGGCAGCCCCTGCCTATCGCGTGCAGCAGGATGGCTACACCATCATCGGCAGCAAAATCGATACCAACGACTGGGACGAGCATCCCCGCAAGTCGCCGGAAGAAATCACCGAGTCTGTCCTGCAACAGTTGGAAACCATGCAGACCAAGCCGCAGTTCCGCGGCTCCATCATCCTGCTCCACGATGGCGGCGGCGACCGCTCCGCGACTGTGGCCGCACTGCCCATGCTCATCGACGCATTGCGTGCCCACGGCTACACCTTCGTGCCCGTCTCGACCCTCATGGGCAAGACCACTGCCGAAGTTATGCCCAAGCTCACCTTCTGGCAGCAGATTCGCGCAATCCCCGATTCCATCGCCTTCTCAGGATTGGCCTTCGTCGGCAAGTTCATCGTCTCCGTCTTCTTCCTCGGCGATATCCTCATGAGCGCCCGCCTGATCCTGGTCGGCATCTTCGCCATCATCGACCGCCTGCGCCGCCCCTATCGCCAGGCCACGCCCGGCTTCAATCCCCGCGTCGCCGTGTTTGTGCCCGCCTATAACGAGGAAAAGGTCATCGTCCGCACCATTCGTTCGGTGCTCAATTCGGATTACAAGAATCTCCACGTCATCGTCATCGACGACGGCTCATCGGATCGCACCGCCCAGGTAGCCCGCGAAGCCTACGCGGCAGAGATTGCAGCCGGGCGCGTCGTGGTCCTCACCAAGCCCAACGGCGGCAAAGCCGCTGCCCTCAACTTTGCCCTCGACCGCATTGAAGAGGACATCTACGTAGGCATCGACGCCGATACCGTCATCGCCGCCGACGCCATCGGCAAGCTCATTCCCCACTTTGAAGATCCCACCATCGGCGCCGTCGCCGGCAATGCCAAGGTCGGCAACCGCGTCAATCTCTGGACCCGCTGGCAGGCCCTCGAATACATCACCAGCCAGAACTTCGAGCGCCGCGCCCTCGACCTCTTCCACGTCGTCACAGTCGTTCCCGGAGCCATCGGCGCCTGGCGCACCGCGCCCGTCAAAGCCGCCGGCGGCTATCCGCTCAACACCGTGGCCGAAGACGCCGACCTCACCATGAACCTGCTCGAACAGCGCTTCAAGGTCATCTATGAGGACCGCGCCCTGGCCTTCACCGAAGCCCCCATCGATGCCAAGGGTCTCATGCGCCAGCGCTTCCGCTGGTCCTTCGGTACCCTGCAGGCGGTCTGGAAACACCGCGCCGCCTTCGTCCGCAACAAGGCCATGGGATTGTTCGCGCTGCCCAACATCCTCATCTTCCAGATGCTGCTGCCGCTGGTCTCGCCCTTCATCGACCTCATGTTCGTAGCCGGCGTTTTCCACTACTTCGTCGACCGCTACTACCACCCCGAAGCCGCCTCCGCAGCCAGCTTCCAAAAGCTGCTGGCCTATTTCCTGGCCTTCCTGCTCATCGACTTCGTCACCTCTTCCATCGCCTTCAGCCTGGAGCGCCGCCACCCCGCCAACAAGGGCGACGGATGGCTCCTGTTCCACATCTGGTTGCAGCGCTTCGCCTACCGGCAACTGTTTTCCGTCGTTCTGTTCAAAACCGTGATCCGCGCTATCGACGGCAAGCCCTTCAACTGGGACAAACTCGAACGCACCGCCCAAATGAGCAAACACACCGAAGCCCTCACCGAAACCC
>JAATGG010000052.1 GCA_015654835.1 Terriglobales bacterium
ATCGGCGGCCAGACTACGCCGATCTGGATCGTGAATCTGAAGACGCTTGACCTGGTGAAGGTGCCGCGCGACAACTCCAACGATTCCAACCCGGTTTGGGCCGGCACGCAGGTCTATTTTCTCTCCGACCGCAACGGGCCGGTTTCGCTTTTCCGCTACGACACGGGATCGAAAGAAGTAAGTCCAGTGATTCCCAATAGCGGCTACGATTTGAAGTCGGTGCAGGCGGGGCCGGGTGGGCTGGTGTACGAGCAGTTCGGGTCCATTCACGTGGTGGACACGGCGACCAGCGCCGACAAAACGATCTCCATCCAGATCCACGGAGAACTGCCGAAGCTGGCGCCGCACTTAGCAGCCGTTACGCCCGAAGAGATTCAGAATGCGGCTCTTTCGCCTACCGGCGCACGTGCCGTGTTCGAGGCTCACGGAGAAATCTTCACGGTGCCGGCCGAAAAAGGCGACACCCGCAACCTCACCAATACTTCCGGCGTGGCCGAGCGCAATCCGTCGTGGTCGCCGGACGGCAAGACGGTTGCCTACTTCTCCGACGCTTCCGGCGAGTATCAGCTTTATCTGCACGACCAGAGCGTGTTCAAGCAGCCAACGGTCATCGATCTCGGTCCCGATCCGAGCTTCTTCTATAACCCCACCTGGTCGCCGGACTCCAAGCATATTCTCTATACCGACAAACACCAGCGGCTTTGGGTTGTGGATGTGCCGGTGGGCAAGCCGGTGCTCATCGACAAGGGAACTTATGGCAGCTTCGGCGCGGACTTTGGTGCCGTCTGGTCGCCGGACTCCAAGTGGATTGCCTATGATCGCGATCTCGATAACCAGTTGCACGCCATCTTTCTTTATTCGATGGAGACGCATAAGTTCACCCAGGTAACCGATGGCATGAGCGATGCTACCAGCCCTGCTTTCGATCTGAATGGCAAGTATCTTTACTTTCTCGCCTCGACCGACGATGGTCCCTCGCAGGCCGGCATCGATCTCTCTTCGCTCGATCGCGGCCAGAGTTCTGCGGCCTATGTTGTCGTGCTCGCCAAGGATGGCGCCTCGCCGATTCCGCCCGAAAGCGACGACGAAAAGATCAAGGACGAAAAGAAGGCCGACGATCAGGCGGCCAAGGATGAGGATGGCAAGGATCAGGGCAGTAAAGATCAAAACAAGGCCAAGTCCGGCGATAAGAGCAAGGCCGCAAAGGATGAGAAGAAAGATGATGAGAAAGACAAACCCGTTACAGTGACTGTCGATCTCGCCGGCATCGGCAACCGCATTTTGTCTTTGCCGATTCCGGCGCGTAACTATGGCAGCCTCTCGGCCGGCAAGGCGGGCGTTCTCTATCTCAACGAGGGTTCGCCTCTTGGCCGTCCTTCCGGTGAAGACGGTCCGGGCATCCGCGCCGTCTGGCGGTTCACGCTGGAAAAGCGCCAGCCTGAGTCGGTGCTTAGCGAGATCGATGCCTTCACCGTCTCACGCGATGGCGCCAAGGTTCTTTATGCCAGTCATGGGGGTTGGGCAATCGCTTCGGCGGACGATCTGAAGCCCGGCGCTGCTGCTCCCGGCAAGCCTCTCAACCTGGGCAGCCTTCAAACCACCATCGATCCGCGTGCCGAGTGGAAGCAGATTTACTATGAGACGTGGAGGATCGAGCGCGACTTTCTCTACGATCCCAACACGCACGGGCTGAGCATTCCCAAGGTCGAAGCCAAATACAAACCGTATCTCGACGGCCTTGCCTCGCGCGCAGAGTTCAGCTATCTCTCCATCGAGATGCTGGGTGAAATTACCATCGGCCATATGTTCGTAAGTGGACCGCATCCGCCGGATCACGCGCCGAAGACCGGTTTGCTGGGTGCCGACTACAAGGTCGAAAATGGCCGCTATCGCATCGTGAAAATCCTGGGCGGCCAAAACTGGACGCCTGGGCTCGCCTCGCCGTTGACGCTGCCCGGCGTTTATGTGAAAGAAGGCGAGTATCTGCTGGCAGTGAATGGCCGCGAACTGCATGCAAGCGACAATCTCTACCAGTTCTTCGACGGTACCGCGGGCAAGCAGACTGTGTTGCATGTGGGCGCCAACCCGGACGGCAAAGATAGCCGCGACGTGACGGTCGTTCCCATTGCCGATGAGGATGGTCTGCGCAATCTGGATTGGATCGAGGCCAACCGGCGCAAGGTCGATCAGCTTTCCGGCGGCAAGGTGGCCTATGTATACATGCCTAACACCGGTGGCTCGGGTTATACCAACTTCAACCGTTACTTTTATTCGCAACTCGATAAGTCGGGGCTGGTGCTCGACGAGCGCTGGAACGAGGGCGGCCTCATTGCCGATTACATTGTCGATGTGTTGAAGCGCTTTCCACTCTCGGGAGCCGTCGAACGGGACGGCAAGGCGGTGCACGATCCGGTGGGCGCTATCTTCGGGCCCAAGGTCATGCTCATCAACCAGAACTCCGGTTCGGGCGGCGATGCCATGCCGTGGTACTTCCGTAAGGCGGAGATCGGCAAGCTGGTAGGCACGCGTACCTGGGGCGGATTGGTGGGCATCGGTGGTTATCCTACACTGCTCGACGGCGGCCGCGTGACAGCGCCTCGCTATGCCATCTATGGCCTGCACAGCGATTTCGAAGTGGAGAATCGCGGCATCGCGCCCGACGTGCCTGTCGAAGAGCTACCCAAGGATGTGGCCGAGGGACACGATCGCCAACTCGAAACCGGCGTGCAACTGGTGCTGGACGAATTGAAGACTCATCCTGTGCCGGTCATTCCCGTGCCGCCCTATCCGAACTATCATCAGCACGATAGCCTGGGAAGGAACTAAGTCGGTCAGCCGGCCACTTATGTTTGTGTCCTATCCTTGCCGCAGTTTTCATCGCGGCAAGGATAGGCACCAACGCCTGCAGGGCAGATAGATTTACACTACCGTCCCGAGCTGCCAAATCCTTTTGCTGCGCGGGATGAGCCTTCCAGGGTTTCCGCTTCTTCAATGGCGCCGGTCAACACCGGCACCGGAATCATCTGGGCAATCTTCTCGCCGGCATTCAGTTCAATCGCGGCTTTGCTGAGGTTGGTCATCAACACCAGGATCTCGCCGCGATAGCCGGCGTCGATCACGCCGCCTGTGGCGATGACTCCTCGGGCAGCCATGGACGAGCGGTCCCGCACCAGAAGGCCCAGCGGCGCACCTGTGGCCGGGTGCGCCGCTTCGACCGCAATCCCGGTGCGAACCTTCACCGCGGCTCCCGGCTCCAGCACCGTGCTTTCCAATGCAAACAGATCGTAGCCCAGGTCTTCGCCGGGATGCGCCACAACCGGCAGCCGGGCGCCTTTCTCAAGCAGTTTGACTCGCAACATTCTTCCATCTTACCGAGGTGGGCTCTCGTGTCGCCACAACGTCAGCATCTTTGCGCATGGCCGGAATGCCCACAATCGCATTGGCATCGCCGGAAATCATGTAGGCGCGTTGTACGGCCGTTACGTTGCGCAGGTAGGAGATGAGATACTCAAGGTTATTCAACATACCAAGAGTCTTTTCGGTCTTTTGTCGGGTTTGCTGCGCGTGTACCTGGGCCCAATGCGCAATTCCGGTGCAGTCTGCCAGCAAAACCGCGGCAAAAGAAAATCCTAAAAACAGCTTGCGCTGAATCGTCCATCACATTTGAGTGTGTGCTCCTCTATGGCTTATCGACAAGGGTTTGAGGCGCTTGACGAGAGGCACGGATTTAGGACTTCGCCGTAACGGGTAGCGGCACGAACAGTGCGTTTTTGCTAGGAAAATCCGCATAGACCCAGGGCTTCCTATTTGGGCCGTTTGCTCGATTTTCTCGTGCAATCGGGAAGGAAACTTTGACGATTTTCATGAATACCAAGCTGTACCGGGCCCCTTCAACCGAACAAGTGATAGTGGATAATCACGATCCCATCTCGTTTTAAAGAAAGAAGAGAGATCGAATGAACTTTAAACGGAAGGCCGTTGCAGCGGTGATCGTTGCAGCCGGCCTGGTCGGATTCAATGCGAGTGCCGCTGCAACGGCCAAGAAACATTCTGCAACCAGGAAGGCCAAGACTCCCGCACCGACGGTGGCGGAGCAGATTCAGGCATTGCGCCAGGAACTGGAACGCAGGATCGACAATCTCGAAACGCGCCTGGCCGACAAGGATGCGCAGCTGCAAAAGGCCGGCGAGGCGGTAGCCAATGCGCAGGCCGCCGTGGCCAAGGCGGAAGCCGCCGCCCAAAGCCAGCAGCAGGCGGTGAGCGACAATGCCGCCGCTGTTGCAACTCTGGACTCTGCCGTCATCGGATTCAAGAACAGCCAGGCCTTGCTGGCCGGTGCGGCCTCTGTCGAGACGGCGAATTTGAAGCGAGCGATCAACAACCCGCGCGTTCTGCACTATCGCGGCGTGGATCTTTCCTTTTCAGGCTTTCTGGCGGGAGAAACTTCTTATCGCACGCACGCCACCAGCGCCGACCTTGGCACGCCCTTCAGCACGATTCCCTATGAACATGCGGGCGCCTATTCTTTGTCGGAGTTTTATGGAAGCGGGCGTCAGTCGCGCCTTGGCCTGCAAGCCGAAGGCAAGGTAAGTTGGGGCACGATGCGCGGGGTGTTCGAAGCCGACTTTCTGGGAGCCGGAACCACGGCGAATGAAAACGAGTCCAACAGCTATGTGCTGCGCCAGCGTCTGCTGTATGCGCAAGCGGAAACCAACAGCCACTGGATCGTTACCGGCGGGCAGATGTGGACGATGGCTACGGAGACCAAAAAAGGCATTGCCACCGCGGCCGCGGACATCGCGACTCCGCTCACCATCGATCCCAACTACATGCCGGGATTTGTGTGGGCTCGCCAATTCGGCTTCCGCGTGGTCAAGAGCTTCGACAAGGTGGCGGTGGGCGTGTCGGTCGAGAATCCGCAAGTTCTCTATAGCGCCACGCTGGCAGGCAACACGCCCTATGCGGTGCTGGGCAGCTCCGGAGCCAACGGGGGATTCATGAATGGCAGCATCGGCTCTTGTTCGCCGACGACCTCCATTGTGAACTACACCAACCAGGCGGATACGACTTCAGGAGGCCAGACGGTCAATGTCGCGGTTCCGGTCTATAAGACGACGAACTCGTGTGCGAACCTGGCGAACATCTCCTTCAACGAGGCGCCCGACCTGCTGGTTAAGGCAGCCTTCGATCCTGGATTCGGACACTATGAGGTCTTCGGCATCGGCCGCATAGCGCACGAGACGATCTATCCCGGGGAAACTACCAATGGCAATCTCTACGGCGGGTTTAAAGACGTCGTCACCGGGGCAACCGTGGCCCCGGCGCTTACGACCGCCGGAGCGTTTTCCGATAGCATTCGGCTGGGCGGTATAGGTGGTGGCGCGCGGGTTCCTTTGCTGACAAACAAACTAGTGTTGGGAGCCAAAGGTCTCTACGGGCCGGGCGTAGGCCGCTACAGTGCTTCGCTGCTCTCCGACGTAACGGCGAATGCGTCGGGTGCTCTTGCGCCCATCCACAATGCGAGCGGCATGTTGACCGCGGAGATCGCGCCGACGCCCCGGCTGCTGATCATGCTGCACTATGGCGGCGACTACGCCGGCCGTGCGGCGTATACCGGCGGCACCACGCTCGGTGCTCCCTCTGTCGCGCAAAGTGC
The DNA here is from genome assembly GCA_015654835.1 of Terriglobales bacterium. Taxonomy (GTDB): domain Bacteria; phylum Acidobacteriota; class Terriglobia; order Terriglobales; family Acidobacteriaceae; genus Telmatobacter. The sequence continues at coordinate 5,657 of JAATGG010000052.1, forward strand.
AAGTGGCGTCTGGGGCGGCCATTGGGCTGCGCCCGCAGTGGCAGCTGTTGGCTACGGCTCGCCGCTGCTCTCGAATGCGGCTTGCCTGGTCGATACGGCTCCCGGGTATAACGGCAGCTCGACGGGGTACTATCCGGGCGGTTCCTGCGGCGCGCAGACGCGCAACATCCAGGAAATGACCGGGGGCTATTGGTACGACTTTTACAAGGGGGACCGTGGTCGGCTTCGTCAGGGAGTCCAGTACGGCTACCTGGTGCGTGAGGGATGGTCGGGTGCTGCGGGCATCGGCGCCAAGGGCATCGATAACATGGTCTTCACGACCTTCCGCTACTACTTGCCCTAAAGCGCTGTTGCGACTTGCGATTGCCAGAAAAATGGCCAGCCCCGGCTGGGAATTTTCCCGCCGGGGCTGTTGTCGGCTCCCCAACGGCGAAAACCTGCCGCCGGGGATGATGCGTTTCTATTCGGCAAAAGGACCTATAAGCCGAATTCTGTCGTGTGCGGTCATTCCTCTAGGCGCCGCGTTGCCGCGGACACTCATCAGCGACCTACCCGGAGGTTTCGGCAATTGCTTGAGCCGCCTGGGCGCATCGGGCCGATGCGCAGCGCTGCCTGGCTCTTTGGCAGTCGCTTCCCTCCCTATTTGGTCTTGCTCCGTGTGGGGTTTACCCTGCCCCCGGCTTCACAGCCGGAGCGGTGCGCTCTTACCGCACCATTTCACCCTTACCCCGGCGCCGAAACAGCAAGCTGTTTTGGGGCGGCCCTTCTCGCGAACGAAAAGGGGTAGCCGAGGCGGTATCTTTTCTGTGGCACTGGCCGTCCACGGGTTTTGAAGCCCGCGTCCCGGACGTTATCCGGCACACTGCCCTGCGGAGTTCGGACTTTCCTCCCCCGGAGGACTGGTTGCCCAGCCTCCGGCAGCGACCGCCCGGTCCTCCTGCCAGTGGCTAGTGTATCGCGAAAGCGGGTTTGCGGGCGGAGGGCCGCGATCACGTATTGGGCTTGCGTGTTTATGGGCGCGGCTCGACGAGGGAACCTAGCTTGTCGGGTCCGTCTCCCCAGCGATTGCGCAGCCGGCGGTTTATCGGCTCGGAATAGAACCGGGCCAGCAGTTCGCCCAGCAGCCCTGCGCAGACAATGACGCCGAGAAATAACGCCGGCACGGCCAGCAGCGGTTTGCCCGCATCCACAAAAAGCCCAGACAAGCTGAGGATCACGAACATATGCGTAAGGTAAACCTCGTAACTGCGCTTGCCCAGCAGACGCAGCGGTGTGAGGAGGCGCGGGCTGCGCCAGCCGCTCTGTGTAGAGGCCGCGATGAGCATGCAGGTGCCGAGCGCGACGATGGACATGCTGAGGCCGACGCGGTCGAGTCCCCAGCGGTAGGCGGCGAGCGAGAAGCACAGGCTGAAGATCAGCAGCGTTGCGCCCAGGCTGCCGAGGGTCCACACCACCCGGCGAGAGAGCCGGCGCTGTGCTAGAAACATTGCTGTCAAACATCCCAGAGCAATGGCGTCCATGCCGCCCAGGTAGGAGTACTCCTGCCAAACCTCGTTGCCGTGGGTGAACACGGTGCGCCCCAAGGGGCCGAGCGCGACGAAGGCGAGCAGCAGCACGATCAACAGTTTGCCGCGGCCCAACAGCCGGCAGATCAGCGGGAAGAAAAGATAAAACATTTCCTCGACGGAGAGGGACCAGAGGATGTCCCAGTTGACGGGCAGATAGCCGCGGCTCGCTTCAAGAAAGTTGATGTGGAAGGTAAGCGCTGCCAGGAGCGCCCGCCCCAGGCCGCCGGTCTTTGCGGATACCACGAAATGATCGACTTGTGCCGCGTGAAGGATGCTCAGGATCGCCAGCAGAGACAGCAGCAAGGGCGCAATGCGCGCAAAGCGCAGCACGTAAAAGTCGCGTATGCTCACGCCGCCCGGAGAACCCCAGCGGCGCAGCGCCGTCGAGGCGATGAGAAACCCGGAGATGGCAAAGAAAATTTGCACGCCGAACTGTCCATTCCACACCAGCGACGACACAAGCTGATGGGGCAGGCCCTTGGTGTAAGGAACCTTGCCGAACAGCAGTTGCATGTTGACGTGGTTCATCAACACGAAAAAAATCGCGAGGCCGCGAAGCAGGTCGATGCCGTCAATGCGCGTCCAGCTATGGGCAGAGTTCGCCACTTCGGAACTGGTGGCCGTGCCTGTCGAAGACATGGTTTTCATTATGAGGGACGATCGTTGCCGGCGGGGCCAAACCGCCTCTTCGCCTCCGCATCCAATCCACCGGGCGACCGTACGCCAAATCCCAATGGGTTGGTATTCCGATGACTGGCGATTTCCGGCCAACAACTTCTTTGCCCGACATTCCTGCTCCCCCGGACAAAGTAATTCCCACAAAGACGTGCGCCGCACTGGCAACGCCGTTCGGCATTTTTCTGGCCGGGCTGGGCCTATTGGGCATCTATTCACCGCCGGCCTAGCTGTGGTGGCGCTCTATGGCTCATTTCAGGGGATTTGGCTCCTGTTGAGCGTTGCCCTCAACGATATGTCGGCGGCCCTGGCTCCCTTTAGCAAAGGAGCGGCGATGGGGCTGTTCAACGCGGCGGCCGCGATTGTTTCGGCTGCCATCGTCGGCGCCGCCATGGCGGACAAATTCGGCTACTCCAGCGCCAGTTTGCTGGCTGCTGTTGGCACGGCTGCTGCCTTCTTGTGTGTCTTCCGTCTCAAGGTGCCTGCTGAGCCTGCCGCCGCGATCGATGCCCCGACCCGAAGCACCGCCGCCGACTGATGCGGCGGCGCATCTACAATGAGAGACGACGATGTTTCAGTATCTCTATCTTGGGCGGGTGAGTTACGGCGAAAGTCTTCGGCTGCAAGCCGAACTGGTAGAACTGCGCCATCAGGGCCGCATTGAAAACACGCTGCTGCTGCTGGAACATCCGCCGGTCCTCACCCTGGGCCGCAACGCTCACCGATCCAACGTATTGGCCTCGGACGAGATGCTGGCCAGCCGTGGTGTCACGCTCCACGAGATCAATCGTGGCGGGGACGTTACTTATCATGGGCCGGGGCAGTTGGTCGGCTATCCGATCTTCGATCTCCGCAGCCTGCGCAACGCGAGCGGGGGGCGGCTGGGGCCGGTGGATTTTGTCCGCATGGTGGAAGAAGCCCTGATCCGGCTCTGTGGCGTGTTTGGCGTGCTGGCCGGACGTATTGCCGGGCTTACCGGGGTTTGGTGCGGACTCAGTGCTGTGGGTCCTGCGGCCGGCGGTTTTTCGGACGAGGGGGATGGCGAAAAGCTCCAAAAAGTGGAGCGCAAAATCGGAGCCATCGGCATCCACGTCTCGCGGGGCATTACCTCGCACGGCTTTGCTTTCAATGTGACCACCGACCTGCGAGACTTTACGCTGATTATTCCCTGCGGTATTGCGGATCACCCGGTGACCAGCCTCGAACGCGAGGTCCAGAATCCCGAACAGTTGCCCGGCCTTGAATCCATGGCTCACCAGGCGGCCCGGCAATTCGGCCAGGTCTTCAATCAGCAGGTGATGGCGGTGGAAAGCATGGCAGCCTTGCGTGCCCAGGCCGCATCGCTTCCCGAAGCCGCTGCGCGATTTCCGGCGCAGGATACGCCGCTCCGGGTTCCCGCCGAGGTAGAGCGGCTTCGCGACCGTGCCGAGCCGCCCGTGCGCGCTTGAGGACCGTCGTTGCGCCTTGCAGCTTCAACCCCCAACCGACGCCCGCATGTGCAGGCGATTTATAATCCGGCAGGAGTCGGGCGTGTTCGTGCGTCCCGCATCGCGGAGAGAGTGATTCATGCCAACTGACGTGATCATGCCCCAAATGGGCGAGTCGATTTTTGAGGGCACCATTACCAAGTGGCTCAAGAAAGCCGGCGACGCCGTGCAAAAGGACGAGCCGCTGTTTGAAATTTCCACCGACAAGGTGGATGCGGAGATTCCCTCACCCGTAGCCGGCGTGCTGAGCGAGATCAAGGTTCCCGAAGGAGCCACGGTCCAGGTCAACACGGTTGTGGCCGTGGTGGCGGAGAGTGGCGCGGCGGTGGTTGCCGCATCGGCACCTGTTCCCGCCGCAACCCCGGTGGCCGCGGGCGATGGATTTGAAGAGCCTGCCGCAAAGTCGGCTCCAGCCTCAAGCCCTACTGCTCCCGTTTCGGGTGGAACCGATGTGGTGATGCCGCAGATGGGCGAGTCGATTTTTGAGGGCACCATTACCAAGTGGCTCAAAAAGGCCGGCGAGAAAGTCGAGAAGGACGAGCCTCTGTTTGAAATTTCCACCGACAAGGTGGATGCGGAGATTCCTTCGCCCGTAGCCGGCGTGCTGAGCGAGATCAAGGTCCCTGAAGGCTCTACCGTCCAGATCAATACGGTGGTTGCGGTCATCGGCAGTGCCGCAACGGCGCAGGCCGCGGCGCAATCCACGG
>JAATGG010000101.1 GCA_015654835.1 Terriglobales bacterium
CAAATAGAGCAGCGTTCCCTGCGGGACGGTCACCGGTCCTCGGGCGAAGGTGTAGGAGGGGGGGGGAGGGGGGGCCGGATACTGCTGCTGCGGCTGCTGGCCATATCCATACTGAGGCTGCTGGCCGTAGGGAGGCTGCTGTTGGCCATATTGCGGCTGCTGTTGCCCGTACTGGGGTTGTTGCTGCCCATATTGCGGCGGAGGCTGTTGGCCATCCTGCGGTTGCTGCCCCTGCTGCTGCATCGGCCCTTGCTGATCTCCAGGGCCCGGCTGTCCCGGCTGGGGAGCCTGCCCGTTATCTGCCTGGTCGTAGGGCTGCGCTGCATTGGGATCGGCGGTGTTGGCCTGCTGCGGGTCGCCGACCTTCAGGTTGTTGTGCACCTTGGTCACGCCCGGCACCTGGCTCGCCAGCGACTCAGCCAGCTTCTTCGAAGCATCGGTCGCTACCGTTCCGGAGAGAGTGACTTCGCTCTGGATGGTCGCGGCCGTAATGAGGTCGTTCTTGAGCTGCGCGGAGCCATCGAGGGCATGCACCACATCCATCTCGATCTGCCCGTCGCTACGCTGCCCAGCCGCCGGAGCGGCGTCCTGGGCCAAGGCAACCACACTGCCCAGGGCAATCACCGCGGCCCATGCAAGTGCCTTGGAGATCATTCTCTTGGGAAATGGTTGAATCATTGTCATTATTCTCCTCTGCCTGAGGTGCTGCTCTCGTCTTAATCCCTTAGACGGCGGATTCGAGAGAGCCGTCATCTGTGAAAACCCGACGCCGCCGAAAAAGTTCCGTCCCGCTCTTCCCTGCCCGTCTCGTCCACAAGAGCGCTTGAGTTCCGAGCTTCATGGCTGATTTCTATCCGGTTTCTGTCCGATTCCTATGCAACGGGGGAAAGAAAAAGGGGCAGGCCGCGGCCCACCCCTCGTGATTCGCCTGGCTTATGCCAGGGCCTCATCGAATGCCGCTGCCAGCGTCTTCAATCCGGCAGCTACATCGGCTCCCAGATGAACCCGCAGCGCCCGGCGTCCCCGCGACTCCAGTACCGCCAGATCGCCCGCAGCCTGCGCCGTAATGACCACGCCAAAGCTGTACTTCTGGTCGGGAATGGCCACATCCACCGCATGATCCGCGGTGATCTGCAAGAACACGCCGGTGTTCGGCCCACCCTTGTAGTCCTGGCCGGTGGAGTGCAGAAAGCGCGGCCCGAAGCCGAGGCAGGTAGCTACATGCCTGGCGTCGCGCACCTTGTGACGGAAGCCCTGAATCGCCGCTTCGTGCTCCGGGAACATGGGCAGAAACGCCAGCGCCGCAAAGTAGTCGCCCGCATGAATCTGCTTGAGATGCGCGCCCAGGTAGCCGGCCAGGGTTGCGCCCTTGGCCTGCGACTTCAGCGTTGCCGCATAGGCCTCGGTGGCGTAAAGCTTGATGCCCTTGTCTTCAAGCACAGCCGAACGCTCCGGCAGCTTGCCCGACTCTTCATAGGCCGAGGTCAGCGCGCGCGTCTCGATCTTGGCCGACTCCACGTCCGGCTGGTTGAAGGGATTGATGCCCATCACCGAACCAGCAACGGCGGTCGCGATCTCCCAGGTAAAGAACTGGCCGAAGATCTCGTAAAGATCCGAAATCTCGAAGTGGACCACCGGATGGCCGGCCGCTTCGAGAGCCGCCACCTTGGCGTCGAGGCTGCTGTCCTTCGTGCTCTTCAGACGGACATACGCAAAGATGCGATCGTTGCCGTACACCGCCGGCGCCGCGATTCCTTCGCGATCCACCGGGGTAATGCCTTTACCCAGCTTGCCGGTCGACTCGGCAATCAACTGCTCCATCCACGCACCCAGGTCATAAATTTCCGGCGAAGTGAAGATGGTGATCTTGTCGCGTCCCGCATTGGCGGCCGAACCCATGATCAGGCCCAGTTGCACCGCAGGATTCTCGGCCACGGGCTTCTTCGACGACGCAACAGCCTTGGCGGCCTCGGCCAACAGCTTGCCGCTATCCAGCCCGGCAACCGTAGCCGCCACCACGCCAAAGTTGGAAAGCGCGGAGTAGCGCCCGCCGATCTGCGGGTCGCCGTAGAAAATGTGGCGGAACTTGTCGCCCTTGGCAACCTGCTCCATTTTGGAGCCGGGGTCGGTGATGGCCAGGAAATGGCTGCCGGCCTTATCGGCGCCCACGGCCTTCTTCATTTCCTCAAAGAAATATTGCTTCAGGACATTGGGTTCCAGCGTCGAACCGGACTTGCTGGCCACCACGACCAGCGTCTCCGCCAGATTGATTTTGTCCTGCGCCGCCTTGACCTGCGCCGGATCGGTCGAGTCCACGATGTGCAATGCGGGGAAACCGGCCTGCTGGCCAAAGGTCACGGCCAGCACCTCGGGGCAGAGGCTCGACCCGCCCATCCCGAGCAGCAGGACGGTCTTGAAGCCAGCGGACTTCACATCGGCAGCCAGCGCCGTGAATGCCGCAGCATCCTTCTGCTGCCGCTCCACGATGTCGATCCAGCCTAGCCACTTCTCCTCGCCATCGCTGGTCCACAGAGTTGGGTCTTTCTGCCAAAAGCGAGCCACTTTATTGCTGGCCTGCCACTCGGCGCCGGCCTGATCCACCGCGCCGCGAAGTTCTTGGGGTAATGCGAATCGGAAACTCATATCGCTTTTGATTCTGCCTGAAAAATTCGGGTTCGGAAATGATAAGGCGTACAAACGACAGTGAAAATCCTGTGCAAAAGGTCAAAGCGGGCGAGCAGCCGGAGAACACAGGCTTGCCGTTCGCCGGGGATAAACAGAAAATATCAGGGATCGAGGATGCCTAAAAAAGCAGTTCGCCCGCTTCGTCTTCGATGGAGGCAATCAGCTTTTTCATCCGTTCCACACGCGGGGCGGCGAGTAGGCGAGCCTGCTCCAGACGAAGTTTGCCTGGCAGGGTCTCCCGGGCCTTGCGCAGGACCGGCAACACCGATGAAAAGGTCGCGTACCGCGTGTCGCGGCCAATCTTGACCAGCGCCCGTAGCGCGCCAATCGCTCCTAATTGCTCCAGGATGTCGGCATCCCGCAGCAGGATTGCCTCGATCGTCACCGGCTCGTCCTGGGGCTGGTGGGTGCGGATCGCCTCGGTAACGCCCTCCAGCTTCTCTGCCGGAAAGCCCCACTCGGGCAGCAGTTGCCGGGTCCGCGCAATGGTGTAGGGCACATGGTCCCACCGCGCCAATTGTGCGGGGTCCTCCGGCCGATGACCGGTAAAAACCCCCAGATCGTGCATCCAGGCGGAGGCGAACAAAATGTCGTCGTCGTGCGCCACATCCTCGCCCAACCGGGCCGCCAACGCATAAAGGCGCGGCTGGTGGCCAAACTTGTCCACCGGCAGCGCCTCGGCCCGGATATAGGACCTCACAGATTCCCGCCAATGAGCCGGTGCCATTATTTGCTTTTCCCCGGCCAGTTGGTTTGAATGCGGATCAGATCGAGCCCTCCGCGGTCTTCAACGGCAAAGGCCGGCGAGGCCGCGGGCACCGCTATAATGCCCCGTGCCGGCAGATCGATAGCCTCGAAACCGGGCCCGGAAATTCTTCCCTGGCCCGCCGCGGCAAACAGATAGGACAGCTCCGGCGACGATTTTCCATCGCCCAGAGTCTCGCTGGCCCGGCTTCCGTTGACCGGAATCCGCTCGATGCGGAAATACTCCACATCCAGCAGTACCGTGCGGTCCGCTAGCTTCTTCGCCGGCACCTTGCCCGCACGCGTCTTCAGCCGCGTCGCTTCAAGCGATTTCTCGATATGCAGTTCCCGCGGACGGCCATAGTCGTACATCCGATAGGTCAGATCGCAATTCTGCTGCGTCTCCAGCAAGATCGATCCCGGCCAGATGGCGTGCACTGTCCCTGCATCCACAAAAATCATGTCGCCTGCTGAAACCGGCAGCATATCGAGGCTCTGTTCGAGCGTGCCGTCATGAATCCCGGCCTTGATCTGGTCGAACGTGACGCCTGGCTTGAGCCCTGCCGCCACCTCCGCGCCCGGCTCCGCCGCTAACGCATACCAGCACTCCGTTTTGCCGCGCGGCTGACCATACTTCTGCGCCAGCTTGTCGTCCGGGTGCACCTGCACGCTCAGCTTCTGCTGCGCAAAGATCATCTTGATCAACAAAGGCGACTGCGGCGCAGGCGCGCCGGCACCCAGCAGGGCCGCTGGAACCTCCGCAAACAGCCCGGCCAGCGTCTTGCCTGCGTGCGGCCCCGTTGCCACCTTGCATTCATCCCCGGTGAGCCAGACCTCGCCGATGGGACCCGCCTGCGCCACCCGGTCATACCAGGGACGAAGATCGTGGGAGCCCCACACCCGTTCCACAAACATGGGTTCAACGCGAAAAGGTGCCAGTTCGTTCACCGAAGACTGTCCAGACAACGCCATGAAATTTGCCCCACTCTCCACAAATTAAGCCGGTTACTGCTCCCTGGCCCGGTGGGCCGAACGGGATGCGGTGCAGGCTCTTAAATAGCAATCTCACTTTACCAGAGAGGCACCCGGCTGGATGAATCGCCGATTGCCCCCTTCAACCTTCACCGGATACCCTAAGAAATGTTGCATGATTGGCTTAGGGCAGCCTATGGCCTGTGGCCGCGGGAAACCGCCAGGGGGACAGCGCACCGCATGTTCAAACCAGTTTCCATCTGTGTAATCGGTTCCGGATACGTGGGGCTCGTCGCGGCGATCTGCTTTGCCGAAATGGGCCACAAAGTCGTCTGTGTCGATAACGACGAAGCCAAGGTAAAAACCCTTTGCGAAGGCGGCGTGCCGATTTATGAACACCACCTGCCGGAGTTGCTCGCCAAGCACCTCAATCGCGGCGTAACCTTCACCACCGATCTCGTCGGCGCCGTCGAAAGCAGCGACGCCATCTTCATCGCCGTGGGCACACCGCAGGGCGACACCGGCGCCGCCGACCTGTCTTATGTCGAAGCCGTCGTCTCCGCCATCGCCCGCTCGATCGGCAGCTATAAGGTGATCGTCGAAAAAAGCACGGTACCGGTCTATACCAATGAATGGATTCGCCGCGTGCTGCTGCGTCACGGCGTGGCTCCAGAAAACTTCGATGTCGTCTCGAACCCCGAGTTTCTCCGCGAAGGCACCGCGATCATGGACTTTCTGCACCCCGACCGCATCGTCGTGGGCGCCAATACCGATCGCTCCGCCGCGGTGCTTCGCCGCATCTACGAGCCGCTGACCGAAGGCAGCTATTATGCCCAGCCCGGCGCTTTGCAGGGTGCGTGCAGTCCCTCGAAACCGGCCACGCTGCTGGTTACGTCGGCACAGAGCGCGGAAATCATCAAGCACGCCTCCAACGCCTTTCTGGCTCTGAAGATTTCATTCATCAACGGCGTCGCCAACCTTGCCGAAAGCGTCGATGCCGACATTGAAGATATCGCCGCCGGCATCGGTCTCGACAGCCGCATCGGTCCCAAGTTTCTGCACGCCGGTCTGGGCTACGGCGGCTCCTGCTTTCCGAAAGACGTTGCGGCCTTTCATTGGGTCGCCCAGCAGCAAGGCATCGACTTTCAGCTTCTTCAGGAGATCCGCAAGATCAACGAAGCCCAGAAAAATGTCTTCTTCAACAAGGTGCGTTCCGCTCTTTGGACCCTGCGCGGAAAGCGCCTCGCGGCTCTCGGTTTGGCGTTTAAAGGCGACACCGACGATATCCGCGACTCCCCGGCCATCGACGTCATCCGCAAGCTGATTGAAGCCGGGGCGAAGATTACCGCTTACGATCCGGCCGCCATGGACCGCGCCAAGGAAGTGCTGCCCCCTTCGGAAAAGCTCAGCTATGCCGATGACCTCTACGAAGCAGCGAAGGACGTAGATGCGGTGCTGATTCTTACCGACTGGAAGCAGTTCGCCGACATCGATCTGGTCCGCCTCAACCAACTGGTTCGCTTCCCCATCGTGATCGATGGCCGCAACCTTTATAAGCCGGAACAGATGGCCAGCCTGGGCTTCACTTATGTGAGTGTGGGCAGGCCGGCAAGCTACCAGGCGCAGGTCGGCAAGCCGCGCCACGCGGTAGTTCTGTAAAGAGAGGCGGGATGTTGCCGCCGTGGACGATGAGCCTGGAAAAGCATCCAACGCTTCCCGTCGCGGCTACATCTCATCTCTGGTTCGCCATTTTCGATAGCATTCCCAATGCACGTTTTTCTGGAGATCAGATCTGCCCATGCACGTATTAGTAACCGGAGCCGCAGGATTCCTCGGGTCTCACCTGACAGATCGCTTGTTGGGAGAGGGCCATACCGTTCTCGGAGTCGATAACCTTTCTACCGGCTCCATGGAGAACATCGCCCATCTGGCCGGCGAATCCCGCTTTCGCTTCGAGCAGCGGGATATCTGCAAGCCCTTCGATCCCGGACCAGTCGATTACGTTTTCAACATGGCCTCCCCGGCCAGTCCACCCGAGTATCTTCGCCTCGCTATCGAGACTCTGCGCGTGGGTTCGGCGGGCACGGAAAACACCTTGGAGATTGCCGCGAAATACGGCGCGGGCCATCTTCACGCCTCGACCTCGGAGTGTTATGGCGATCCGCTGCAGCATCCGCAGACAGAGGACTACTGGGGCAACGTGAACCCGGTCGGTCCACGCTCGGTCTATGACGAAGCCAAGCGTTACGCCGAGGCTCTGGTCATGGCCTATCACCGCAGCCGCAAGGTGAATACTCATCTGGTCCGCATCTTCAATACGTATGGCCCACGCCTTCATCCCAGCGATGGCCGGGTCATCTCCAACTTCATGATGCAGGCCCTGCTCGGCAAGCCGCTCACCGTCTATGGAAGCGGCGACCAGACGCGTAGCTTCTGCTACGTCTCCGACCTGATCGAAGGCATTCTGCGTCTCTCCCGCTCGAACGAGCACATGCCCGTCAACATCGGCAATCCCGATGAGTTCACCATTCTGGAGTGTGCCCAGGCCGTCTTGAAGGCAACCGGCTCCAGCAGCGAACTGCGCTTCGAGCCGCTCCCCGAAGACGACCCCACCCGCCGCCGTCCCGATATCACGCGGGCGCGCACTCTCCTCGGCTGGGAACCGCGAGTTGCGCTCAAAGAGGGCCTTGCCCTCTCGCTGGAGTTTTTCAAAACCAAGGCCGCAGCGACTGTCTAGAGCAGTTCTCCTATTTGCGTGGTGTTTCCAGGGGAGTGCAGGGTGGTGTTTTCTTGAGGAAAACACCACTCGACAGTCGAGGTTTCCCTCTACAGCAATAGGAGAACAGCTATAGCCGGGCTCTGGCCGTTTGTGGCTGCACCCACGTTGGGGTAACTCTGTGCCACGCGCATTTTATCCTTGCGCCTGCCTGGGCTCTAACTTGGGCCGTCTCGAATTGCGCTCAATCCGACTGAGAAATCACGGGAATAAAGTCGCGGGCCCACAGGATCGCGGGTGGCAAAACTTCCCTGAGCCACATATCCTCGTTCCATGCCGCATTCCGTCATTCTCAGCCACATGTTCCAGTTGCCGCTTCCGATTCTGGAAAAGCTGCTCCGCCCGGTCATTGTCTACCTGGTCCTGGTGATGCTGCTGCGTCTGTTCGGCAAACGCGAACTGGCCCAACTCAATCCATTCGACCTCGTCGTTCTGCTCTCACTCTCCAACACGGTGCAGAACGCCATCATCGGCGAAGACAATTCCGTAACTGGCGGTCTCATCGGCGCTGTCGGGTTGCTGGGAATCAACTGGCTTGTGGCGCGCGCACTCTATCGCTCGCCGCGCCTTTCGCGCATGATGGAAGGCCATTCCTCCGTCCTCGTCCGAGACGGCATCATCGATCGCAAGGCGCTGGAGCGGGAATCGCTCTCCCGCGAGGAATTGCTTGAGGTGATCCATCGCCAGGGCTTCGAGCGATTCGACCAGGTGCGCCGCTGCGAACTGGAGCCGAGCGGCACCTTCTACGTGGAGGCCGTCGAACCCTCAACCGTAGACAAGCATCATGCCGAGCTACTCGCCCGCATCGATGCCCTCTCCCGCGAAGTGGCTGCCCTGCGCCCACAACAGGCTGGCAAGTAGAGCGGCCGCATCGCTACTTTCCTAGCAGGCGCAGTCTCGGTCCTGTCGCAAACAAGCAGCCCAATCGAAGCCTCAGCACGCCCCAACGCAACAAGTTGAATCTTTCCGTATCGGCAAGAATGGCGCCGAAGGCGCGCCCCCCCTGGACGGCCAGTCCTATTCCCACTCGATGGTGCCGGGGGGCTTGGAAGTGATGTCGTAGACGACGCGGTTGATGCCGCGCACCTCGTTCACAATCCGGCTGGAGATGCGCTTGAGCACGTCGTATGGAAGCGGCGCCCAGTCGGCCGTCATGCCGTCTTCAGAGTGCACGGCCCGCACCGCCGCCGTGTACGCATAGGTCCGCTGGTCGCCCATCACGCCCACACTCATCACCGGCAGCAGCACGGCAAAACTCTGCCAGATTTCAGAGTAGAGCCCAGCCGCCTTGATCTCGCTGACGACAATCTCGTCGGCCTCCTGCAACAGGGCCACGCGCTCCGGCGTCACCTCGCCCAGAATCCGCACGGCAAGACCCGGCCCTGGAAACGGCTGCCGCCCCAGAATGTCCTCGGGCATCCCCATGTCGCGGCCAATGCGCCGGACTTCATCCTTGAACAAGTCGCGCAGCGGCTCAATCAGCTTGAGCTTCATCAACTCCGGCAGACCGCCCACGTTATGGTGGCTCTTGATGGTCTGACTGGGGCCTTTCACGCTGCTGGATTCGATCACATCCGGGTAAAGCGTGCCCTGCACCAGCCACTCCACGCCGCCCGTCTGCTCGGCAATGCGCGTGGCCTCATCGTCGAATACCGCGATGAACTCCGCGCCGATGCGTTTGCGCTTGGTTTCAGGATCGGTGACACCGGCCAGTTGGCTCAGGAACCGCTTGCCGGCATCGACGGCCACCAGATTCAGTCCCAGCTTGTCGCGCAGATTCTTCTGCACGCTCACGAACTCGTTTTTGCGCAACACGCCATTGTCGACGAAGACGCAAGTAAGCTGGCTGCCGATGGCCTTATGCACCAGCACCGCGGCCACAGATGAATCCACACCGCCCGAAAGCCCGCAGATCACGTGGTCTTTGCCGACCTTCTCGCGGATCGCCGCCACCGTGCTCTCCACAAAATGTGCCGGAGTCCAATCGCCCCGCGCCCCGCAAATCGCGAAAACGAAGTTATGGATGAGTTGCGAACCCAACGGCGTGTGATGCACCTCGGGATGGAATTGCACAGCCCAAATGCGCCGTTGCTCATCGGCAATCCCGGCGAGCGCATTGGAGGTAACCGCGGTGCGCCGGAAGCCGGCAGGCAGTTCGAGCGCCTCGTCGCCATGGCTCATCCATACCTGCAGAGTCGCCGGCAGCCCCGCAAACAACGCGGTGCCGCGATCTTCAACCGTGACCTCGGCGTGTCCATACTCGCGCTTCGAAGCCGAGCGCACCTTGCCACCCAGGTGATGCACGATGAATTGCAGGCCATAGCAAATGCCCAGGACCGGCATGCCCAACGCGAGCAGCTTGGGGTCCGCAGCCGGCGCGTCGGCGTCATACACAGAGGACGGGCCGCCCGAGAGGATGATGCCCAGTGGCCGGTGCGACTGAATCTCCGCCAACGGAGCGGTGCAGGGCAATACGACGGAAAAGACGTTCAGTTCGCGAATACGCCGCGCGATAAGCTGCGTATACTGCGAGCCAAAATCAAGGATAACGATGGTTTGGGTGTCCACTCCTCAGTGTGGCAGGGACGAGGGCCGACTGTAAAGACGGGGGACTGGCCCACGGGATAGGGCACTACAAAAACCAATATGCCCGGCCAGCGATGAGTCCGCCGCCTATTTCCCTACCGCACCAACTCCGACAGAGCGCCGTAAACTGGCAACGGTCTCCGCTGAACCTTCTCCCCGCTCCGCCCTACGCAACGCCTGCAACAGCCGTTCGGCATTTTTCTTTGAGCGCAGCAGATATGCCGTCTCTCCCAAGCTGTTGCGAAGCTTATGTATCCCCATTCTTGTAAACTGCTCCAATCTTCATCTCTTCATCACAAGCTTCACATCCCGCAGCACCCGCACGCCGCCTATGGGATTCTTCTCGACAGCAGTGATATCGGCCCGATGGTCTTGGCATCGGCAAGTTTGCCCGTCTTCGCGTCGAGCGCGTGGCCTGCACACACCAAAGTACACTTCGCTTCAGCTTCGGAGCCTGCTGGGCCCGCAATTAGCGGTAACGCCGCCGCCCTGCCGTGATAGGCTCCTATGCAATAGAGCCTGAACGCAATTGGCTGCGCCGGCCTGAATCTCAGGCGCATTCGCCGTAGAAACCGGCGAGCCGGTGGATATTACTTCGCAAAAAGGACATTCGATGAACTGTTTTCGTTTTGCTCCCATCCTGCTGCTGGCGGCTGGTTCCGCCCTGTCGCAGGCGCCCGCGACACCGCAAGCATCCTCGTCCCAGCCAGCGCCACCGCCGGCCATCAAGAGCTTCGATTCTTCGGCCATCGACAAGACCGCAGACCCGTGCACGGATTTCTATCAATATGCCTGCGGCAACTGGGTCAGGAACAATCCCATTCCCGCCGACCAAGTGCGCTGGGGTACGTTCTCGATGCTCAGCGAGCGCAACCGCTATCTTCTTTGGAAGGAGCTCGATGCTGCGGCCAAGAGCCCCAAGTCCGCGATGGAAAAGCAGTATGGCGACTACTATGCGGCCTGCATGAACACCAATTTGGTCGAGAAAAAGGGCCTGCAGCCGCTCGATCCTGCCTTCAAACGCATCGCCGCCTTGACCAGCGCGCACAATCTGGCCACGCTTGTCGGCGAACTTGCCGCCGAAGGCAGCCCGGCGCCGCTGTTCCGTTTCGGCGTGCAGCAGGACGAGAAGGACTCATCCAAACAGATCGCCAGCATCTTTCAGGGCGGCCTTTCGCTGCCCGACCGCGACTACTACATCGTTGACAACAAGCGCTTCCAGGGGATTCGCCAGCAGTATCTCGAACATGTGACCAGGATGTTCACCCTGGCCGGCGATACGCCCGCGGAGGCTGCCAAAGAGGCCGCGTCAGTGCTGGAGATCGAAACCGCGCTGGCCCAGGCTTCCACCAGCCGCACCGCGCTGCGCGAGCCGGAAAATCGCTACCATATCTATACCGTTGCCGATTTTCAGAAGCTGGCCCCGGACTTCGACTTCTCCGTCTACTTCAGCGACGTAAAGGTCGGCCACTTCGACACGCTGAACGTGGGCACGCCGGAGTTTTTCAAGGCACTGAACGGGCTGATCGACTCAAAACCTGTCGCCGCCTGGAAGTCCTATTTCCGCTGGCAGACGCTGCACGCCTCGGCCACCAACCTGCCCCAGGCCTTCTACGACGAGAATTTTGCTTTCTTCGGCAAGGAACTGGCTGGCCAAAAAGAGCCCACGCCCCGTTGGAGACAGTGCACGACCATGACCGACAGCGCCCTGGGCGAGGCCGTAGGGCAGGACTGGGTCAAGCAGAATTTTCCTCCCGCCGCCAAAACCAGCATGGACCAGTTGGTTGCCGCCCTGGAGAAGGCCCTGGGCGAAGACATCAAGACCCTGCCCTGGATGACCGACGCCACCAAGAAAGCGGCTGCGGAAAAGCTGGCTCTCATCCGCAACAAGATCGGCTATCCGGAAAAGTGGCGTGACTACGCAGCCCTCAAGGTGGAGCGCGACGACCTTATCGGCAATCTGCACCGCACCGCCGTCTTCGATCGCAATTACATGCTCAGCCATCTGGGCAAGCCGGTCGACGAGAAGGAGTGGGGCATGACGCCGCCCACGGTCAACGCCTACTACGACCCATCCATGAACGACATCAACTTTCCGGCGAGCATTCTGCAGCCGCCCTTCTTCGACTTCACCATCGATCCGGCTGTGAACTTCGGCAGCATCGGCGTCGTCATCGGCCACGAAATGAGCCATGGCTTCGACGATGAGGGATCGAAATACGACGGCAAGGGCAATCTGCGCGAGTGGCAAACGGCGGAGGATCGCAAAGCTTTTGTCGAGCGCACCGATTGCGAAGTGGCTGAATATAGCGGCTTCCAGGCAGCCCCGGCTCGTGGCGACGTGCCCGAGCAAAAGCTCAACGGCAAGCTGACGTTGGGAGAAAACACCGCCGATAACGGCGGTTTGCGCATCGCTTATCTTGCCCTGCTCGATACGCTGGCGGCGCAAGGCAAGTCCATCAATGACAAAATCGACGGCTACACCGAGGCACAGCGCTACTTTATCGGCTTCGCCCAGGTGTGGTGCGAAAACCGCACCGAACAGTCCGCCCGCCAATCGGCGCTTACCGATCCCCACTCACCCGGCCGCTGGCGCACCAATGGCTCTGTGCAGAACTTTGACGAGTTCGGCAAAGCCTTCGGATGCACCAAGGGACAACCCATGTATCCGGCAAACTCCTGCCGCGTGTGGTAAACCTTCTATTGTCTTATCCCGACAAAAACGAAGCCTGGAGCCGTGGCTGCCATGCAGATACGGCTCCGGACATCGTCCTCATCCGTGTGGCGCGGCAATCTTTAGGAGCGAATCAGGGTGACATTTTCCCTGATTCGCTCGTCCAAACCGCATCCACGTTCGAAGTTGACTCGCAAGCCAGTATGTGCAGATTGCGTCGTAAATCTCTGGAGACACTCCGATTTGCCAACCGTCTTCCGGAAACTAGGCACAACCTGCCTTTGGCTTTTACAATTCAGCAGGGACTCATCCCAACCCAGCTCTGCTGTGGAACTAGCAAACTTGGCGGCGCATGGCCGGCCCAGGATGAAGGAATCGCATGAAGTTCAAGAAATTCAGCAAGGCTCTTCTGATGAGCGCCCTCTCCGTTGGCGTCGTCCTCAGCGTTACGTCTTGCGTTCAGAGTTTTACCGTCGGCTTTCTCTATGTCACGAATACGGTAACCGCCTCGTCTACCGGCAACGGACAGATCACGGGCTTCAAGATCGACCACAACACCGGCAAACTGAACCAGATCAATGGAATGCCCGTCTCTTCCGGCGGCGCCAATCCGGTCCGTGCAGTCCTGCTCTCCGGCGGCCGGTTTCTATACGTTCTGAACCGTGGAGCCAATGTTGAGGGCAATACCAACTGCACCCCCGACGATCCTTGCCAGAACGCGAATATCACGCAGTTCGTCGTCGGCAGCAACGGCATTCTGACACCGCAGGAGACTTTCTACACCCAGGGCAAGAATCCCTTCCGCATCGTTGCGGACAGCTCGGGGACCTTTATTTACGTGCTTGATCACGATTCGCCGGTCAGCCCTGCGGATCCGAATTGCACCAAGGCCTTCGGCAACGGCGCCTGCGGCGATATTTCCGCATTCCAGGTCAATCCCACCACCGGCCGCCTCTCCCTGCTCGTCAATGCCCAGGTCACTTCGGCGACCGGCTCGGCGCTGCCTTACTTCCCGGTGCCCGTCAATCCCATCGACTTTCTCTGGAACTCTTCTTTCGTCCTGACGCTGAGCGGCGCCCCCGGAGCTACTGCCCAGACCGGCGACTTCGTCTTCCCGTACACCTACTCCAGCAGCGGCCAGTTGACGGTCAACCAGAACACGCCGCAGCCGATCAACGCGGCCCAGGCAACGGCCATTGTGGCGGGCGCCGGCAACATCTATGTGCTTGACAATGAGCCTGTCACCATCACCACCAACGGCACCAGCGTTGTTTCGCCGGGTGGCCAGATTCTCTCCTACACTGTTGGCACCAACGGCGCGTTGCAGGCAAAGGTCGGTGGCGCCATCCCGGACGATCCCTCTCAGTCCAACCCGATCTACCTGACGGTTGAGTCCAAGGGCAAATGGGCCTATGTGGCCAACCAGGGCAACAATACCAACAACACCAACGCCCAAAGCGGAATTGCGGGCTACGTCATCGATCCGGCGACTCAGCAGCTCAGTCTAATCTCAGGTGGCCCGTTCGGCACCGGAGCCGGGCCGCAATGTCTCATCGAAGACCCGTCGGATCAGTTCATCTACACGGCCAACTTCAATGATTCCACCGTGACCGGCCGCGTTATCGACCAGAACTCCGGCGTCCTGAATAACCTGAACGCCGCCAGCAGCTACACGCTCTCCGGCCCGGCCACCTGGTGCCTGGTCAACGGACGCACCAGCTAGTTTTAACCTGAATGCAATTGCCGGGGAGAAGGCTGGCTGGCCTCCTCCCCGGCTCTGGAATTTCCAGTGTTCTCAAGAAACGAATCACGGATGCGCGTTGAACCCGGCCCTGTGATTCGATTCCAAAACCTGATTTTTAGGGCTGTGGTTCTGGCCCGCTGACGAAAGATGCGCATGAAGTTCAACAAATCGGGCCAGCTTCTGCTGGTCTCCGCGGCCAGCCTTCTGATTGCCGGGCTCTTGACCGCCTGCAGTACTCTGACGGTGGATTTCGTTTACGTGACCAGTTCCCTGGCTGCGGGCCCCAACAGCTACGGCGAAGTGGACGTCATGGAAGTGAACTCCGAATCGGGATTTTCGCACAGAATCCCCACTTCGCCCTTTCCTTCCGGCGGACGTAATCCCGTGGCCGAAGCGGTCTCCACCAACTTTACGAACCTCTACGTCGTCAATCACGACGACAATACCATCGTCCAGTTCGCCATCGGCAACGACGGCAAGCTCTATCCGCAGAACACGGTTAACACTCCGGGCATCTTTCCCATGGGCATCGCCATCTCCGGATCGACGCTCTACGCGCTGGATACCTATCAGCCCTTGCCAAGCTGCTCTCCCGCGTCTCCCTGCTCCGGCTCGGTGGCGGTCTTCCCGCTCTCTGCCAGCGGACAGCCGGGAGCGCCCATCACCAACGGCGACCTTACCTATTGGCCTTTGGCACTGCCCGGCAAGGCGGACATCATGGTTCCCACCGCCATTAACGTTCTGGCCTCGGGTTCCTTGGTCTACGTCACCGCCTACGATTCGTCCGTCTCACCCACGGTCGGTTATATCTTCGGCTTTTCCAGCGCTGCGGGCGTGCTCACTCCTCTGAACGGCGGAGCGCCCGTCGTCGCCTCGGGGACCTTCCCCTCGGCGATCGCCAGCGACCCGGGCAATCAATTCGTCTATGTCACGGACTTCAGCAAGGCCGCAGTGATGAGCTATGCAGTCCAGGCCAACGGAGCCCTCACCGAAGTGAGCGGCAGCCCGTTCTCGGCTGGAAGCCAGCCCACCGCGATTACCGTCGACTCGTCGGGACAATACCTCTACGTGGTCAACTCGCTGGATAACGACCTCATGGCCTACTCAATCGCCAACGGCTCGCTTACCCGGCTCGGATCGTATGCCACCGGCACGCAGCCCGATGCCATCGTCATCGATCCCTCTACGCACCACTACATCTATACCGCCAACTTTCTCAGCGCCAATCTTTCCGGCTTTCAGTTAAATCCGACCACCGGAACGCTCATCAACACGCAGAACGTCCCCTATGGGGTCAGCGCCCAACCCACTGCTTTGGCCGCGATTCCCCACGGTAGCCAACTGAAGCAATAGCCGTTGCAGCCGGACGGCATGATGGCAATATCCCGTTGTAGGCTTTTACAATCGCTATACGGGCAACTTAACCAGTTTCTTTGGGCTTCAACCTCACGGCCCACGACGAAGGAAGCGCATGAAGTTCAGCAAATTGAGCCAGCTCTTTCTGGTCTCTACGATAGGCCTTCTAGTGGCCACACTCCTGTCTGCCTGCCAGATCGTCACGATCGACTATCTCTTTATTGCCGGCTCATCCAGCAACTCGGGCGGCACCGGACAGATCGATACCTACGCGGTGGACTCCGAGTCCGGCGCTGTCCGCACCGTGGGGGCTTCCATTTCCACCGGCGGAAATTCGCCCTCTGCCCTGGCGGTCTCCTCTGATTACGCGAACCTCTACGTCGCCAACCAGAGCAACAACACCGTCGTGCATTTCTCCATTGCGAGCACCGGCATCTTGACCCAGAAGGACACGGTGACCGTCGCCGGAGCCCCTGTTGCCATGGCCGTCAACACCGCCAACACCTACCTGTACGTGCTCTATGGCACCACTTCGGCGACCATCGGCGTCTACCCGCTGAGTTCGGGAGCCATCGGTGCCGCAGCCTCCACCGTGCCGCTCGTCGTACCTGGCTTTACCGGCGACCTTCTGATTCCCACCGCGATCACGGTGCTGCCCAACAACAACGCCGTATTCGCCACGCTCTATGACCAGTCCGCCTATAATCCGGGTGGAACCACCAGCAGCAACGCGAATCCCGGCTGGGTCTTCGGTTATGCCGTCGGCACCAATGGCGCACTCACTGCTTCTGCCGGCAGCCCCTACCAGGCGGGTGTCCGGCCGACAGGCATCGCTCCCGATCCCGTCAACCGTTTCGTCTATGTCACCGATTACGCTTCAAACCAGTTGATCGGCTACGGCATTCAATCCGGCAGCACCCTGGCCTTCCTGATCAACGGACCTTTCAGGACCGGCAGCGAGCCTTCCGCTGTGGTCGTGGACCCGCGTGGGAAATTTATCTACGTCGCCAACTCGCTGGACTCGACGGTTTCCGCCTTTGCCATTGACCTGGGCACCGGCACTCCCACAGCCGCGGTGAACACCACCGGTGTTACCACCAACGCTACGGACACGCAGCCCAACGCCATCCTTGTGGACCCGGCCCTCGGACGCTTCGTCTACACAGCCAACCATCTGGGGAATTCCATGTCGGGCTTCTTCCTCAACCCGACAAGCGGCAGCCTGTCGCCGACCCAGAGCACGCCTTACCCCAGCCTGGCAGCTCCCACCGCCCTGGTCTGCGTGCCCCATGGCAACCACTCGTTGCAGTCGGTCACCCCGTAACACAACCGCCAGTCAACGCAAAAGAGCCCAGCCCACGCGGCTGGGCTTTTTGCTGCTGCAAAGGCCCTTATTCTTGAATGAAGAATAAATGCCTGGGTCGTAGCGGAAGAGCCGCAGACCGAGGCTTGTATTGGAAAGACATCGATACCAGACACGACTCTCAGTCGCCCCCGCAACCCGTCGAAAATGAAGGATAAGCTTTGGTTCGTGTGGACCACTTGCCAAGGAAGAGACTCGGGCAGGAAGCCTGCATTCCGCGCCTTCCGAATCCCTGGATCGTTCTCTTCTCTGGCTGAGCGAGCGTTCTGGTGTCAAGAACTTCCCGCATCCGGCTGGGTGCCGTCGATGTCAGATGCGGCGATCAAGCATGGAGGCACTTGAATTCGCCACCGATAAAGCCAGCGCAAGCGTGCTCTTAGGCCGCCGTTCCCATCCAGCGTCGCAGCAACCGTTGCGAGGGTTTCTCGATAAAGTGCAGAGCACCCAGGGCCATCGCAATCAACAGGGCATAGCTGATCCAAGGATCGAAGCGCTTCAACCCCAGCCAATCCAGTACATGCGAGTCGTGCACGATGTTCCACAGGTTGAAGTGCAACAGATAAAGACAGTAACTGGCCTCGCCCACAAAAACCAGAGGCCGCCAGCCCAACGCCTTCGACAGCGGATTCTCCCCGGCAAGTCCCAGTACGATGCACGCAAATAGCGGCATCAGCAGCCCGTCGTGGATGATGGCGTACGGCACGAGAGGCCCCATTGCCAGCAGGCAGTAGATTCCCGCAAAGCCGCCGATCCCGAGCCAAAGGCGCAGGGGGCTGGCCCGTTCTACCAACTCGTCCAATCCGGCCAGCATCACGCCGAAGACAAAACTCGCCACATGGGCCCACGGCGTATATTTGAGCGCCTGCAACCACGGACCCGAGCTCCAGCGGTCCGGATGCGCAATGCCATCGGGATTGAAGGCAATATAGAGTGCCCCTGGGATCAGCCCCAGCATCCAGACCCCAGCCATCCGGGCTACTTGTTGGCGAATGCGTTCAGGGCGCTTCCAGCGGGCCATCCAGGGGAACATGAAGTAGTAGAACGATTCGGCCGACATGGTCCACGCCGGCGTATTCAGAAATGTCGCAATCGAGGGAAGCCAGCCTTGCAGCAAGATCGGCGTCAGCACAACCCCGGCCCAAAACATCCCGTGCGTATGGGCCGCATATTCCTGCGACAGCATTCGCCAGCTCAGCAGCAGGCTCAGCAGATAGATGGGGTAGATGCGCGTGAATCGCGCTTTCCAGAAGCGAACTTTATCGAGTTCCCCGTTGCGCGCCCGCTCGCAATAGTTGTAGCCAAGCACAAATCCGGACAGCAGGATGAAATAGCTCACCGACGCGTAACCGGCATTGACCACCGGCGCCAGCCAGCCAAACCACTGTGGATTGGAAAAATGGAAGAAAACAATGTTTAGCGCTGCGAAACAGCGTAAACCTGTCAGTGCATCCAGCCGGGCTCGCTTGCGCGTCTCCACTTACTTGTTAGACGTCTCCGGCGGAATCGGAGGCGGCCAATTCTGCCAATCGCTCCACCCTGCCTATTTACTTGGTTCCCGGTTCCCAAAGTCGAGGATCGCAAGCACTCTGTGCTCGCGACAGCCCTGCCGGTCGCCGATTTCTGTTCCCTGCCAACTGCTCTCTGGTTGCGGCCCTTCTCAGGCGGTAACCAGCGATCCGACCTTTTCACCCATCACGACGCGCCGGATGTTTCCCGGCCGGTTCATGTTGAAGATAATCATCGGCAGGTTATTGTCCTTACAGAGGCTCACCGCAGTCAGGTCCATCACCTTCAGTCCCTGCCGCAGAATCTCCATATAGGTAATCTCGTCGTATTTCACCGCATCTTTGAACAGCACCGGATCGGCATTGAATACGCCCTCGACCTTGGTGCCCTTCATCAGCACGTCCGCCTTGATCTCCATGGCGCGCAGGCTGGCCGCCGTGTCGGTCGAAAAGAACGGATTTCCGATGCCCGCGGCAAAAATTACCACGCGGCCTTTTTCCAGATGGCGCACGGCACGCCGGCGGATATACGGCTCGGCAATCTGGTTCATGAACACGGCGGTCATCACCCGGCATTGCACGCCGCGTTGTTCAATCGAGTCCTGCAGCGCAATGGCGTTGATGACCGTCGACAACATACCCATGTTGTCCGCGCTCACCCGGTCCATCTCTTTGGCCTGTTCCGCGACGCCACGGAAGAAGTTGCCGCCGCCTACCACAACTGAAATTTCGACGCCCAAGGAGTGCACATCGACAATTTCGCTGGTAATTTCGGCTACTTTATCGGCATCCAGGCCAAAACCGCGCCCGCCTGCCAATGCCTCTCCTGAGAGCTTGAGAACAATCCTCTTATACATGCCTTTTCGAGTATCGCATAATTGACGTGTCCGCACTGCCCTCGGAGCCCCTCCACGCGTCCCAACTTCATCCCCGTTCCCGCTTTCGCACGCCTCCGGCAGTCAATCGGTTAGAATAGCCTAAAGCCCTAAATTCACCCAATCGGATTCACCACGAAGGAGATATCCTTGGGCAACGCCGGCAACAGCATTCCCCGCCACGAAGTCCGGCGCTACGCTCCCGGACAGTCCGTCGAGCATATCTCCCGTGGAGATTTTCTGCTTACCCACGGGAACGAGTGGTCCAGCGCCCTCATCCGGGTCGGGCAGGGCCTGCGCTATCGTGGAGACGCCAAGAAATTTGCTCACTGGAGCCATGCGGCCCTCTTCGCAGACGAAGACGGAACCATCATTGAGGCGGTCGAGTCCGGCGTCCAGCAGCGCAACGTCTCCGTCTATCACGATACCGAATACCACGTCGTCCATCTCACCGAGGCAAGTGCAGCCGACCGCACCTACGCCGTCGCCTTCGCCCGCCATTGCATGGGTGACCTTTACGGCTTTTTGACCGATTTGAGCCTCTGCGGGACCCTGCTCACCGGCTCCAAGTTCTTTTTCGGACTCGACGGCCAGATCATCTGTTCGGGGTTAGTAGCCCGCGCCCTCGAACGCACCGGCGCCATCTTTCAATACGATCCCTGGAACATGCTGCCCGCCGACCTCGCCGAAGCCTTCAACGTCACCTCGGTACCGGGTGCGTCCCGGGGGACGGTTCCCGGCACCGGCGCTGGCTTTCCGCGCCGCCACTTATAGTCCGCCCAGTTCAGGCGTGAGTCGATTGGCAGTGCGAGGTTTCCGGGCCGCACGCTTCTCTCGATACGCCGGGTGTACAGCCAGTCTGCAGCCCTGCCTTCGACGGACAGGGCATCTGGTTTCGCAGCAGAATGGCGAGCCCTCTCGCGTCGTTCAGCCCCGCTTCCACCAGCAACGCGCGCGTCTCGGTCAGAAAGCCCGGATGGTGCTCGAAATGCTTCGACGCCGACTGCACCGTGTGAATCACATGGTCGAGGCTGAAAGCGTCCTTGTGGAAACCCGCCACCCCGATCAACAGCCCCTTTATCAAGGCGAACTGCGCCACCAGCAGCGCAAACTCATCGGCCATCTCCGGCACTGCGGGAATCTTTCCCTTGTCATGCCCGAATGGAAACAACCTGCGGAAGATCGTGTGAAGCAGGTAGTTTTCCAGGATGTGCGGGTGAAGCCGGAAAAACGGTACATAGTATTGCCGGTGCGCGCCGGCATAGTGGCTCACCAGGCTCTTCATCGTGGCATCCGGGCCGTTCCCGATGCCCTGCGTAAATGCATTCACGCACTCGACAAACCGCGGGCCCACCATGGCGCGGTCCCGGCAGAGAGCGCCCATCCGCAACACCAGGTCCAACTGCTTTTCCAGGTCGATCGGCACCGTATCCATCGCGGCCCGCAGCGATCCCGAAGCAACGGCGGTCCCCATCGATCGCAGAAGCGACGGCACATCCGAATCCTCAATCTCACCGCGACGGAGCGAATCCAGGCGCCGGCATAGAATCCCCAGCAGAAACAAACGCTGCCACAAGGGATAGGCACGGTTTTGCACCAGACCCACCACAAATGCGCGGATCGGCCAGAAGAAGCGCATCGGAATCTTGCTCTCGGCGCTCCCCGCCTCCGCAAGCTCCCGGCTCATTTCCAGAGAATCGTCCGGCGTCACCGGGGCTACCAATTGCGGATTCAACAGGACAAGCCGCGCCGCCTCAGGACACGAGAGCGCCAGCGTCATGTCTTTCAGACTGTCGATCCAGTGCACGATGCGGGGGTAGGTTGCACACGTCTGCGACAGATAGCCTTCCCCGTGCTCCACCTGGATGCCGCAAAGCCTCTGCTCGGTCAGGAACGGGCACTGCTGAGAGGGCGGCATTCGCACTGCGGCAATCGCTCCCGTCCCATCCGCCGCCAATCCAGGCGCTGCCGGTTCTTTTTTTGCGATTTCAGACTCCTGCCGGGTTGGCATCAGGAGAATATTGGCATCCAGCGACGTCCGCAGCGGCCCAGGAGGCACCGTCTGGTATTTCTCATACGCCGCCCGGTTGATCGGCACGCTCCACCCTACACAGCAAGAGTCCTCACAATCGGGGCCGATGCAGCGAAACTGCTCGGAATAGATAGGAAGAATCGGCAAGATTGGGCGCAAGGACCTCTCCAGGCAGCAGGATTGCGCATTCTCCGACCGTTCCTATATGTGAAACGCGCTCCCTCCTCGGAGCATGAAGCGGGCCAGCAAGGAGGCGCGGGCGTTGGAAACCTCTGAGAATCTGCTTGTCTCTCTTTGGATTGGGACAGTTTTTCGGCCGCAGGAGAGCACCATATAGGCGAACCAGCCCTGCGGCGCATCCCACCACACTGGAAGCACCGGCTCCATCCCACGCCGAAGCCGAGGGGGATGAAAGCCGGCGGGCTTGAATCTACGAGGTGCTTTGCTTCGCCTGGCA
>JAATGG010000068.1 GCA_015654835.1 Terriglobales bacterium
AAAGCTGCTCGGCGGAACTTCAATCATCTAATCTGCAGGTCGATGCCCGGTAATCGTATGTACGCAGTTCACGATGGAGTGAGGATGAAACTGTATCGTTTGTCTTTCTTGTTTCTGCTTTTATTAACCGCTCAACCCTCGGCGATTCCCGCGCAGAACGTTGCCGCGGCAAGCAAATCCGCACCCGATCCTGATGCGACGCTGCGCTATATTCATGCGTCGTGGGACACGCTTACCCGTTCCATGCTGGATTGCCACTCGCTGGCGGACATCAAGATCACGGAGAACCCGGTACTCTATCTGCCTGCTGAAATCCCCGCTTCGCCTGCGGTGACGGCGCTCGAACAAAAGTGCCATGTCAAAGTGATGTCGCTGCCGCGGCGGATCGAAAAACTGGGAGACGTGCGCCCGGAGGAACTGGCCACACCGGGACTGCTCTATCTGCCCAATCCCTATGTCGTGCCCGGGGGACGCTTCAATGAAATGTACGGCTGGGACAGTTACTTTATCTTGTTGGGACTTGAGGCCGATCATCATGAAGCGTTGGGCAAGGGGATAGTGGATAACTTTCTTTTTGAGGTGGAACACTACGGCTCGGTATTGAATGCGAACCGCACTTACTATCTCACGCGTTCGCAGCCGCCGTTTCTCACTTCGATGATCCGCGCCGTTTATGAAGATCCGGCAAGCTTTCCGGCGACTGCGGCAGGCCGCAACGAGGCAAGGCTATGGCTCGAACATGCCTATACGGTTGCCGAAAAAGACTATTCCACCTGGACGCGCCCCGATCATCTGGCGGGCTCGACGGGGCTGGCGCGCTACTTCGACTTTGGCGTGGGGCCAGTGCCGGAGATGGCCGACGCCAGCAGCTACTATCCCGACATCATTCGCTGGCTTGTCGCGCATCCCCAGGCTGCGAACGGCGAAGGCTTTCTGGTGAAAGGGTCGGAACATCCCGAGGCCGCGGAGGCGGAACGGCTCAAGCAATCCAGTTGCGATGTGCAGGCGAGCGTGGTGTGCAGCCGTGCATGGTTTGGCGGCTACCGGCTCAGCCGGGGTTTCTATCTTGGCGACCGCGCCATGCGCGAATCGGGCTTCGATACCACCAGCCGTTTCGAGGCCTTCTCGGGAGCGACGCACCACTACGCGCCGGTGTGCCTGAACAGCCTGCTCTACCGCTATGAACGCGATCTCTCGCATCTGGCTCACGTGCTGGGCAAACCGGACGATGCGCTGCGCTGGGACCGCCGCGCCAAGGCGCGCGAGGCCGCGATTCAACATTATTTATGGAGACCCGCCGAAGGGGTATTTGCGGATTACGATTTTGTCCGCGGCAGGCCGTCGAGTTATGCGTATCTTACGTCGCTCTATCCTTTGTGGGCGGGTGTGGCAAGCCGCGAACAGGCCAGGCAGATGGTGGCAAAACTCAGCATCTTCGAACGGGCCGGCGGACTTTCAATGAGCAACACAATGTCCGGCTTGCAGTGGGACGAGCCCTTCGGCTGGGCGCCTGCCAATTGGCTCGCCGTGGATGGCCTGGAGGCTACTGGCTTTCATGCCGACGCGGTGCGGATCGCGCAACACTTCGACGCCACAGTCGACGCGGGCTTTGCGGCCGACACAACCATCCGTGAAAAATACAATGTGGTCTCGGGCAACGCCGATGTGGAAGTAAGTGCCGGCTATAAGGTGAATGTAATCGGGTTCGGCTGGACCAATGCTGTCTATCTCAAGATGAAGGAGGTGCTGCAGCGGCCTGTGGCTGCCGCTGCAGAATGAAGAAGTGTTGCGGCGTTCGCAGTCAGCGTATCCCGCAGGCTGTTCTTCCCGCTGGAAATGCGCAGAGGAAGAAACCGGACTTCTACGCGCCGGGCTCGAAGAAGTCCAACAGGCCGGCACGATGAGCGTGGGCTGCCATCGAGGACTGAATTTCAAGCGCCAGGGCCAGCGCATCGCGGCCTTGACGGGCTGTGACATGAGGCTCGCGGCGAGTACGCACTGCACCGAGGAATGACTCAATCTCAAGCCGCAGCGGTTCACCGGGGGCAACCTCGGGCTTGCCGAATGATAGTCCCGGCGCCGGGCCGTCGAGCCCGGCTGCGGCGAGTTGAGCCAACAGGACAGGATCCGCTTTGCCGGAGGCAAGAGCGGCGGCAATTTCCGGTGGAAGCCCGCCACCACTTTGGCCATCGAGGCGAATGACCAACACATCGCGCCGGGCGTAATCGATGGAGACATATTGCCGCGGCTCGAAGAAGCGCAGTTTACGGACGCGCTCGGTGGAGACGCGCGAGGCGGTAAAGTTGGCCACGCAGCCCGACTCAAACTCCACGCGAACGTTGGCGATATCGACCTTGGGGGATAGAATCGGCAGGCCGACGGCACGCACCTCGCGCACGGGCGACTTGGCGAAGGTGAGCACAATATCCAGATCGTGGATCATCAGATCCAGAACCACATCCACGTCCAGAGAGCGGGGCGTAAAGATGGAGAGCCGATGGGCTTCAAAGAACATGGGGCGGCGCAGTTGCGGCTGGACGGCGAGGACGGCGGGATTGAAGCGCTCCAGATGGCCGGGCTGCAAAATGCGCTTGCTCTTTTCAGAGCGCTCGACCAGATCGTTGGCCTCGACGAGCGTGGCAGCCAAGGGCTTTTCGACCAGCAGGTCGAGGCCGGCATCGAGCAGCGCCGAAGCCACCTCATGATGGTGCACGGTGGGAACGGCGACGCTGGCGGCGTTCAGATGCAGATCGGCCGACAGCAGTTCGTCCACTGAGGAGAAGACGGGGATTGCGTACTTGGCTGCGGTGTCGGCGGCGCGGGCACTGTCGGGTTCGACGGCTGCCACCAGCGCAACGCCGAGGCCGGCCTGCTCCAGTTCGCGATAAACACGAAGGTGATTGCGGCCAAAGGCCCCGGTTCCTGCTATGGCTACGCGCAAAATAGGTCCGCTGGCTATTTCGCGGCCTCTTTTCCTTCAACAGCGGTCAGGCAGCGGCCGTAGAGGTCAAGCAACTCGGTTACGTGTTCCTCAGGCTTCGCTCCGGCAGAACTGATGAAGCCGGTAGAGGGAGTGGCGGGGCGGCCTACGCCAGCCGTAGCGGCCACAAACTTGAGTAGATCGAGGGCGATGTCTTCGTTACGCCGGGCGCCAAGGCCCGCATTGGTAAGGGCATCCATGCTGAATAGTCTCCGAAGAGAAATGCTACCAGAACAGGCCCGGCCGCCGTCACGGGCTTCCCGACGGAATGACCATGCTGGTCCCTTGTGTGCAGCCAGAGCGCGTGGCTTTCATCGGATTTCACGGGGGTGTGAGTGCCGGGGCGGGCCAGTTCGCCTTTATGGGCCATCGCAGTGCTTGTGTTCTGCCCAGAGAGACGACAGCCATTGCGCACAGCAGCGCAACGGCGCAAAAATACCGCTTGATCATGGGCTTTTCCTTTGAAAAATGAAAGACTTGCGGCATCCCCGGTCGAGAGAAAGCCGATGCATTGCTACCTGTTTGCTCGCTGCAGGACTCCCGGATGTCCCGGGAAGTCCTATTTGGCTCACGAGGAACACCCCATGGACGGAATAGTCTTCATTGATTTTCTGGACGAGTCGTTTCCTGTGTCGGTAAGGTGCGGTTCGTGCGGCCAGGTCATCAGGTGAAGGAGGTAGGAACTGAAACCTCCCCCACCGCCTCTCACCCGCC
Organism: Terriglobales bacterium; assembly: GCA_015654835.1. Lineage (GTDB taxonomy): Bacteria > Acidobacteriota > Terriglobia > Terriglobales > Acidobacteriaceae > Telmatobacter. Next base: position 3,695 of record JAATGG010000068.1, read on the forward strand.
GGAGTGGAAGCCCGTCTTTCGGCCTCCCCCTCCAAAACCTTGGGATATAAAATTAACCACAGACAGAAATTCCATGACTTTTCCTTTTTGGGGTGAGAAACTTTCCGTACGATTCAGGGGAGAAGAAGCTATGCTTGCAGACACGAGCCTGGCAATTGAAAATCTGATTGGTAAACTGCTCGGAATTGCACTCTTGATCTACCTTCCTTGGCGAATCCTGGTTTCAATCAAGCGCTTTATCGAGCGGCGCCGCAGAAACAAACAAGACCTAACCACCTAATTTAAAGAGGGTGAACGCCATGAAAACCCTGCCCATATGGGCCTGCCTGCTAGCGTTGCTATGCTGCTCTGCGCCACTGACGTCGGCACAAAACACCTCATCGACGCAGGCACCGCAGCTACCAAATTTTGCAAATTATTCGATCATGCTCGTAAACCCGGCAGGAGCTGCCGTGGTGCTCATGCACAGCCCCAAGAATGAGCTTGAATACGTGGATGTGGCCAAAACCAAGGAAGCATTTGCAGCCGGATATGTACCTCTTCGAACGGCTGAGATCAGCGAACTAATCGTCGGCCTCAATGATGAAGTCATTCGTCTAAGATCTGAAAATGAAAGGCTGAGACAAGTTCAAGCCAAATTAGATACGCATCCCTCTTACGCGCCAGTTCCTCCGCCGGTTGATTATGCCGCTCAGCAGCAAGCGCAAGCAGCAGCCGATAAAGCCGCGCGCAGGCAGCAGTTATTTCAAGCGTGGGTGATGCTGCAAGCTGCAAGACCGCAGGCTCCGGCATTCCAACCTATGCCGCTCCCCGCGCCAATGCAGGTATATCGCGATAACCGAGTGCAAGCCAACTGCGTGACGGATCAGGTCGGCAACACAGCTTACACAAGCTGCAATTAATGAAAAACAGAAGCTAACAAACGCCGAAGGCAAAGCTATACTCCACCTAATTTTGGTAGTACTTCTCGTTTGGCTTGTATGGCAGCTTGCCCCCTTGTTCTTTGGAGATTGCTAGGGCTTGTCGTAGCCCTAAGGGGATTACTCAGGCTATCGCCCATGGCGCGATAGTCTGAGAGTCATGCAGACGGTCTACATTGGCATGGGCGGGAATCTGGACAGCAAGGCTGGGCCGGCAGCCGATACGTTGGCGGCGGCGGCGGTACGCCTGGATTTGCTGGGCCGCGTGGTGGGCCGGTCGTCCCTCTATAGCACAGAGCCGGTGGGGTTTGCCGCGCAGCCGCGCTTTGTGAACGCGGTGGTGGCGCTGGAGACCGATCTCGATGCGGGCGGAGTCCTGCGAGGACTGCTGGGCATCGAACAGGAGTTCGGTCGCAACCGTGCTGCGGAAATTCGCAACGGACCCAGAACCCTCGATTTAGACATTCTTCTTTTTGGAGACCTGAAAACCAGTGAGCCAAGCCTGGAGATTCCCCATCCCCGCTTGCCCGAGCGCGCTTTCGTCCTGGTACCGCTGTGTGAAATCGCGCCCCAGGCAGTTGTTCCCGGCTGTGGAAAAACTGTGGCTCAATTGCTGCTCGACCTGCGTGCAAGCGCGGGAAGCGAAGCCGATGCAGTGGTTCCGATTCATAGCGACGGCTGGAGTGCTGGCAATGCTAACATGGGCTCCGCTCCACGGTAGCGGGCAGGCTGCTCCTACCGGCGCTGCGGAGATCCCGATTACAGTCCAAGACGGCCACGGAGCGGCGGTTGCCGGGGCCACGGTTACGGACTCCTCTGGAAAGCTGTTGGGACACACGGACCGGACGGGCAGCGTCACTGTTGAGTGCACCCATCCTTGTGCAGTGCGGGTGAGCGCTTCGGGATTCGCCGCAAAGGGTGTGCAACTCGCGGGCGCAGAGACTATCAGCCTGGAACCTGCCTCCGCTGCGGCGCAGGTGACGGTGACTGCCTATCGCACGCCGCTCGGCGCGTTGGAAAGTCCGGTAACGACCCGAGTGCTCGACCGGACGGCTCTCGATGCCTCGGCGGGAGTCACGATGGACAGCCAGTTGCGCCAGTTGCCGGGCGTCGAGTTGTTTCGCCGCTCCAGTTCGCTGGTAGCCAATCCTTCGTCGCAGGGAATCAGTTTGCGTGGGTTGGGCTCAACGTCGGCGAGCCGCACGCTGGTGACTCAAGACGATGTGCCGCTGAACGATCCGGTGGGCGGATGGATTCATTGGGAGGAGCAGCCGGAGCTCGCGATTCGGAGCATCGAACTGGTGCGCGGCGGGGCCAGCGACCTTTATGGGTCGAGCGCGATTGGCGGTGTGGTCAACGTGATCTCTGCGCGGCCAAGCTCGGATGGGACGGAACTGCGATCAAGCTACGGAGGAGAGGGCACTTACGACGACAGCCTGCTGATCCAAGGCAAGCGGGGCCCGTGGGGGGTGCTTGCGTCAGGCGGATCGCTGGGCACGGACGGCTATATCCAGGAGGCTCCATGGCAGCGCGGGCCGGTCGACATCGCTTCAAACGTACATAGCCAGAATGGACTGCTGGTGGCCGAGCATGACCGGGGGCCGTTGCGGCTGTTTGTGCGAGGCAGCGGCTTCAACGAGGCGCGCGCCAACGGCACTCCCTTGCAGAGTAATGGCACGCGGATCTGGCGCTATGCTGCCGGCGGCGACTGGCAAGGCCCGCATGGCGGCACCTTATCCACCCGAATCTACGGGTCGACAGGGCATTTCAGGCAGACCTTTTCGCAGATTGCGAACCCGACCACGTTGCGCAACAGCGAGTCGCCAACCAAGTTTTCCCTTACCCCGGACAACGAACTCGGCGCAGCGGCTCACTGGAACCAGCCACTCGGCGCCGGGGTGCTGCTGGTGGTGGGAGCCGACAGCCACAATGTGCGCGTGTGGGATCGGGAACAGAGCTTCGGCAGTTCGACCACAGTGACCAACCTGCACGATCACCAGCGCGATTCGGCACTGTATGTGGAGGCTATGTGGGTGAGAAAAGCCTGGACGTTCACGGCTTCGGGGCGCATGGACTGGTTCCAGAATTACGATGGGCGCGAGTTGCAGTCGAGCGCCTCGGGGTGGGTGCCTGCCGCCACGCAGCCGCCGCAGTTCGATCAGCGGGTTTTCGATCCGCGCCTGGGGATTACGCGCAAGCTTTGGAACCACTGGGCCGTCTCGGGCTCGGGCTTTCGCGCCTTCCGCGCACCGACGCCGAATGAGCTTTACCGCTCCACGCAGGTGGGCAACCAACTTACGTTTCCCAACGGCTCGCTGCTGAGCGAACGGGCCACGGGCTGGGAGACGGGGCTGGCGACGGAGTGGCGCTGGGGCACGATCCGTTCAAGCTACTTTCTGACCCAGGTGAACCGGCCCATCACGGCGGTGACGATCAATGCGACATCGTCGCCGATCCAGCTCAGACGCGAAAACCTGGGCCAGATCGAGAGCCGCGGTGTGGCCGTGGACTTCGAGCTGACACCGTTGCGATGGCTGGGCGTCGATGGCGGCTACCAGCACGCCCATGCCACGGTGACGCGGGGGACGCAGGACCTGGGCAACTGGATTCCCGAGGTGGCGCGGAACATGGCTACGCTCAACCTGCGGGCCTACCGGCCCAGGTTCGGCACGCTCAGTTTGCAGTCGCGGCTCAGCGGCCAGCAGTTCGACGACGATGCCAACCAGTACAGGCTGCCTGGATATTTCCGGCTGGACGCTTATGCATCGCACGACTTCGGCAAGCGCTTTGAACTGTTCACGGCTGGAGAGAATCTGTTCGACCGCCAGATCGTGGTAGCCAAAACGCCGACCACCACTTTGGCTGGGCCGCGCGTCGGGCGGGCGGGCATCCTGGTGCGGCTGGGCGGCACCGGAAAGTAGCCGCGCAAGGCCGGTCTGGCACGGCTCGGCCTTGCTCCCAGTAGAATCGTCAAGTGGGACTCCAATTTAACTTAATTGCAAAAACCGAAGCAGGGGGACGGCGGGGGCAGATTGTTTTGCCTCACCAGACGGTCGAGTCGCCGGTCTTTATGCCGGTCGGCACCGCCGGCACGGTCAAAGCCGTTCCCCAGGACGTACTGGAAACGCTGGGCGCGCAGATCATTCTCGGCAACACCTACCACCTTTATCTGCGGCCCGGGCACGAGCCGATTCGCCGCATGGGCGGGCTGCATCGCTTTATCAGTTGGCCGCGCGCCATGTTGACCGATTCCGGCGGCTTTCAGGTTTTCAGCCTGAGCGAGCTGCGCAAGGTGACGGACGAGGGGGTGCGCTTCCGTTCGCATCTTGACGGCAGCAGCCATTTCTTTACGCCCGAGCACTCGATGGACGTGCAGATCGCGCTGGGTGCGGATATTGCCATGGCCTTCGACGAGTGCACGGAATATCCTGCGGACCGTAACCGCGCACAGGAAAGCCTGCGGCTCACGATGAACTGGGCACAGCGCTCGCTCGATCATTTTCGCGCACACCAGGAAGAAGTGGTGTGGCACGACGAGTTGCAAGGCCGCACGCAGAGCCTGTTCGGCATCGTACAGGGCGGCACTTATACCGACCTGCGCCGCGAAAGTGCGGAGCGGCTGGTGGAGATGGACTTCGACGGCTACGCCATCGGCGGCCTGAGCGTCGGCGAGCCGCGCGACCTGACGCTGGAGATGATTGCCGAAGTGTTGCCGCTGCTGCCCGCGGACAAGCCGCGTTACGTGATGGGCGTAGGATATCCGGACGAGATCGAACAATATGCACGGCTGGGCGTGGACATGATGGATTGCGTGCTGCCGACACGCGCGGCGCGGCACGGATTGCTGTTCACCAGCGAGGGCCGGCTGACGATCAAGAACAAGAAGTTCGCGGAAGATCAGGGGCCGCCCGATCCGGCGTGCGACTGCATGGTGTGCCGCCGCTATACACGCGCTTATCTGCGTCACCTGATGCAGTCGGGCGAGGCGCTGGCTGGGACGCTCAACTCGATCCACAATCTGGCCTATTATCTCGGCATCATGCAGCGGGTGCGGAAGTCGCTGCACCCGGAAG
>JAATGG010000194.1 GCA_015654835.1 Terriglobales bacterium
CGTGGTAGCGTTCGTACATGGTAGAAAGATATGTTGCGGCATTTTTAATTCCGGCCGCACGATGGAGTCTGCGCAGGCCCAATGGCTACTGCGAACGTACATATGCCGACCCCCGTTAAGGTTCTCATTATCGAGGACGAACCCCACGCGCTGATGGGACTGGCGGAACTGATCTCCGGTTGGGGCTATCGCACTGAAACGGCCCGCGACGGAATCGAAGGCCTGGAAAAGACTCTCGCCTGGAATCCCGCCATCATCGTGACCGATCTGAAGATGCCGCGGCTCGATGGCATCGGCCTTTTGACCCGGCTGGCCTCGGAAGAATCCGCTCTCTGTTCCAATCTGGCGGTCGTGGTATTGACGGCCCAAGGGTCCATTCAACTGGCCGTGGAAGCCATGAAGCTGGGCGCCTACGACTTCCTGCAGAAGCCGGTCGATGCCACCCGCCTTCGCACCATTCTGGCCAACGCCACACGCCAGCGCGACACCGAAATCGAGTTGGAAGTGGCGCGGCGCCGCTTGCGCGAAACCGGTGTGCTCGGCTCCATGGTGGGCAACTCCCGCCCCATGCGCGAGATCTTCGGCCTGATCGAGCAGATTGCCCCCTCCAACGTCTCCGTGCTCATCACCGGCGAGAGCGGCACCGGCAAAGAACTCGTCGCACGGACCCTGCACGATCTGAGCCCCCGCAAACCGCGGCCCTTCGTCGCGGTCAACTGCGCGGCCATTCCCGAGACGCTGATTGAAAGCGAGATTTTCGGCCACGAAAAAGGCGCGTTCACCGGCGCCGTCGAGCGCCGTGCAGGCTGCTTCGAGCTGGCCTCCGGCGGTACCCTGCTGCTAGACGAGCTGGGCGAGATGCCCATCGGCACCCAGGCCAAGCTGTTGCGCGTGTTGGAAGAGCGCAAACTCCGCCGCTTGGGTGCGCGCACCGAGCAGGATGTCGATGTACGTGTGCTGGCGGCGACCAACCGCGATCCCACCCTCGCCGTTGCGGATGGCCACCTGCGCTCCGACCTCTATTACCGTCTCAACGTCTTCAACATTCACCTGCCGCCCTTGCGCGACCACATTGAAGATCTGCCGCCCATGGCGGAAGCCATGCTGAGCGAGATGAATGCAAAGCACGGGCGCAGGGTATCCGGCGTCGGCTCGTCCATTCTGGAGCGCATGATGGCCTACGACTGGCCCGGCAATGCTCGCGAGCTGCGCAACACCATCGAACGCGCGGTCATCCTCTGCCCCGATGGAGCGCCGCTCGATGCCGGTCACCTGCCGCCCGCCTTCGGCAAGACCCAGGCCGCCGCCAGTCATCCCGTCGATTCCAGCATCGTCCAAGTGCATGTGGGCACCACCGTCGACGAGGCCGAGCGCCTGCTGATCCTGCGTACTCTCGAAGCCACGGGACAAAATAAGACCCGGGCTGCAGAAATTCTAGGTGTAAGCCTCAAAACGCTGCACAATAAACTCAAGGAATACAGCCATTCCCGCGACGGGCTCTCAGTCTGATCCATGAGCTTAAAAACCAAACTCGTCTTGGCCATCACCGGCCTGGTGCTCCTCATCTCCGGCCTGCTGTCGCTGGTCTATATGACCCAGTTGCTGCACGATGCGGTGCAGCAGTCCTACGACACCAACCGGATGGTCGCCAATCAGGTCCGGCTGTCTCTGCAGCGCGCGCTTGAAATCGGCCTCAAAGACCGCGTCGTCGATCCCGGCAATCCCAATCAGTTGCGCGATCTGGCTGCCGAGGCGGTTCGGGACAACGAAGCGCTGCAAGCCGTAGTCGAGTCGGTGAACCGCTATTCGCTGACCGTCTACGACATCAATATCGGCGACAGCCAGTCGCGTACGCTGCTCAGCACCAATCCTGAAAATCAGGACAAGCCGCTGCCGGTCCGCCCCAATTACAGCCTGTTTCTCAATGCCAACCCCCTGCAGTTGATGGCCGAGGTCTTCGGTCCTCCCAAGGTCTTTGAAGTGGTGGTGCCGCTGGAGCGCAACGGCGAGCCATTTGCCACGGTCCACGTGGGCGTGCGCACCACGCTGCTGCGTGCCGCCTATGCTCCCTGGCTCGCCGAGGCCTTTACCCTCATGGGCTTCGCCCTGGGAACCGCCCTCGTAGCGGCCTTCCTGCTCAGCAATCTCGCGCTGCGTCCCATGGAAGAGATCAGTATGCAGCTCGACTACTGGACCTCAGCCGGTCTCGCGCAGGGTGGGCAGGAGCCAGCGCGGATCGAAGAAAAAGTCTCCAAGCAGGACATGGCGGCCCAGGTTTCCACCAAGATCGAACGGATCGGCCAGCGCATGCGCAACGTGGAAGAAGTCTTTTCCGCGTTGAAAGAAAATCTCGACCAGATCCTGGGCAACCTGCAAGACGGCATTCTGCTTTTCACCGCCGATGGCCGCGCTGTGCTGGTGTCGGAGGCCGCCCGGCGCTTCCTGGCCATGGACCGGGATTCGATTCTGGGCCGTCACGCGCGTGAAATCTTCGATCGCACGACCGTGCTCGGCCATACCTTGCGCGAGGCCTTCGACGCCGGTATCACCCTGGTCAAAGAAGAGGTCCTCACCGAAACCGGCCGCCGCCTGCAGGCTTCGCTGGACTTTATTCACGACGACGACACCCATCGCGGACTGGGCGCTCTGGTCACCCTGCACGATCTGGAGTCGGTAGAACAAATCGAGATGGAGCTGGAGCTTTCCCGCCGCATGGCCGCGATTGGAAGGCTCACCTCCGGCGTCGGACACGAGGTCAAGAACCCGATCAACGCAATCGTCGTTCACCTGGAACTGCTCAAAACCAAGCTGGGAGACGCCAGCGCCCCGGCGGTGCGCCACCTTGAAGTGATCGAGGCCGAAATCCATCGCCTCGACCGCGTCGTCCAGACGCTTGTCGATTTCTCCCGCCCGGTAGAACTGCAACTGCGCGAACAGGATCTGCGCCCGGTCATCGGAGACGTGCTTGCCCTGGCAGCCGAAGAGCTTTCCACCCGCAACATCGAACTGATCAGCGAATTTCCGCCCCATCCGGTCATGACCAATATCGATTCGGACCTGTTGAAACAGGCGACGCTGAATGTCATTCAGAATGGCGCACAGGCCATGCCGGAAGGCGGCAAGCTGCGGGTGATCCTGGAAGAAGACCGCAAGACGGCTGTCGTCCGGATTGCCGACGAAGGACATGGAATCCCGGACGAGATCCGCGAGAAAATCTTCGATCTCTACTTCACCACCAAGACCGAGGGCAGCGGTATCGGCTTGGCGATGACCTATCGGATTCTCCAGTTACACCATGGAAGCATCGAAGTACAATCGAGAGCAGGCCACGGCACGGAATTCCAGCTACGAATTCCGATCGTGAGCGCCGAATGGGGACGTCGGCATCTTCAGCCGTCGAGTACCGAGCACGAAGGGGTTTAAGGATGAAAATGCAGGCCAAGAGCATCGCCTGGCTGTTGCCGTTGCTGTTGACCGCGTGTATGCATAAGAATCACCCCTCGTCGCCGCCACCGCTTGCTCCTCCCATCGAAGACACGCCTCCACCCAAGCCCGTGCCCTCGCCCACCGAGTTGCCCCCGCCGATGATTACGATTCCGCAGGAGAATCCCACCCCGAAGCCGCAGCCTCAACAAGCTCCCGCACCGCCGCCACGGCATAAGAGGCAGCCCAGCAAGAGCACTCCGCCCCCGGCAGCCCAGCCCCCACAGGCTGAGCCCTCCAGCGTGAGTGCGGTGGGACAGCTTTCCTCGGGAGATCCTTCCGACTTGCGGCGTCAGACTGGCGACTCCATCAACGAGGTGCAGCGCGGCCTCAATGGCCTTCACCGCAGGCTGAACGACTCCGAGCAAAAGACCGCGGCACAGATCAGGGAATTCCTGAAGCAAGCCCGCGAAGCTCTGAATTCCGGTGATATCGACGGGGCGCACACGCTGGCAGTCAAAGCCAAGGTATTGCTGGGCGAACTCAGCAGCTAGAGCGATGCTCCTCTTCTGCTGGTCGCTTTTGAAGTGCCTTGCAACAACAGGACTGCTGCTACCGCTCGCCCCAGCTCAACTTGCTGCGCAGCGCCTCGAAGAAGCCGCTCTCGCGCAGCCGGATCAAATTGACGGTATGGGTCGAACGCTGGCAGCGCACCTCATCGCCCAGTTGTAGTGAGACCGCCTGCTGGCCATCCATCGTCAACAGCGCCTGGTTGGGAATCCCCTCGATGCGTACGGTGATCAAGGCATCGCCACGCACCACGATGGGCCGCAGCGTCAACAGGTGCGGGCAGATCGGCGTAATCACCATTGCATCCACATCCGGAGTGAGAATCGGTCCGTTGGCTGCGAGTGTGTAGGCCGTCGATCCGGTCGGCGTCGAAACGATGACTCCGTCGGCACGGAATCGGGCTACGCTGGTGCCGTCCATCTCCACCGCAAAGTCTCCCATGCGGGCAATGTCGCCCTTCGAGACGACGACGTCGTTCAGAGCCTCATAGGTGGAGTGGAGTTCCCCATCGCGCCAAAGTTCGGCGTGCAGCATGGCGCGCGCGTCGATTACGTGACAGTCGTGGCACCAGCCGTCCAGCGTGACGTACAAATCGCCCAGGCGAACCTCGGTCAGGAACCCCAGAAAGCCCAGGTTCACGCTGAGAATCGGCGTCCCCGTCTCGGCAAAAATACGCGCCGCCGCCAGCAGCGTGCCATCGCCGCCCAGCACGATCACCAGCCCCGGCTTCCGGCCAGGCAGTTCCGTGCGATCCACGACCGGCGCTGCCGTGGTGTACTGGCCAGCCTCTTTGTCCAGCACCGGTTCATAGCCATGCTGGCGCAGCCATTCAATCAGTTCCGGGAGAAGCTGGACCAACTCTTCTTTCAGCGGCTTGCAGACGATAGCGACTCGGATCATGC
>JAATGG010000274.1 GCA_015654835.1 Terriglobales bacterium
CACTGCCATCAGCAGAGGCGCGCCGCCAGACAACTGGCAAGCTCATAACTGTAACGGCTACGGTGAAGAATGTGGGAACTCGTGCAGCGACCGAAGTTTCGCAGTGCTACGTGCGCAATGTGGGCGCTAGCCTGGAGCAACCGGTCCGCGCGCTAAAAGGGTTTCGACGCGTTACACTGCAGCCCGGCGAGTCGATATCCGTTTCCTTCGATCTCGTGTTTGACGAGTTGTCTTTTTTTAATAACGAAGGCCAACGGTTCGTGGAAGCCACGCACTATACCGCATGGGTAGGCGGTAGCTCGACAGCAACGGAGTTTACCGACTTCAGCATTCAATAACCCACCTCCTGCACCGCTGCCGAGATAGCAGGTCGTTCTTGTTTCTGCTACCGCGCGTGGATAAAAGCTTACCTGATAAACCGACAGACGATCTGCCACCAATTACCACTGCAGAGCAGCGTGTAAAAGACTTGCAGAGATTGGAAAATGTTGAAAATGATAGAGCAGATGCAGCCCGATTTCTCGACTCAGTATGAGCCGCTTTGCGGCGAGATGTACCAAGGTTCCAATCCAAAGCGTCTGCGTTCAACGCGCTTGCCACACACTGCGAAACTGTTAGCGCTCCTCCTCTTGGCAACGCCCTTTCTTCCAAGTCAATCTCTGCCTCGGCTAGTCGATCCTTCTCCGCTGGTTATATCTCGTTTTCCCCAGCCGACCCACCCGTTCACCGTCGCCGGTGAGAGCGGCGTTCTCATTGGCACCCAGGACGGTTCTTTCGAGTCCTGGATACTTCCCATCAAGCTCTTCGACCACTTCACGGTCGAGGCCAATCTCCAGGGCGACAACATCCCCATCGCAGTCAATCCCCAATCCGCAAAGATTGAAGTGTATCCCGACCACACTACTATCACCTATAGTCATCCTGGCTTCACTCTCCGCCAGATTATGTTCAGCCCGGATACACACAACTCGGCAGGAGCTTCGACAGGCCCCATTGTTCTATTTCAGCTTGACGCTGAGCACCCTGTGGATCTCACTTTCCGATTTTCACCGGAGCTGAAATGGATGTGGCCTAAGCGCAACGATGGCGCTCTTTCTCCGGAATGGATTCATTTCTCGAACGCTACTGTAACTCGCGGCTCGGGCGGATCGTCAGTCGCAGGCGTGCCTTCCGGAATTGGCGGTTACATTCTTCATCTCGACTATCCTGGTCTCGCCGGTGCGGTGGCTATGCCTGACGCAACGTCTAGCATCATGACTCCAGTTCAGGCGCCTCCCGCGATCTATCCCATCGAACTCCACCTGCACTACGACCCCGAGCGCGATGGCCGGGGAGCCCGGGCGCGTGTGTTTCCACTTCTGATGGCTGTCGGCAGCACGCCGGAAACCGCGACCAGCAAGGCTCTTAGTCAGGCGATCCTACAGCTCAACTCCCAGATACCTGCACTTTACGACGCCAATGTTGCCCAATATGCAAAGCTCCAAACCGAATCCACTTCTATCGCTACTCCAGACCATGCTTTGGATGAAGCGTTCAAATGGGGCATCGTGGCCATCGAGCAACTCAATGCTCGTGAATATGTAAGTAAGCAGACCGCGTTGGTTGCGGGTTACTACACCAGCGGAAGCTCGACGCGTCCTGGCTTCGGCTGGTTCTTCGGGCGCGACTCGCTCTATTCGCTTTATGCCGTCAATGGCTATGGTGATTTTGCTCTTACTCGTTCGGAGTTGGAGTTTCTTATCAGCCGCCAACGGGCCGACGGCAAAATCATGCATGAGTTCGCGCAGACGGCGGCCGATCCCACGGTGGATTGGAAATCTTCTCCTTACCTGTATGCAGCCGCTGACTCGACGCCACTCTTTCTCATGGCCATTCGCGATTATTACCGTGCGTCGGGGGACTTGGCATTTATTAAGTCTCATCGTGAAGCCATCGAAAAGGCCTGGGCTTTCGAATCCGGAGTAGCGCAGGATTCGGACGGTGATGGCATCTACGACAACAGTCAGGGTACCGGCTGGGTGGAGGGGTGGCCCCATGGTATGCCGCATCAGGAGGTGTATCTTGCGCTGCTGGACGAGCAAGCGAGTCAAGCGTACGCCGCGCTCGCTTCGGTGTTGCAGAACTCTCAGAAAGCGGCTGATGCTGCAACCCGGGCGACAGCTATCCACAACAAGATCGAATCTGAATACTACGACGAGCAGCGGGGCTGCTATGCCTTCAGCCATAACATTGACGGCGACGCCAATGGAATCGTCGATAAAACAAGCACTCTGTACCCAGCTCTTGCATGGTGGGACTATAACTCGAAAGCTGGAAATAGTGCGCTCGCGCATCCCGAGCAGTGCTTGCGAAACTTTGCCGGGCCAAGCATTGCTACCGATTGGGGCCTTCGCGATGTAGCAACTACCGAGTCGTTTTACGACGGCATGAGTTATCACCAAGGCTCAGTTTGGCCGTTATTCACAGGGTGGGGCGCTCTTGCCGAATATCGTGGCAACCAGCCGCTCGCGGCTCAGCAAATGCTTATGCAGAATGTGGACCTGACCTGGGCCCAGGATTTGGGCTCGGTTACCGAAGTCCTCTCCGGCGATTTTTTCGTGCCCTTCAGCCGCAGCACCAGTCATCAACTTTGGTCTAGCTCCATGGTCATCACGCCAGCGCTGCGTGGCCTCTTCGGCATCAGCCTCGATGCTCCCAGCAATACCATCACACTCAACCCCCATCTGCCTGCGGAATGGAATCATGCGGAAATCAAGAACCTTCACCTCGGCAGTCACCTCGTTCAACTTACCTTTAATCGAGAGAAGGGCTTTATGAAGGTGGCGGCAAAGATCACAAATTCCTCTTCGAACACTCCCGCCACTAGAGTCAAGTTGCGCAGCGATGTTGCAGAGTCGAAGACCGAGGTGCACAGTTCGAAATCGGATGAGTTGGCATACTCGGAAATCGCCATTCCCTTGCATGCCGTCGAACTTATCCTTCCGGTCCATGCTCTGCCGATCCCAGGTTCGCGGCCAAGTCAGATGAAGGTCGTTTCATCTGAGTACGAGCCACGCAAACTAACACTCGTTCTCGAAGGATTGGCTGGCACGACGGAACATTTGTGCCTTCGAGAGAACACCTCTGCTGCGGCCTTGAATGTAAAGCTAGACAAAGCTTCTATCACTCAAAATTCCGGCGTGCAACTCACTAAGGCGAACTGCGCTGACGATCCGCGCACATCAGCGCAATCCCGGTCTTTACAGATTCACTTTCCCGAGGGACAGGGATGGCAAACTACCCAAGTTAGTCTGGGTTGGTAAACAACCGCCCAAGTAAGTCAGCATTTCAGCGCCCTTATGCACTCACACGATCACGGCTTGCAGAGCAGGCAAGCCGCGACGTCGGGACGGGGGCGTATGGAGCGATACATCTGCGGGCTAAGATATTGTCAAATAGGTTGTCCTCCTATGAAGAGCTCGCCGGTATTGCGCTCCTGCTCCGCGGGCGTGCCGATCTGGGGCCGACACAGATCTTTCGCCTGGCGGGTGTGGGCTTGAGCAATTTTCAAAGCGGTGAAGAGCAACCATCGCCGCTCTTCGAAGCCGTTTCGTCTACCGAGAGAGTTCAAGCGAATGCGTTAGAGTATCTTCCTTGAAATCCAGTTTTGCAATGAATCGAGGAGTGGTAGCTGCTCTGCGCGAATGTAGGTTCTGGCGCGCTCGAACGAAAGCCAGACGCCCCGGTCGATTTCGGGGATTTCCATTCGTCTGCCCGAACGAGGCGGCCATTCAATCTCGCAGCTATTGCTTTTGAGGTCTGCCGGAACACAGTCTCCTGCGAAGGCCCAGGCGGTCACGATCTTGCCACTCCTCTGTCGGATGGAACCAAGTTCGATGAAGGGCGCAGTCGCCATAAAGCCGGTCTCTTCGGCGAATTCGCGTTGAGCTGCCGCTAATGGTTCTTCGTCGGCGTTGTATTCGCCCTTGGGGATCGTCCATGCTTCCGCATCTTTGTTCGCCCAGATAGGACCGCCGGGATGCACGAGAAACACTTCGATGCTTCCGGCACGCTCTCTATACATGAGGAGTCCCGCGCTGCGCTTTACTTTTTTGTTCACTCCTATTAGATAAACATAAACGGTTGTTCTTATCCAATTCTTATGGCATAAACACATTTCGAACAGCAGAGACTTCCGCAATGCTGTCCGAGGAGCGATCCATGTGAATCGGTTTTATCCGCAAGATATTGCGGTTATCTCGGTACTTTTATTCCTATGTAGGTGACCTTCTATAAAGAAAAGATTGCCTTTGAGCGCAAAGCCATGTGGAAGACACGAAGTTTTTCCTGATGCTCCAGGGAAGGTTTTGGACAAGAACCGCTGTCCGCAAATATCGTTGCCTTGGAGGCGCCGACCTCTCGTACCTGCAGCAATATTTACAGTGGGTTAATAATCGACAGGCTACCGGCGATGTATACCTCTAGTTGTTCCGTCCCTTCCAATGCGGTAGTCCACCTTATTGCTCTGTTGTGCCTGCGTACAGAAATTTCTGCCCCTCTTCAAAAAATATTTTTCTTAGGTGGTTGGGAAATGCCCTCCTTTTCCGTTATACCAAGGGGAGCTTTTTTCGGCCTCAGGTTGGATCAACACTAGCTTGATATTTCGGCCGACATTCTGCCGCGATTCATTCGAGCTTTGCCTAACCTGCCAAGAAAGAGTTTCCTTCGAGTTATCAACTGGAAATTGAATCATCCGGATCTCCTGCCGCAGTCACAGGCGCGTCATGTGTAGCTCGCCCCTGCTTGCAGTCTGGAGAAGTTAGCGGTGCTGTGTCGAGGCTGAGGAATGAGTGTCTTAGTGCGTCTGGAAATTTAACCAAGAGTAAGAAACCGTGTAATGAGAACGTCGTCATTGCAGAGTAAGATTCGTGCCACTGTCGAAAATCCACAACTACTCTCACGCACCGGAAACGCCGGTTGAAAGCTATCTAGAAATGCAAAATGAAGAATCGGTGGTTCCAGTCGAGAGGATGGTGAGCGTGGCTTGGCTGCGCTCGTGTGGAGAAGAGGTGGCATCTGTGACTGGGATCAGAAGATATGTGTGGGGAACGGATGAGAAGCAATACGGAAAGGGCCTGGCTGGCGAATCCGGTTCGAGGTTGATTCCGTTGAAAGAGCAGGGAAGGGCTGGATGGCGCCAACGGACTCTGAAACTCTACGATTCGCTAAACCCAAGGCTCTCTCAGTTTCTGCGAGGCCTCGGGCTCAATAAAGATGAGATGGACGACGTTATTCAGGAGTCATTTCTTCGCGTTGCCGGGCACATCAAGAGCGGCAACAGCGAAGACAATCTGCAGGCATGGGTCTATCGGGTTGCACACAATCTCGCCATGGATGTTCACCGATCGAATCGGCGTGAATATGAAGAAGTTGAGTTGAAATTTGAGCCGGGGGATGAACCTATTGATCTCAAATCTAACCCGGAATGGATCTATTTGCAGAAGGAGCAGCTCAGACGATTGAAAGCGGCGATGTTAGAGCTGACCGCACAGCAGTACAACAGCATCTTGCTGCGGACTCAGGGTCTGCGCTATAGGGAAATCGGTGAACTGCTCGGAATAAGCGAGCAGCGCGCCATTCACCTTGTGAAGCGAGCAATGCAAAGGCTAATGGGAGGTTTGTAGATTCTTTGATGCACGAATTGCACAATTTTCTTCGGGGACATCTCTCCGATGTGGAACTTACCCTTCTGGCTACGGGCGACCTGCCATCGCGCAGGCAGGCGCGGGTCGATCGGCACCTCGCCGCTTGCAGCGTGTGTCGCGCGCGGCGCAGCCGTTTCGAAGATCTGTTCTCGCAGTTAATTGCGTACCACTCGTATGGTGCTCTGTCAGAAAAGCTGGATGACAACACGCAGCGCTCCCAGTTGGTGGCGCGGCTAAACCAGATGCCGGATGAAGCGCCTGGTGCGGAAATAGTATGGCCGAAGCGCGCAAAGAATCGCGTCAGGGCATGGCTCCCTATGAATCCAATACTTGCTACTGGGCTGCTCCTCGCGGTCGCATCCATAAGCTGCGTTTTTTTGTGGATGCAGCAATCGAGGCTCAATATAACTTCCAATACGCTCTTAGTGCGCGCGGAAGCATGGGATCGGGTCGCCGCATACGCGAGTGCGACCGGAGTGATTCGCCAGACCGTGAAGATCACGACGCGGAAGCAGACCTTGAGGCGTACGATTTTTCGCGATGCGGAGGGAAGGCGGAAGCTCAGGGAGCAACGTCTGGCAGAGGATGAAGACAGCCTGAAGCGGAAACTCGTCGAAGCGGATATTTCCTGGGATGCCCCGCTTTCTGCGACTAGCTATCAGGACTGGCATGACGCACAGCGCATGCGTGGGGACCAGATCCAGCGTGCTTCTGGCGATCTATTGGTTCTTACCACCACCATCCCCGATGGAGCCGTGGCGTCTCAATCGCTGACGGTGCGTGACACGGATTTTCACCCGATTCGCCGCACAGTTTCTTTCCGCGACAGCGAAACGGTGGAGATCGCGGAACTGGATTATTCGGTTCTGCCCTGGACTCCGGCAACCAGCAGCCTGTTCCAGCCGGAAGAAGGAATGCTCGTTGCTGAGGCGACAAGGCCGCGGCCCGCGCTCGTTCAGCTTCCTTCGCCAACTCTTACGGAAGAACAATTGAATGATGCGGAACTCAGCGCAAGGCTGACACTGAACCGTCTCCATGCCGACACCGGGGAACAGATCGAGGTGGCTCGGAGCCCTCACGGCATTGAGGTTCTCGGCATCACGGATAGCGAGAAGCGGAAGCACGAACTTGAGTCGGAGTTGTACATGCTGCCTCATGTGACGGCATCTCTTTCGAGTGTTGAGGAACTGAAAGCGAAGCCGTCTCAGCGTGGCGAGCTGTCCAGCGTGAAAGTAATTGAGATGCAGACGCAAACGACTCCGCTCGAAACCTACTATCTTGCGCATAGGCGCAATGTCACTCTGCTTGGCGATCTTGCGCAACGGCTATTCAACAGCGCTTTTGCCATCAATCTGGAGAGCAGGGCAATCGACGATCTTCAGCGCAGGTTCCCGCAACACGAGGGGATTTCAACCGTCGCGTCGGCCACGCTTGCCGATCTTCTGTTCACGCACAAGCACAAGCTGCTAGCTGCACTAGAGGACGAGGAGCGGTTGCTCGCCGAAGCTCAGATCGAAGCTCTTCGTTCTAATCAGGATGCATCGATGCACCGTGCAGATTGGCCGCTGGCGTCTCTGGCAGAGCGGAATCTGGCACTTACCAGAGAACTAGCGCTAGGCAAAGGCGGAAGCGGCCGAACTGCCGAAATGATTGCCTCGGAACTTGCTGCGTCCCTGAATGAATTAAGCCTTCAGGCGCACGAAATACAAGTTGTTCCGCAGGATTCCACGAAGCTGGACAAAAGGAAGTAAAGGGTTCCCAAGAGACCATGTCACTTAATTCGGATCAGTCTTCGCCTGCTTGTTTTCGCCACCGGTTTTCCCGGTTGTGGCTCCTTGCTCTATTCTCGATTTCTTTCGCGTCCATGGAGCTTCTGTCCGGATGTGGCAGCAGCCAGACTACGAAAGCCGGGACTATTTCCGCGAGCTATTCCAGCGGAGCGACGGCAGCCCAATTCCCCGTTCTGGCCACTGCGGCGGTCGCAATGATTCCGATGAACGATAAAGCTAATGCGGGCGTGGATTGGACGCTGACATGCGGCGGAAATCCGCTGGCTCCTCCGGTGTTGGGTGTGACCTCGGCCGGATGTGGCACGATGCTCCCCGCGCATACGGCAAGCGGAATTCCGGCAACCTATACTGCGCCTTCACTTATACCGGTGGGAAGCACGGTAACGATTACTGCGACGGTGACAAGCGATCCATCGCAGACCTCTAGCGTGGTGCTGACGATAGTGAGTCTACCTGTCGTCGTGTCGCTTACGTCTCCGCCAACCTCGATGGCCGTGGGTGCGACGGCGCATCTTAGCGCATCGTTGACCAATGACACGGAGGAGGCGGGGGCCACATGGACGGTGAGTTGCGGTTCGAGCGACTGCGGTTCGTTCAATCCGGTACAGACTGCAGGTGGTGTACAAACGGCTTACACGGCACCGGCCAAAAGTCCGGTTGGCGGAACAGTCACGGTTAAGGCAACCTCTGTTGCCAATTCAGCGGACGCAACCAGTGCAACGATTTCGATCTTGCCCGTTGCCGTGAGCGTGTCGCCCGCCACCTATACCGTGGCCGCATCGGGCACCGCGACTTTTACCGCAACAGTCAAAAATGATATCAAGAACTCGGGTGTGGCATGGAGCTGCAGCCCTGGCGCATGTGGAAGCTTCAGTCCCGTGACTAGTTCGAGCGGAACGGCAACCACTTATACCGCGCCAGCCACTGCGCCGCCGGGCGGGGTCGTGACGATTACGGCTACTTCGGCTACCGATGGCACGACCAACGCCTCTGCAACTGCGACGATCAGTGGATTTCCGGTCATCAGCGTCGCGATAAGTCACGCGCCTTCGACGTCGCTGGCCGAAGGCAAGACGACTACGGTGGCTGCGACTGTTACCGGAGATTCCACGAATGCGGGCGTGGACTGGACCGCCAGTTGCGGCAGCAGCGCGCCGGGAGCGTGCGGCACCTTCAATCCGGCAACAACGAACAGCGGATCGACGACCACCTATACTGCGCCCTCTTCGCTGCCTCCAACCAATCCGTTGACCATCACGGCTATTTCGCACGCCTATAATCTCAACTCGACGCTCGTGGCAAACGCAGCCACTGCGAGCACTACGATTACAGCGCCGGCCTCTATCGCCTTTACTGAGCAGCCGCCCACAACCGTCGCCGCAACCGGACAGGCGACGGTCAACGCGTCGGTTACCAACGACACAACTCCCGGCGGCGTTACCTGGTCGGTTGTGTGTAGCAATACCGCAGTTGGCGCCTGCGGGTACGTAAGTCCTCACCAAACGGCTAACGGAGTAACTGCCACTTATGTGGCTCCGCCAACGGTTCCAGGAGTACCGGTACAGATTCGTGCTACATCGACGGCGTTTCCGGCCACTTCGGTCCTGTCGAGTGCGATGACAGTTACACCGTCGACGGTGCACTCGATCGCTTTTGTTCCCTTTGCGCCATCGCAGATTCTTCAGGGGACAACGATAACGCTCAACGCTGCGGTCGCGAACGATCCATCTCATGCCGGCATCGACTGGACCGTCTGTGCCAGCGGATGCGGATTCTTCACGATTGTGCCGGCGCGACCGGCGATACAGGCAGTGCCTCCGACTGCGGGAAACCCGGGAAGTCCGTATGTCCCTCCCGTGCCCGCGGTCATTGCGACCAGCGCTCCGGGTTGGCCGAATGGCGTGCCCATCACGTATACCGCACCTTCTGTGGCGCCGGAGGGTGGCACTGTGCTCATCACAGCGGCGGCGACGGCCGACCGGCTGAATAACGTAGCCACCCAGGCGACCGTCGCTTCGTCCATTCCGATCACTTCCGAAGCGACGGGACCCGATCTGAACGGAATTGTGCAGGCTGGAACGCAACCCCTTGTCGGAGCATCGGTCTATCTCTACGCGGCCGGCACAAGTGGTTATGCTTCAGCGTCGATAGCGATCTCTTCGCCGAATGCGACGGGCGCTATCACCACAGACTCGACCGGGAGTTTCAAGATTCCGGCGGGCTATGCCTGTCCGCAACTTACCAGCCAGCTCTACCTGGTTGCGGTTGGTGGTCAGGTCGGATCGAGTGCTCCGAATCAGAATCTGGCATTGATGACTGCCCTTGGCGCGTGCAGCAATCTCAGCTCTTCTCCGTTCGTTATCAATGAAGTTACGACCGTAGCCACAGCCTCCGCTCTCGCTCCGTTCTCGGCCGACAACCCACTGACCGGCGCCAGCAGTTATCTCAATATCGGTTCCAGCAGTGCGAATGCGGCGACCGGACTAGCCAACGCGTTTGCGACTGTAAACAACCTCGTGAATGTCGGAACCGGCCGGCCTCTGTACAACACGCTCGCCGGCAACGCTGCGGTGCCGTATATCGAGATCAACACGTTCGCGGACGTTCTCGATGCGTGTGCCATTACGTCAGGTGGCTCGGCCGGGGATGGCTCGGCCTGCGGCAATCTATTTGTCAATGCCAATCCGCGCCAACAGGATGACACTTCGACCGCGCCGACCGATACCCTTCAGGCTGCATTCGATTTGGTCAAGCCCCCGGATGCCAACATGGCTGTGGCTCCCAATGTTGCCGGAGTCTATGGAACGGGAACGGTGAACGCATCGTCGCCGTTTCAGCCGATCCTGACAAGCGCGCCTCACGACTGGTCGATTGCGTTGAACTACACCTCTGGCGGCGGCGTAGGCGGGTCAGGCTTCACAAGCTCGGGGTCTTCCTCGTTCGCCGTGGACGCTTTGGGGAACCTGTGGATCACGAATACAAATACGAACAGCGTTAGCGAATGGAGTAACTTGGGCGCTCCAATTTCCCCTGCCGTTTTGAGCAGTGTCGCGGGCGGATTCACGCCTGCGAGCCTGAATGCTCCAGGGCCGGTGGCCATCGACGCCAACGGTTACGTGTGGATCGTCAACGGCAACGGAACTCTGGCTGAGTTGGACAGTACCGCCACGCCGGTTACAGGGAGCCCCTTCCTCGGCGGCGGGCTGTCGTTGGGCGTGGGCATAGCCATCGACGGGATGGGCAGCGTCTGGGTCACAAACAGCGGCTCTCCTGGCGGCGTTGCAAGATTCAGCAATAGCGGAATCGCCTTGTCTCCTGCCGATGGATACACCGATGGGATTGCGAACCCGCTTCCCATCGCAATCGACGGATCGGGCGACGTGTGGATTCAGAACGAGAACCGGCAGCAGAACGGAACGGCGGCTTTCCTGCTTGCAGAACTGAACGGCGCAAGTGGCGCGCCTGCCGTGGGCGTACCGGGAGGGTTTACTGCAACCAACCAGCGCCAGATAGCAGCGGACGCTTCCGGCAATATCTGGGGACCGAGTCATTGCGGCGCCTACAAGGTTCCCGCCGGGTATACCGGAAATCCCGGCACTCCTTCACCCACAGATAACGACAACGCGCAGACCGTCGCGAATCCGAGCGCTCTGGCGGTAGACGGGGCCAACAGAGTCTGGCTGGCCAGTGCTGGAGGAGTCAATTGCACCGCTGCAACTCAACCTCCGAGCGTATCGCTGATCGATGTGACCAATGGTTACGCCTTTGTTGACCAGAGTCTCTCGAACGATCCTCAGTTCCTGGCCGTCGATGGCTCTGGAAATCTGTGGGTCCTGCTGAACAACAACACTGTGACGGAGTTTGTGGGAGTGGCAACTCCAGCGGTAACACCGCTTGCCGCCGCTGTGAAGAACAACAAGCTCGGAGCAAAGCCCTAATGCGCCGAAAGCAAGGGCAACCGAGGAAGGATCGAATGACTGGACTTGAGAAGGCCATGAGGATCAGAAAAAAATTCGCAATGTCGGACTCGTGCAGGATCGCGTTGAACCCGGAAACCCGGAAGGCTCCCTTCCTGTGTTTTTCTTCAAGTACGAATCAGAGGCTCGGCCGCATCGTGGTCCTCTGTTGTTGCGCCGCGGTCCTGGGCTTTGTTGGATGCGGCGGCAGTTCGGTGAAGACGCATGTCGGCCCCATAACGCCTACCGACATCAACGGCATCGCGCAGCCTGCGATAAAGACACTTACGGTTGGCAGTGGAACCTATCTCGATGTCACGCTCACTAACGACAAAGATCTTTTGGGAGCGGACTGGACAGTGAGTTGCGGCAGCGCGTTGCCTCCTGGGACTCCGCTGCCTCCGGGCCAGACCATCGATACCTCCTGCGGGTCCTTCACGCCTGTTCATACCGCCACTGCACCTGTTCCTCCGTATGCGCAGACTGCGGATGGCATTGTCACCTATTACACCGCTCCGGCGGCGCCGCCCAAGGCGGGCACGGTTACCTTGTACGCGGGTGCATCGGCTGATCATTCACAATTTTCGACTCTCACGCTGGTGATCGCAGGCCGGCCTATTTCAGTCGCCATCGTGGCTTCGATACCGCCGCCGTTTACCCTTCCGGCGAGTGACGCGATGTCGCTCACCGGTACGCTGAGCAACGACTATACGGTTGGCGGAGGAAGCATCAATTGGTCTCTGTCCTGCCAGTCGAGCGATTGCGGCGCTCTGAGCGCGACAAAGACCGCTAACGGCACGGCGATCACCTACACCGCTCCAGCTACGGTGCCGACGGGCAACACGGTTACGGTTATCGCTACTTCTGTCACGGACCCGACCGAGTCGAACAGCATCATCATCACGATTACTTAACGCCAGCACCCCGATGCAACGAGGTGCACGCAGGGCAGCCGAACGAGCTTCTACGAGCACTGCCATGAAAAAGGACCGAGTGACCCATGTGAATCACTCGGTCGGAAAACAGAACCAAGGAGAAATCAGATAACCATGGGCAGAAAAACCTTTGTCGTCCTTTGGATGGCTCTTAGCCTCTTGGGTGCTCAGGCGCAGAATCCTGCAGATGAATCTCAAGCGAAGCACAGCAAGGTCCGTTCAAAGACCCAAGAGCATATGTTGCTGGAGCAACTGAATGAGAAGTTCCAGATGCTCGACCAGATGAACGAAAAGTTTGACCAGTTGCAACATGAGGTCCAGACCTTGAAGGACCAGTTGCATCAGGCAAACGAGAATGCTGCCGCTGCAAAGACAGAAGCTGCCGAGGCCAAGAAAGAACTGGAAAATGCGCAGCAGGTTGCCGGCCACAACGATGAGCAGGTCGAGAACCTCAAGACTGCCGTCTCTGATCTGAAGTCGACGTCGACTTCGATCGTAGAAACAGTGCAGGCCGAGCAAAAAGCGCAGCAGGCGCTCGAGCATCCCGATTCGTTGCACTTCAGAGGAATCGAGCTAAAGCCTGGCGGCTTCCTCGCTGCAGAAACGGTGGACCGCCAACGCGGCGTCGGCGGCGACGTCAATACGCCGTTCACCAGCATTCCCTTTGCCGGCCAGACCGCGGGCCTGCTCTCCGAGTTCAATGCCAGCGGCAGGCAGTCCCGGGTTTCTCTGCTTGCAGAGGGCAAGTTATCCAAGTCCACGGTGCGCGGCTACTATGAGGCTGACTTCCTCTCTGCCGGCACCACTTCCAACGACAACCAGTCGAACAGCTACACGCTGCGCCAACGGCAGGTCTGGGCGCAGGCTGCGCTCAACAGCGGCTGGACGATCACCGGCGGACAAATGTGGTCGCTCGCCACTGAATACAGGCATGGCCTCGATAACCTCGCTGAGGCAATTCCCCTGACCATCGATGCGCAGTACAACGTCGGTTTCACCTGGGAGCGGCAATACGGCTTTCGCGTGACCAAGAAGATTGGTTCCAGACTGTGGGTCGGTGGCGCGGCAGAAGAAGCGCAGACCCTCAATCTCGGAGGCCACAACCTGCCCACCGTCGTTTATCAGCAGGCGGGCAATGGCGGCGGACTCTATAATCCGACTGCAAACTACAGCTTTAACTACGCTCCCGATCTGGTTGCCAAAATCGCGTATGAGCCGGGATTCGGCCACTATGAAATCTTTGGCGTTGGCCGCTTCTTCCGCGACCGTGTATTCCCGAACGCGCAATTGCCAAGCGGTGCTTCGGCCCTTGGTGCCTTTACTTCAAAGGCCGCGGGCGGCGGTGTGGGCGCCAACGCGCGCGTTCCCCTCTTTGCAAAGAG
>JAATGG010000185.1 GCA_015654835.1 Terriglobales bacterium
GCCGAGCACGATCCCGAAGTCCTAGCCATCTTTATCACCACCATCTCCGAATTGGCTAAAGATGTCCTTGCCAAAACCAAGCTGCGCAGTCGTGAAAATCCAGTGGCCCGCGAATCTCTCAATCGCAACGGCCTCATCATCGTTGCAACCAGCGTAGACCAGGCGCACGCGATCACCAACCGTATTGCTCCCGAGCATCTGACCGTCGATGCGGCGAGCGATTTGAAATGGGTACAGAATGCGGGCTCGGTCTTCGTCGGCCGCTGGTCCGCGCAGCCCATGGGCGACTACATCTCCGGACCGAATCACACGCTGCCCACCGGCGGCATGGCCCGCGTCCGCGGTGGCCTTAGCGTCAACGACTTCGTCAAGCTCATCACCGTGCAGGAGTATTCCGCGCAAGGTCTGCGCACCTTGGGTCCGCAAGCTGCGCTACTCGCCGAGGCCGAGGGTCTCACCGGCCACGCCGAAGCCATTCGCACCCGCCTGCGCAGAGGCTCAAACAAAGGCCAGAGCACGAGGAGGTCTAATGTCTGAACCAGATAAGATGCCCTATCCAAAGCCCCGAGCCCGCGTTCTTGCCATGAAGGAATACCACCCCCCCCTGGGCTGTCGCGACGCTCTCCGCCTCGACTTCAACGAGAACACGCTGGCCTGCTCGCCCGCTGTCCTTGAGACGCTCGCCTGCATCTCTGCCGGCAATCTGACACGCTATCCCGAGCGGGAGCCGGTTGAGGCAATGGTTGCCGCGCACTTAGGCCTTTCCGCCGCGCAGGTGGCACTTACCAATGGCGTGGATGAGGCCATTCACGTGCTCTTCGAGACCTTTCTTGATGCAGGCGACGAGTTACTCCTTCCCGTACCCACTTACACCATGTATGAGGTCTATGCCTCGGGTACCGATGCGCGCGTCGTGGCCGTGCAGGCCGCAGACGATCTCCAGTTTCCTTTTGAACGCCTGCTCGCTTCTATCACGCCACGTACCAAAATCATCGCTATCGCCAATCCCAACAGCCCCTCCGGCACCGTGGCTACGCGCCAGCAGATTGCGGAAATCGCACGTCGTGCGCCCCATGCCTTGCTTCTTGTCGATGAGGCATACTTCCATTTTCACGGCGAAACTGTAAAGGACATGGTAGGCGCGCTGCCTAACCTTATCGTGGCTCGCACCTTCTCCAAGGCATACGGCCTCGCTGGCTTGCGTGTCGGTGTGCTTGCCGGCCCCGCAGAGTTGATGCGCTGGGTCCGTCGTGTGCTCTCACCCTATAGCGTGAACTCTCTCGCCCTGGCCTGCCTGCCGCCCGCACTTAAAGACACCGCCTATCTCAACTGGTATGTGAGCGAGGTTCTTGCCGCACGCACAGAATTTGAAACAGCACTCGATGCCGCAAACATACGCCGCTGGCCCAGCCGTGCCAACTTTGTTCTGGTGGATATTGGCTCGCAGCACGCAGAGTTTGTCCGGCTCATGCACGCAGCCGGTGTCCTGGTGCGCGACCGCTCCAACGATCCCGGCTGCAATGGTCGCGTTCGCATCACCATCGGCACCCGCGAGCAGATGCGCCAGGCCATCGTGGCACTCAATGAAGCATTGGCCGCGCTCAATCTTCTGCAACCATCAGCATAACTGGAAGGCAACGGGGCTTTAGCCCCTGAAGGAATATCCATCGCAATACCGATAGAAACATTCCTTCGAGGAGATGCGCAATGACTACCCAAAAGGAGACGCAGCCGGACGACACCGCTCCTCTGCGCACTGCAAGCTTCGACCGCAATACTACGGAGACCCGCATAGCTCTCCATCTCACGATTGAAGGCAAAGGCCGGTACAAAATCTCCACGGGCATTCGCTTCTTCGATCACATGCTTGAGTTATTCACGCGTCACGGCGCCTTCGATCTCGAACTCAAATGTGACGGCGACCTCGACGTCGATCAACACCACACCGTCGAAGATGTAGGCATCGCACTCGGCGAAGCCTTTGACCGTGCACTTGGTGACAAACGCGGCATCCTGCGCGCTGGCTACTTTCTCATGCCCATGGATGAAACTCTCGCCATCGCCGCGGTAGACCTCAGCGGCCGCACGGCTTTCGCCGTCGACGCCAAGGTCCGCACACGATTAGTTGGCGATCTGCAAACCGAGTTAGTCACCGATTTCTTTGAAGGTTTCGCTCGCGGCGCCCGCGCCAATGTACACGTCAAAACCATGTATGGCCGCTCCAACCATCATAAGATCGAAGCCATCTTCAAAGCCTTTGCCCGGGCATTGCGCGTGGCCTGCTCGCGAGATAAACAATTGGGCGAAATGCTCCCATCTACAAAGGGGCTTCTCTGATGCGCGTAACCGTCATCGATTACAAAGCGGGTAATTTGACCTCGGTACTCAAGGCCCTGCGCTATCTTGGCGCGGAGCCGGATGTGACCGACGCCGACTTATCGCCGATAGAAGCTGCGGAACGCATCGTGCTACCCGGAGTGGGCCATTTCGCTGCCACCGAGCGGCTTGATGCCACCGGCCTTACACACGCAATCCGCGCCGCGATCGCACGCGACATTCCCTTCCTGGGCATCTGTGTCGGAATGCAGTGGCTCTACGCCGGCTCAAGCGAAGCCCCTGAGCAGCCGGGCCTCGCGCACTTCGCCGCACAATGCACGCGCTTTCCCGAAGGCGATGAAAAAGTTCCCCATGTCGGTTGGAACTCCCTCGAAGCACGGAGCAACTCGCAATTACTCGCCGATGTGGAACCTGGTGAATATGTCTACTTCACCCATTCCTACAAAGCGCCCGTCACCGCCAACACTGCGGCCATCGCTCGCTACATCGAGCCGTTTGCTGCGGCCGTCGAACGCCAGAACGTGATGGGCGTGCAATTTCATCCGGAGAAATCCGGTGAAACTGGCCTGAAAATTTTGCGCAATTTTTTGGGATGGGAAGCGAAAGGAACTGCATGTTAACCAAACGAATTATCGCGTGCCTCGATGTACGGGATGGGCGGGTCGTGAAAGGCGTGCAGTTTGTCGACATCATTGACGCAGGCGATCCAGCAGCGCTTGCCGCACGCCATGCGCGAGAGGGCGCCGACGAAATCGTGCTGCTCGACATTACCGCCACTTACGAAGGCCGGCAAACTCTGCTCGACACCGTCCGTCGCACCGCGCGAGAACTTTTTGTGCCCTTTGCCGTCGGCGGCGGCATTCGCAGCGCGCGCGATGCCGAGCAGGTGTTCGAAGCCGGGGCCGACAAAGTCAGCGTGAACTCCGCAGCCCTCTCTGACCCAACACTCATCGACACCATCGGCCGCAGCTTCGGCGCACAAGCCGTTGTCGTGGCAATCGACGCACGGCGTGATCCCCAAGCCCCCGATCCGGTTCGCGACGCGCAAGTTTTCGTGCAGGGTGGCCGCAAGTCCGCTGGCCGCCGCGTGGTCGAGTGGGCACGTGAGGCCGAGGCCCGCGGCGCTGGTGAAATTCTCCTCACCTCCATGGACAACGACGGCACCCGCGCCGGATTCGACTGCGAACTCACCGCCGCTGTCAGCGAGTCCGTCGGCATTCCCGTCATCGCTTCGGGCGGAGCCGGCACCGTAGCTCACTTTACCGATGTCTTCGCCCGCGGCCGGGCCGACGCAGCTCTCGCCGCCAGCATCTTTCACTTCGGCGTATCCAGCGCCCGCTCACTCAAAGAAGAGCTGGCGCAAGCCGGCGTATCCGTGAGGCTGCCATGCTAATTCCTTCCATCGATCTGCTGGGCGGCCGCATCGTTCAGCTTGTGCAGGGTGAAAAATTGCGCCTGGCCTTTGACGATTTTGAATATTGGATCGAGAAATTCTCCCGCTTTCCTCTCGTGCAGTTGATCGATCTCGATGCGGCCATGCGCCAAGGCGACAACTCCGCTCTGGTGGCGCGAATTGCCAAGCGGTTGCCCTGCCAGGCGGGGGGGGGAATTCACTCCATCGAACGGGCGCGACAGGTGCTCGATGCGGGCGCGAAGCGCGTTATCATTGGTTCCGCTCTTTTTTCCGAGGCCGGCACAGTAAATACCGAATTTGCCTCTGCGCTCGCCACCGCCGTGGGGGCAGAGCGTGTGGTCGCCGGCATCGACACTAAAAATGGCCGCATCGCCGTCAAAGGCTGGAAGTCCCAAGTCGCGCTTACGCCCGACGATGCCATTCCGCAGCTTGCTCCCCATGCTGCCGCGTTCCTTTATACGCATGTCGACGGCGAAGGACTTATGCAGGGTTTTCCCCTTGAAACCGCAGTACGCCTGCGCAGGCTGACAAACCGGCAGCTCATCGTGGCGGGCGGCATTCGCAGCCAACAGGAAGTGGATGAGCTGGCTACCGTGGGCGCCGACGCGGTCGTCGGCATGGCCGTCTATACCGAACTCTTCGCCCTCTAATGTGCGGCGTATCCCAAGGAACTGTACATCCAGCCATGCGCGTGGCCCGCTATCGGCTATGCTGAAAGGATACTTCCCCGCATCCTGCACCAGAGAGGAAAACAGAACCATGACAACCCAACTGAGCGGAATCCGGCTCGCCAAGCGGCTGGACGAGGTAGGTTTCTCGGATATTGTGCTCGTCCGCAACAAGGTGATGGGGATGCGCGCGGAGGGCCTTCAGGTCCACCCGATGCACGGTGGTGAACCCTTCTTTGAAACACCTGAGCTAATTAAATACGCGGCAATCAAGGCCATCGTGGAGAACCAGACGCACTATGCGCCCTCCTCCGGCATGTTACCGTTGCGCAAGGCATTGGTTGAAAAGCTTGCGACAAAAAATAACATCCACGTCACTACCGACCAGGTCATCGCTACCATGGGCGGCACCCATGGGCTCTACGCGGCCTTCCAAACCGTGCTCGATCCCGGTGACGAGGCGCTGATTTTCTCTCCCTATTGGACTCCGATTGGCGATCTGGTCGCCGGTGCACAGGCCCGCCGCGTCCTCGTGGACACCCTCGGCGCCCGCCAGAATGGCGTCCGCAAAACATTGAAGCAGTGTCTCACCCCCCGGACCCGCGCTATCTACTTCAACACGCCGCAGAATCCCAGCGGCCTGGTCTTCACCAAGGCGGAGGCGGAAGAGGTTGCCGCATTCGCTATCGAGCATGACTTGATTGTCATTGCCGATGAAGCGTACGAGGACTTGATCTACGATGGCTCTCCTTTCTCCATCGCATCGTTGCCCGGCATGGCCGAGCGCACCATCACCTCCTACACCTTTTCCAAGACCTATGCCATGACCGGTTGGCGCGCAGGCTACACCGTGGCCCCCGAACCCTTCATGACGGGTATGCGCAAGATCATTCTCTACTCCACCAACGGCGTCACCACGCCCGTGCAGTATGCCATGCTTGAAGCGCTCAGAACGCCTGCAGCCGAGATCGCAGCCCACCGCGAGCAATATCGCGCGCGCCGCGATCTGCTGGTTTCCGCCCTCAATGAAGTGGGTCTTACGTGCGAGCCTCCCGCAGGCGCTTTCTATGCGTTTCCCAATGTAGAAAAAATCGACAAAAATAGCCGCGTTGCCGCGCAGATTCTGCTTGAAAAGGCGCACATCGCCACCATCCCCGGTTCCGTCTTCGGCATCCACGGCGAAGGCCACTTACGTTTCGGCTATGCTGTTACACTCAAGGAAATTGAAAACTGTATAGGAGCGTTGCGCACGTTCTTCGCCTGAACTTCTACGGCCCGGCAGCATTTACAAATCCTGCCCTTCGCCCACAGCGCGGCTGGTCTCCACACGCGAAGCACGCAACAGCCGCGCAATATGTTTCAGGTGCAACTGCACTGCGTACCCGCGCAGAATATCGGCCTGCGAAAACCCGATACCCTTTGGCCGCACGGCTGTCATGCGCTCTTCGAGCCGGGCTACATCTTCTTCCAGTTGCAGTCCGGTCGGCGCCACATGGAAACGCCAGTTGTGAATGCAGGCCGCCACATAGTTAAAGCCGCTGCGGATATCCACCGTCAGCTTTCCCAGCGCGGGCTCTAACTGTTCCGCGTATCCCTCATCCTGTCCGTCTTGCACTGCAAGTTCCAACGCCACCAGCGCATCGAACAGCGAACGCCCGAACTGCGCCAGCATTCCCAGCCCTTCACGCCATCCCGGTCCCCCTGAAGGTTCGTTGCGGGCCGCTTCCAGCAGTTGATTGTTGCCCTGCAGCATGGCGATCACGTCGCGGCGAAGGGCCGGCATATTTTCGGCAGGCATACCGCGAAAGCCCTGCAGAATCGCCTCGAACAGACCGCCCATCATCAGAAATTCCTGCGCCAGCCCGTCGCGTAGCCGCAAACGTGCGCGGTCCGGAAACACCAGCGTAGACACCGCAAGCGCCACCAGGATTCCGAGAAACACCTGGCTCACGCGATCCAGCGCAATCGCCCAATGTGAGCCGGTCGTCTGCACCAGCATCACAATGCAGATCGTCACCCCGGCTAGCCGCGAGCTGCTGCGAAATTCCAGCAGGCCACACAAAGTCAGCGCTGCAAGCACCGCCATCACGTAGTTCCATGGCAGCGTCCCAAATAGCGAAAACGAAAAACCAAAGACCGCACCGATCACTGTGCCCAGCAAGCGATCCCGAGAAGCGGTGATAGTCGCCCCGAAATTCGACTGCAATACAATTACGGCACTGATTGAGCCCCAGTAGCCGTCGTGCAGCCCGAACCGCAGCGCCAGCCACCAGCAAAGCGCCGCAGCCATCGCCGTCTTGGCTGCGTGCAACAGCAGCCGCCGGTGCTCCCAGGACAGTAACCCTTGCCTGCTCTGTTGATCCATGCGCAACTGAAACGCAAGTTGCTGCTGGGACCACGTCTTGTTTGCCTTCAGGCTCATCGATGCAATCCCTCGTGACGCAATCCTCGGAACAAAATGCCCCTCTAGATAGAATGGCGCAAACCGGCCGGTTATGAGGTGACCAATCTCACGTTTTACCCCTTGACACGTCCATCCAATAGTCCTATTTCCCTGTGGGGCATATGTCATAAGCCGGTTCCAGCATCGAAATGTCCTGTAACCACCGTTTTGTCATCACAGTTCAAGCAATACGAGCCTTGCTGAGGGCATCAGGCATCTAAAAACCGTAGCGTGGTTTCCCGTTGTGCATCAGGCCGGAACAATAAACACGGTATTCCCCCAGCACCGGCATCTCCCGCAATCTTCGTGATGGAGTCCCCCAATTCATGCAATGCAAGCTGTCGATCTCTCTTCTTTTCTTGTTGGCGGGCGCGCTCGTCCCCGCCTTTGCGCAGCAGAAGGCCGCCACTTCAGAATCAAGGCCGGTAGATCTATCGGCCCTGCCGGATGCCCCCGGGCAGTCTTCCGATTCACAACAAAGTCAGACCCCGGCAGCCCGGCAGCAAAGCCAGCCTCAAGAGGCCCCAGCGGGTCAGCAGACCAAGCGTATTCTCGGCATCGTACCGAATTTCCGCTCCGTCAGTGCGGATCAGAAGCTGCCACCGCTCTCGCCTCGTGACAAATTCAAGCTCGCTTTCGAAGACAGCTTCGACTATTCCGACGTCCTCTACGTCGGCATTCTGGCCGGTGTCTCCCAAGCCGAGAACTCCTATCCCGAATTTCATCACGGAGCGCCAGCCTATGCGCGCTACTATTGGCACGGTTTTGTCGACACGGTCGACGGCAATCTGATGACGGAGTTCATCGTGCCCACGAGCACCCATGAGGATCCGCGCTATTACACGATGGGCCATGGCGGCTTTGTCAAGCGCACCGGGTACGCCATCTCCCGGCTCTTGATCACCCGCACCGACAGCGGCGGCACAACTCCCAACTTTGCCGAGGTGGTCGGCAACGGCGCGGCCTCCGGCATCGCGGACCTCTACTATCCCGGTCAGGAACGCACATGGACCAAGACCGGCCAGCGCTGGGTAACCCAGGTCGGGCTCGACGGAGCTTCGAACCTGCTCAAGGAATTCTGGCCCGACATCAACTCCAAGCTCTTCCATGCGCGAACTGGTGATGATTAAAGCTGCCCCGAGCGTGTAGCATCTTAGGAGACAGGATTCTTATGCTACGAGTTGGATATCCAGCGCAGTTGAGTGCGGAATTTTTGAACGTCTTTCCCGATGGGATCGAGCTGATTCCGCTGGCAGATTCTCTAGATCACGACGTCGAGCTCGACGTGTGGATTCCCGATCCATATCAAGGGCGCGCCCTGCGTATCTGGCCGCGTCTCCAAGGGATTCGCTTGGTACTGTCGCTCATGGCTGGCACCGAGTGGATCCCCGGCACCGTCGGCCCACATGTCACCATCTGCAGCGGCAGAGGCGCGCATAATGTCTCCACTGCCGAGTGGACCTTGTCCGCGATTCTCGCCATGCAGAAGTACTTTCCGCTCTACTTCGGCATCCAGCAATCGGGCCAGTGGAAGCGTCGCTCCGAAGCCACCACCCACTATGAAACCATCAGCGGCGATAAGCGTCCGCTCTATCCGCCCGTCCTGCTTGAAGAACTCACCGGCAAGACCGTGTTGATGGTTGGCCATGGCGCCATTGGCCAAGAGATTGAGCGCATGCTCACGCCGTTCAACGTCGATCTTTTGCGCGTAGCCCGCAGCGCACGCACTGAGCCTCTCGTTCACTCGGTGAGTGAACTCGACAGCCTGCTGCCGAAGGCGGACATCGTTGTGCTCATTCTGCCCCTCACCCCGGAATCGCGAGGTTTGATCGGCAGCAAGCAATTCGGCCTCATGCGGCAAGGCACGCTCTTTGTCAACGCCGCCCGCGGTCCCATCGTGCAGACAAATGCTCTGGTCGAGGCTCTCAATGCAGGCAAAATCCGCGCCGCTCTCGATGTAACCGACCCCGAACCGCTGCCCGACGGCCATCCTCTATGGAGCTGCCCCAACCTTCTGCTCACTCCCCATATTGCCGGCTCGACTCCGCAGTTTGCTCCCCGCGCTCTCAAGACCGCAGCCGATGAGTTGCGCCGCTTCATCGCCGGCGAGCCCCTGCACAACGCTGTCCAACTCGCCGTTTAGCTCTCTGAACCCCTGTCGTTCTACCGGCATCCGGGCACCCAGGTACATTTGGGTGCCCCGCTCGGGCCGCTCGCTTCTTGTATCTGTGGCTGGAGTGGGCCTCTCAGTCTATCTGTCGAATGGCAGCCTTTACCCTAGAAAGGCGCCGGCACAGGGATTGAACTTAATCGGAGATCCCCTCACCAGCCCATTCCACTTCGTGAGCATTCTCGGCGCGTCGCCAATCGCGCAGCCCCATCACCGCCAACACCACAAGCCCCGCGTACAGTGCTGCCGTCGTCTTCAAATCCTTATAAAGATATTCGCCGATATAAACCACATCGACCACGATCCATAGCCACCAGTTAGCTGTATGCTTCCGCGCTCCCCACCAACCGGCCACCAGGCTATAACTAGCCAGCGTGGAGTCGAGGTAAGGCAACGCCGCATGGGCGCGCTTTGCGAGTTCGCCGAGAACGAAGCTGCCCACAGCGCCTGCCACCAGCCCCAACGCCATATTGCGCATCGCCAGCGGAACCACGCGCACCTCGCCCTCCTCACGCACACCCCGCCACCAATGCCACCATCCATAAAACGTGAAGACAAGAAAGAATCCCTGCAGCAGCGCATCCGAGAGTAACTGCGCGCGATAGAAAACAATCAGGTAGATGATGTCCGAGGCCAGCACGATTGGCCAGCAAAGCATACTGCGCCGCGTCGTCAGCCAGATGCCAACCACCGCGGTCACCGTGCCCGCAATCTCCAGCCAGTTCGCGGTGACATAGTTCAGAATCCAGCTCACCGCACGGCCTCCGATGTAAGCTTTTCGCGTGTTTCAGCCCAGTTTCGCAATCTGTCCAGTAACTTGCCGCCTGCACCGCGAAACCAGCCCGCGTGACTGACCAGATATCCTTCACAGGCCATGCGTGCATAGCTCTCCGAATGCAGCACACTCAAGTAATAGTCCGTTTCGGATAGGGCAAACTCGGCGTGGCAGAGCGCGGTCATCGGCGCAAGCGCCGCGGCCTCTTCAGTTGAAAGCCGTCGCACTGACTCGTATCCCGCAAGCAACGCATCAAGCTGTTCGAACTCTATGCCTACTTTTTCCGGGTGTTCTGGATTCTCCACCAGGGCAAGCCATTCCACGATGTTGCGCTCAATGGCCTGTGCAATATCGTGCACGGCGTTCGTACGGTCCGCCAGGCCAAAATCGATCACGGCAACCGCCCGCGCATCCTCACGCGCATCGCTCCACAGCACGTTCGAAGCATGCAGATCGTTATGTGTCCACAGCGGCCGTAGCGCCGGCAGCAGCGGCAATAACTCTGCATGAAACGGCTCCAGCAGTTCCAGGGCCTCTTCGCGGCACGGACGCGTGCGCAGATAATCCGTAACCGCTGGTCGCTCTGCTACATAGCGATCGAATTCAGCGCTGGCGTCCTGCGCCGCAAAAATCGTGAAACCCGCCACCAGTTGCCGCGCTCTGCGCACTGGTGCATCGAATCCCTCGGCTGCAAGATGCAGCCGAGCCAGCGCTTGCCCCGCCGAATAGGCATGTCTCACAGATCGAAACGGAGTCCACGAAAGCGCATCGCCATAGAGGTCGATCCCCGCGGGCGTCTCATGCACCTCATAAGTCCACTCGCCGGTTGCAATCGCCGTCTCACCCGACGCCGCCTCGAAAACTCGCGGCACCGCCGCCCCATGCGCACGCAGATGTGCGAGGAAGCGATGTTCCTCAAGCAGTCCCTCCGCATCGCGTACCGTGCGATGATGCCGCTTCACAAAC
>JAATGG010000150.1 GCA_015654835.1 Terriglobales bacterium
CGCCAATATAGGCAGGAGAATACGGCCTCGTGGAAACGTCAATCGCGGGGTTAGGTCTGTTGCTTATACGAAACAAGAACAATTTGATCATGCTGAATTGTCGAGACGCAGGCTAGAGTTGTGTCATTTCGTCGCAAGAAATCGCGGAGGAGCGACATGCTGGCAGGAAGCGATTTCAGATGGTTGCTCGATCGTCTCGAGCCTATGCGCATGAGAATTGTGCTCGGTTTATTGTGCGTGTCTTTTGCGGGGATTGCCGCGACCATTGATCCGCTAATGATGCGTAGTTTGATCGACCGGGCTCTGCCGCGAGGCGACCTGCGATTTGCGATGGAGTTGGCCGGTGGGATCGGCCTTTGCTATTTCGGCAGATCCGCTCTCTATACGATGGGTTCGCTTGTCAATTTCTCCATAGCCCAGCACTGTATCCGCGATCTGCGCATCGCTCTCCTCGATCAGATGAACCGGCTTTCGGCCGACTATCACGAGCAGACGCCGACAGGCGAGAAACTGACACGGATTGAACGCGATGTCGACGAGATCGCGAATCTCGGCGCCGAAACCGCCAATCAAAGCCTTAGAGCCGTCCTGTTCTTCGTGCTCAACCTGGCGATGATGGCCAGGTTGAATCTGCCCATGACTCTGACCGTTTTGCCTCTGATGCCGCTATTTGCCATCATCCAGCGACGATTCAGCGCGTTATTGAAGACGAGAGCTGATGAGGCGCGCAACGAAGTTGGCGTGGCAACCAGCATGTTGAACGAGCACCTTGCAGCAGTCCCGCAGATTCAACTTCTCGGTGCCGGGGAGAGATCCGCGCATCAGGCTCGATCCTTATGGGAGGGGATGCTGCGGGCACAGTGGGTTCAACGGCGCACGCAAGTGGGGTTCAGCCTTTCGATCGGCGCGATCCTGGTTGCGGCCATTCTGGTTGTGCTCGCTCTTGGCAGCGCGAAGGTAGTTGCCGGCACCCTGACTATCGGTGGCTTGGTGGCGTTCTACGCTTATAGCACACGGGTGTTTGATCCGATCAACTCGGCGATGGACCTTTATGCACGGCTCCAGACGGTTGGAGCAAGCATTCGCCGGGTACGCGAACTGCTCGTGCTTGAGCCCAGCGTACGGGACACCGGAACTATGCGCTTCAGCTCTCCCCAACTGCATCGCGGCTTCAGGATCGAGAATGTGTCCTTCTCGTATAGAGGAAAGCACGCACTGCGGGACATAATGCTTCGCATTGATCCGGGGGAACGGCTTGCAATCATCGGTGCTAGCGGATCGGGCAAGAGCTCCTTGGCTCGTCTTCTTGTGCGCGCCGCCGATCCGGAGGCCGGTTGCATCTTCCTCGAAGAGCACCCTCTCGCGTGCTACACGTTGGCCTCTCTGCGCGAAACGGTTCGGTTTGTCCCGCAGCACCCGGTGCTCTTTCAAGGGACAATCCGGGAGAACCTGCTGTATGGCAATCCTTTGGCGACGACCGCAGACATGCTCCGAAGCATCGAGGCAGTCCAGCTTGCGCCTGTTCTCAGAGCACTCCCACACGGACTGGACACTCCACTCGGACCTGGCGCAGCTGGCCTTTCGGGGGGAGAACGTCAACGGCTGGCCATAGCCCGTTCACTCTTAAAGGAGTCGGCCGCGCTCATTCTGGATGAAACAACTTCGGCCCTGGACGCCCCGACAGAATGTGCTGTTCTTGCGTCCCTTGCGGAATTACGTCCATGTCAGACGCTCATTGTGATCTCGCACCACATCAGTTCACTGACGTGGGTAGACCGCTTTGCTCTGCTCGATCAGGGAAGCATCGCCGCAACAGGAAATCACTCAATGCTGTATGCGCAGTCGGCTCTCTATCGCACATTGTTCGACTCTTCAGCTCACGAAAGAACGTAAGCAGAATTCCTTCGGGCTTGTGTGGTTCCGCAAAGGAGTTCTAAAGCCTGGCATTCGTATGCATTTGCATGGAGTTGCCCTGAATCCATCCGCCCAGGTATCTCCTGTCAATGCTTGTTTCGATAGGCATGTTTCCATGCCGTGCGGACTGACCGTCCTATTCCGCCAGATTCAGTTCCTCTTCAAAGGCGATGCTACAGCCAGTAGCCACGCCTCACCTCAGCTGCGCGAGCAGGAACTGATCGGCTCTAGCTGGTTTTTCGTTTCATTGCCGCGCAAACATCCCAAAACTGTCTATCTATGCTGGATTCTCTTCGAGATGCAAAGTTCGCTGTGCGCTCATCGAAGATGTGCTAACTTCGCTGCGCACAAGAAAAGTCCATGGGGGAACGGATAGATAAATGTCCCGAACCCTGTTGCTCTCAGGGATAACTGCGCTGCTTTGCATTGGAAGAGCCGCTGGCAATTCACCCGTGGTAAAACTCCCATCACGGGCTATCCCTCCACGGACTACTGCCTTCAGGCTGGTGCCTTCACTGGTGAAGCAGGCCGGTTCACCTGCTTCGCCAGTGTCGGGGTGTCTATTTCTTGGCACGACCGTGCTTCGTGGTACGTGTACGCTTCGTAGATGCTGCGGATTTCTCATCCAAGAGAGTCATTGAATCCTGGGCATTGAATGGATACAGCTTCACGGATTGTTGTCCTGTTGTGGTTAGCGTAATGTCCACGCGGCGATTCTGAGCTAGAACAATCTTCGTCAGATCGTGCAGAATCCTTTGCCGCTCGGTGTCAGTTAGCTCAGGATTGTTCTGAATGAGATCCTTGACCTGATCTTGCGTGAGTTGCTGGTCTTCGCCGACTGCTCGCGTCTCGATCTGGTTTTCAACGATGCCTTGTCCCGTCAGGAATTGCTTCACCTGATTCACGCGACGTTCCGTGAGCGCCTGGTTGTACTCTGGCGTTCCGCGCACATCGGCATGGCCGGTGAGAATAAGGTGAGCTTCGGGCTTGATTGCCAGATAGCCTTTGAAATCCTCCGCAAGAGTTTTCAGAATCAGTTGCTGGCTCTCGACGAGGCCACCCTCAGGGTGTGCTGCCCTTGGCTGGGCGGTGGGGAAGAATACGCTGTGCAATGCCAGCCGAGCCTCAAGCCTGACCTGCTCGGGAGTTGGCTGTTGGGGCAAGGGAGCGATTGTAACGGAGGCAACTGCCGCCGCAACGTTTCCCTTGTCGTCGGCTACGTTGCAAGTAATCGCCACAGGACCTGCCGAAGCGCCCGTGGAGGAAAAGGTTGCAGTTGCACCGTTGCCGCTGATCGAACCAGACTGGGCCGAGTAGCTATAGGTGAGCGGCCGGTTCTGCGGGCTTATCCCTGTGGCAGTGATCGTGCTGCTCTCATTTGGTTTGATGTTTTCAGGGCTAGCCAGGCAACTGATCGTTGGCGGCTCAAACGCTTTTACGGTAAAGCTGGTCTGGCAATTCGCAACTTCGTCGGGCTTGAGGCCCATCTTCTCGCCCTTGCCTTCTGTGACCTTGCCGCCAATTGTGTGTATGCCCGGTGCAAGCGATGCGGTTGCTACTGTTGCCGTTGCTCCGTCACCTGTCACTCCCTCTCCCGACCAGGAGTAAACCGCATGTAGCTTCGGGTCGAGGTTGCCGGCGGTTGCTGTTACCGTGACTGGGTCGCCGGGAAAGATAAACGCGGGACTGATGGAGCAGGCCAGGGATACCGGCACAGGCGGCGCAAAGGAACCGATGCGGAACACAACGCCGGCGCTCAAGCGAAGCATATTGAAATCGGCAATATCTTCCTGGCGGTTGAACTGGTAATCTGCCTGGAATAGGCGAAGCGCCAAATGGTGGTTGAACAATGGCGTGTTGTAGTCCAGGCCGCCACCGCCCGTAGCCACCCAGCCCCACTGATTTTGATAGTAATAACTGCCTGCACTTTCTCCACCAACCAGGGCATGGACAAATGGAGTGAAGTGGGTGGTCGGGTACCGCAGGATCAGACCTCCCGATCCTCCTGAGAAATCGGTGCTCGTGGGGTGGTCTTCGTTATTATCGTTGTGATAGTCGCCCTCGAACTGCACACCCACGTACTTGTTGAAGTAACGCGAAACGCTGCCGATGGCGCCATATCGGATGCCAGTGCTGTCAAAGTTGTCAAACCCGTCCGATGCGACATTTGGAGACAGATAACTGAAACCGGCAAAAATGTCCCACTTGGAAGCAGCATTGTTGGACGCTGTTTTACTTGCGTATGTTTTTACATCCGGCGTGGTCGCATCCTGAGCGGCCATGGCAATGGAAGCCATCCCGATAAGTGCCAAGGCAAGGATGTGATTTATTGTTTTCGAATAACTTAAATGCATGCGTTTATCCTCAATATGGAATCAATCTCAATAACAAATACGGAAAGGATGCCTGCCGGCGTGAAACCAATTCAGACTGCCTCGACTCTTCAACAATTGAAGAATAGTAAGACGCCTCGCCGCTCTAGCTAATATGTTCAACCTGCGCTTCATGAATAGAGAGACGGATCTTCACCCATCCCACCAGAAACAGTGTGAATCAATTGCAGATAGTAAGACAGAAAAGCAAAGCCACTTCGCGACTCTCCGGGCGGGAGAGTAATAGCCTAACTGAAATGTACGACTCGTCCTCGAGTTGATCTGGTCTATTTTGCACAGTAGACAGGCCAATGTAGAACTCGTATCGGCGGCAGCCTTGATTGAATGGCAGCCGATTACTAATTTGCTTGGCTTGCTGCGCGAAGCTCAATTCCGCGCCTACTTCAAATCGAAGGGAAGATCCACACGCAACGCGATGCTCTCAAAGGGCTCAATCAAGTTTGGAGCTTGGGCACGCCCTCCACAGTCCATCAGCAGTAGCGTACAGCGCCTTAGGCAACAGCCCCAACTAGCCAGCCTATGCCGGAAGTCATTGCCGTTGCCAGACCACCCCAGAACGTCACGCGAACTGCACCTGCAGGACGATCTCAAGTACAACGGACGCTTCCAGCAGCCACGGTACAGGCGCCCAGAATTTAGCCAATGCATTGCGCAGTGGATGAGCGGCCGTGTCTGGCATCGCATTGGGACCGTCCTTTTCGAGCCGAGTACGCGCTTCTTCGCTCGTAAGGCCCACTTGGGCGCAATCCGGAGCCGGTTTTACGACGGGGCTGGTTGATGCCGAGGCAATAAGGCTAGTCAAGCTCACCGTTGGGCACCTGAATCGCTAATCTCTCCACCACCATTCCATTAAACTGCCGGAGGTCGTTTTCACTTCTGATTCCGGTTTGGCTGAGTGAAGAAGCAGGAGTGGGCACTGTGCGAGCTTAACTACCTTTTCGGCAATCGAGCCGAATACAAGGGGGTGCCAGCCTGAGATACCGTGGGTGGAGATCACGATCATATCAATATGTTCGCGATCGACCACTCCCATGATGTTGCCGACTACGTCATTTCCAACTTCAACGCTGAAAGTTGACTTCACTCCTCTGGTTTGAAGTGCATCCTTGCACTTGGCCAGATGGGCCTCTGCGTATTTTCTTGCATTCTCAAGAAAGGCGGCCTCTGGAATGAAGTCTGGAATTGTCGTGGTTGGGAACTCCGGGATTACGTTCACGAGATGGAGTTCAGCTTGAAAGTGCTGGGCAAGATCCGCAGCCACATCCAGCGCGGCCTGGGAGGACGGGCTGAAGTCTATAGGCAGAAGAATCTTTGTCGGGATAGAAGGAAAACGATTGATTTCGGGCATGATGGCTCTCGCTGACTGACCAGATTGATTAGGCTCAAGTCTCCTTCGTTTTGAGAGCAAAGGCTGTGCTCTTTTGGACATCCGAGCGCAGAGCGTTTGTCCGATCCCCATTCGACCGGCATCGATTCGCACAGACGCCTATAATGAGGTTGACCCCAGAAAGAGACCTGATCTGTTAAAGAAATCCTTGATCATCAGTTTCGTTGCCGCGTTGGCATTCTCTTTCTTTCCCGCTGCAAGAGCGGCAGGAGCAGCAACGCCTGCGGATTCCGCGCCTTATCGACTTCGCCTCTATCACCTTCATACCGGAGAACGTCTCGATGTTGTCTACCGGATAGGTGACCAATACCTTCCGGAAGGCGTTGCGGCACTGGACCATTTTCTTCGCGACCACCGTACCGGTGAAGCGAAGGACTATGACATCAAGGAATTCGATCTCCTGCATGACCTTTTGGCCAAACTGGGTCATCTCGACAGTGAGATCGACATCGTCTGCGGCTATCGCACTCCTTGGAGCAACAACTATCTCCGGGAGCGTAGCAATGGTGTTGCGCTGCACAGCCAGCATATGGAAGCTAAAGCAATCGATATTCGCATTCCGGGTATACCCACCGCCCAGGTTCGCGATGCCGCGCTGTCTTTAAGACGCGGTGGCGTCGGTTATTACGCGCAATCAAATTTTGTGCATGTTGACGTAGGCCCGGTGCGCCGCTGGTAGACGATATTCCGATCAACGGTTCGTCTGGTTCTTTGCCAAGGCATCGTTGAGGATCCCGTCAAGTCCATAGATGTCGTTGTAGAAATAGACTTCACCGTTCTCTTCGACAATCGCCGTTAGATAAACGATGACCACCGGCACTGGCCTCGTGAGGTTTACCTGGTGGTTGTCGGGGCCAGACTGCATGGCTGCCTTGATACTTTCCAACGTCCACTTGGACTGATCCTTGAGGAGCCACGCCGCAAGCTCCGCCGGTTCCTCCACGCGGATACATCCGTGACTGAAATCGCGCCGGGACTGGTTGAACAACTCCGGCGCCGGCGTACTGTGCAGGTATACATCGAATTCATTGGGAAACATGAATTTGACCAAGCCAAGGGCGTTTCGCGGTCCGGGCTTTTGCCGTATCAGGATCCTGCCTGACTTTATCTCTGCCAGCACGGTTTGGCTCACCGCTCCCGCGGCTACGATATGCCCATTCTGATCCGTGGCTTCAAAGCCTTTCTGGGCGAGGTAGCGCGGGTTCCTTAGAAGCTTGGGAACAATCTCCGCGCGAACGATATCGAGGGGAAGATTCCAATACGGCCGGAAGATGATGTACTTCATTTCCTTGGCAAAGACGGGCGTCTGATGGTTGAGCGCCTTCCCAACGACAACATTCATCCGCAACGCA
This sequence comes from Terriglobales bacterium, assembly GCA_015654835.1. GTDB lineage: Bacteria > Acidobacteriota > Terriglobia > Terriglobales > Acidobacteriaceae > Telmatobacter. The sequence continues at coordinate 7,047 of JAATGG010000150.1, forward strand.
ATGGTGTGATCGTCCGAAAAGACGCGCAGTTTAAAGCCGGGGATATTCACCGCGACAGGTAGTTGCGGGTAGTCCGCCGGAAGCCATCTCCACCTTTCAAGAGAATCTTCCAATTGGATCACACGTGTACCCAGGGGCATATTCAACTGTGCAATCGTTTCTTTGTCGAGCCGTCCTTCGGACTTCAACCCGTGCCGGGTTTGAAAGTGCTTAACCGCTTCTACCAATGGCTCACTATAGGTAGTTGCGTTCGGATCGGCAACAGCGCTTTGCGGCAGGTCGCCAAGCAGGCGAAGCCGGTCACCCAATTGCTGAGCACTGGAATACGCATCGCCGCTCTTCACCGTCTTTTGCAGATCAGGCAACGGCTGGCTATGGTCCTGGGCCGCCAAGGCCAGATATGTCTTGAGCGCTGTCTCGGTTCGTTGGTAGCCCAGGTATTGAGGTTCTACCTTGTTCATGACGTCCGCGAGATTGCTCCCCGCCAGAACTTTCTGCACCAAGAACTGTGGCAAGTCATAGTGCTTCTGATCGAGATCGATGCCAAACTCTAAGGGCTTCGGATTGACTCTTCCGATTCGGAGATTGGAGAAATACCTCATCGCGTTGACCGTCAAAGCTGCGTCAAAGTTTGCCACGGTTTCCGCGTTTCCCGGCGCGGCCTTGAGCGCAGCCATTCGCTCAGGCCAGTGTGATGCATCGTAGTCTTCCGGATTGAGCCCTTTTTGTTGGCTGCTCTCGATTGCCGAAATAACGGCGAGTGCCTCCGGGGTCGCTTTTCCCTCGCGCACCCAAGCGGGTGAGTATTGGATCGCCTCGTAAACCTTCCGAGCGTTATGTTGATCGCTGATGAAGTTCGCCGAACCGTTCTCAGAGGGTGTTGCAGAAGATGTCAGCGTACGCAGTTTCTCGGCGACGGCTCCGGCATCCACGGAATTGCTTCCAATGCGCGGTGTGACAACAGGCTGTGAATGGCAACCGGCTAGAAGTTGGCACGTAAGCAGAATCAGCGTCAGTCCCGCCGTGGAGCCATGAGGTGACGTTCCTAACGGCAGGGGCTTCTCGTTGGAGGCATTAGGGATGTTTAGGCGCCTCTGTGGCACTTTGGCCGATGATTGGCAGTCTGACCGTTGCTCGACAGAAATGGTGATCAATGCGCTTGCCGGGAGCGAGGCTGGCGCGCAGAACTGACGAGTCGGTGTGCGCGCATAAGGTCAGACGCCTCTGAAACCATTGCCATACTCTGCGCTGCGGTCTTTTGCCACCAGATGTTGAACCCGTCAGCGGCAAGACTCGGATTAGGAAGAACGTGACGGTGGATTGTCTTTTTCCGCGCTGTGAAGGACTCAGAGCTTTGTGCATTGAATTCTGAATGCATGTTGAATTCGTCCTATTCCGATGCGGATTCGCTCACGGAGTATCAGGCTGGTGGAATTGCGTAAAAGAATCTATCAGTTACCTGAATCGACCGAACTGGTTCAACTGGTCAGCATCGGCTGGCCGTGAATGCAGTAGTTGCTGGTGCCAGAACCGTCGAGAATGAACCGTGCACCATAAACCGCATCAGGCGAACCATGGACGATCAGCAGGAACTTATCAGTCTTTAATGCTGCTTCATACTTGATGACGCTGTCCTTCGGAATGCCGATACTCACCAGGCCTGCTCCGAGAGCACTGACGCCGCCGACTACAACCGCTCCTTCAAGCCCTGCGACAATCCAACTAACCAGCGGACCCGCGACGAGAACTGGTCCAATGCCTGGTATTGCAAAGAGCGCAGATCCAAAGAGTAGTCCCCAGAAGCCGCCCCAAAACGCTCCGACCTTGCCCCAGTACTTCATTCGGTCACCAGCGTTGTAATAGCCCACAACATGTTCGTCGGTATGTGTGCCTCTGCCCGCTATTGAGAGACTCTTCATATCTACGCCAGCCTGTTGGAGCGCCTTAATGGCATGTTCCGCCTCGTAGTGAGAGTCGTAGACGGCGACAACTGAATTTGTTGCTGACATTGCTTTCTCCCGGTTCCTCGAATCAGTTAGGCTGGCCGCGGATTGCGGCAACTGCGGAGTAATAGCCGCGGTGATGGCTATCTCGGTGGATACCATTGGCTATCGTTGAAAGGCTGCGCCGTGCTCGGAAGTCATTCCCGCGCGCTCAGGACGATTCTCCAGCCTGGGACCGCTGACCATCTGATCAATTAGATACAGTCATTCGAGTCTTGCGGATTGACAATCTGCTTGAGCGCTCTTGGCACTCACATTTAGAGTCCTTTAGCACAATCGCGGCAAGAGTGAATCGCAAAAGAGAAAGTGTGGAATGATCCCCGTGAAACGACCTGATGATAACGCAGCAATATATCTTGTGGGCGGAGGCATTGCTTCTCTTGCCGCTGCAGTCTTTCTCATTCGCGACGGAGATGTCCAAGGGCACACGATCACGATCCTGGAAGAGTCTTCCCGGATTGGCGGCAGCCTTGATGCAGCCGGAAATGCTGCTGACGGCTATGTGATGCGCGGCGGTCGCATGATCGAGAGCAAATACCTGTGCACGTACGATCTTTTTTCATCGATTCCAACTCTCGATGGTTCGAAGTCGGTGACGCAGGAGATATTTGACTGGAACGAAACGATGAAGACCGCCTCCAAGTCGCGGTTGTTTCGGGACGGTCAAAGGGTCGACGGTCCAACTTTTGGCTTGAGCGAGAAAGATATTCTCAACATCGAACGTCTGGCAATGGAGCCGGAGGAGTTACTTGGACGGACCATGATCTCCGACCAGTTTGTGCCGAAGTTCTTTGAGACTGACTTCTGGCACATGTGGTGTACCACCTTCGCATTTCAGCCGTGGCATAGCGCAGTTGAGTTCAAACGCTATCTCGTGCGCTTCACCCACATGGTTTCCGGTTTCAATACGCTTACCGGCATTATGCGCACTGTATACAACCAGTACGATTCGATGGTGCGTCCGCTGCACAAATGGCTCGAAGAGCGTGGTGTTAAGTTCATGCTTAACACGACAGTCACCGATCTTGTGCTCCTTCAAGACAGGGCGGGTTTTGCTGTCGAGAAGATCGTGGTCCAGGAAAACGGCGTTCTCAGGAGCATTCGTGTCACCGAAGACGACAAAGTCATCGCGACTCTCGGGTCTATGACTGAGGGATCGAGTCTGGGTGCAATGGACTTGGCCGCCGCACTGCTGGGGAAATCCGACGGTGGTTCATGGGCTCTTTGGGAGAAAATCGCTGCTGGCCAGACGCAATTCGGGCATCCTTCGAACTTTGCCGATCACGTTGAGCAATCGAAGTGGATGTCCTTTACGACCACACTTCACGACCCCACGTTGTTCGAGTTAATCCGAGACTTGACGGGCAACGTGCCTGGAGAAGGCGGTCTCATTACCTTTCCGGAGTCCAGTTGGCTGGCTTCAATCGTGCTGCCCCACCAACCGCATTTCATCGGGCAGCCAGAGGGCGTGCAGGTGTTCTGGGGGTATGGGCTGTTTGTTGATATACCGGGAAATTTCGTAAAGAAGCCCATGTCCGCATGCACAGGGCGGGAAATCATGACGGAGATCCTGGGCCATTTGCGCCTGCAGGCGCACACTGCCGGGATTCTCGATGCGTGTACTTGCATCCCGTGCATGATGCCCTTCATCACCAGCCAGTTTCTCCCTCGAAGCAAGGGCGATCGAGCGATGATCAGGCCGGACGGTTCAAAAAATCTGGCGTTCGTTGGACAGTATTGCGAACTCCCAGACGATGTAGTGTTCACTGTTGAGTATTCCATCCGCTCTGCACAGATGGCTGTTTACTCGTTACTTGGCTTGGAGCGCGAACCGCCGCCCGTATACAAGAGACAATTCAATCCCCGCGTTTTGCTGGAGGCTTTTCAAGCCTTGCACGAACTCGGAGTCTAGGCCGGAGAACTCGGCGGGAGTTGAGACCGGCCAGGTCAACTCTGGCTGCAGCCGAGAGGCTGAGGACGGGTAGGGAGACTGCTGTTGCTCGTTTGGAAGTCGTTTCTTATCGCCTTCAGTGTGCTTCTACCGCTGATCAATCCGCTTGGGTCGGCTCTCGTGTTTCTTGGCCTCGCCGGCGAAGCACCACCAGCCGTCTATCGGTCTCTGGCGCGCAAGATTTCAATCAATAACATCATCTTTCTGGCCATCATTGAACTTCTGGGCGCAGCCATTCTCAACTTCTTCGGAATCTCTTTGCCTATCGTGCAACTCTCCGGCGGCATTGTGATAGCGGCGATGGGATGGTCAGTACTGAACGAGAGGGAAGCACGCGCGATTGTTAAGAACAAGGAGGAGGAAAGCGAGGTACGGGCCGAAACACGGAAAGAGTACCTTGAGCAGGCAACATTTTATCCATTCACCTTTCCTGTGACCTCCGGCCCCGGCACGCTTGTCGCCCCGCTGACGCTCACTGCTCACATCTCGAATCGCGATCTTGCAAGAGATGTTCAAGCCCATATTGGCGTGTTTTTGGCCGTGCTTATTCTTAGTGTGCTCGTCTACTTCTGCTACGCGTATGCTCCAAAGATCACCAAGATCATTCCTCCAGCCACCGCGCATGGCATTCTGCGGGTCGTTGCGTTTATTTTGCTTTGCATCGGTGTGCAAATCGCATGGAACGGACTCGCGGTTCTGATCGCCACTGTTCTAAGACCGTGACCGGGGGCAGGGTGAGCAAAAGAGCGCAGAAGATGGTTCCCTGCGAGTGGTTCAATCACAGAAGCGATCATTCCTTGTGAATCGCATCCAAGCTGCATGGTCTGCATATCTTTCTGGAACTAGATAACCCTGCGGGCGTTGAGACTCGTTTTCACGGGGCATACATATGAAAATCCTGACGGAGTGGTCCAGGCAACTTCTGGCCGGCATCGGCGTGTTCGGAGTGACCCTTGCGCTGGGTCCGATCCAGTTGTGGGCGGTTCAGCAGCCCGGACCTGCGCCTCAAGCCGCGACCCAGCCTCCTTCCACCCCATTGGCCCCGGAACAACTGCAGCAGTTGGTTGCGCCGATCGCGCTCTACCCGGATGCCCTCGTTGCGCAGATTCTCGCTGCTTCCACTTATCCAACGCAGATTGTCGAAGCGGAGAGATTTCTCCAGCAGAATCCCAATCTGACCGGTGCAGCGCTGGGAGTAGAAGTGGACAAGCAGGACTGGGATCCAAGCGTAAAGGGCTTGACGCAGTTCCCATCCGTGCTTGCCGATATGGACAAGAATCTATCCTGGACCTCTGAACTGGGCGATACGAATTACAACCAGCAGGCGGATATCATGGCCGCCATTCAATTCATGCGGGCCAAAGCTCAAGGTGCGGGGAACTTAAACACCACGCCGCAGCAGAGTGTCACCAACCAGGGCAATACGGTGAGCATTCAACCAGAGAATCCAGATGTTGTCTATGTACCGGATTACGATCCGGAATTGGTTTACGGTTACCCAGTTGGCCTTTGGCCAGGATTCTATCCATGGTGGGGCGCTCGGAATCCCTACCTCTCTTTTGGTGTCGGGTTCGGCATCGGACCGTTCTTTGGATACGGCTGGGGTTGGCACGGATGGGGCCTTGACTGGCGCAACCGCGGGCTGATGTATGGCGGCGGACGGTACATGTCCCGAAGCAGCACGTTTTATAACCGCAACGCATTTATGCGGGGCGACTACCGCGGGCAGGGATCCTTCGCTCGTGGAGACAGTGGCCTGCGTGGTTATGGTGGTGCGGGGTCGCGTGGAAGCGGCGGCGTACGCACAGGCGCCTTTGGCGGGGCCAACCATGGTGGCGTTTCACGAGGCAATTCCGCGCGCGGCGCGTCCAGTATGGGTGGCGGCTCGCGTGGCGGTGGCGGTGCTTCACGTGGCGGCGGTGGCGCCTCACGTGGTGGTGGCGGTGGTTCCCATGGCGGGGGCGGTCACCGGTAGTAGAGATGGTTTCATTCCGTACTCTTAACGATCTTCGAAGCCGCGTTGGAAATAGCAGGATGGAGAGACTTATGATTTTGACTAAAGGAAGTGTTTCTAGTGTTAGCAGCCGAGCTGGAGTTGGCGCCGGGGCGTTGCTGACGCTCCTGTTGAGCTTTGGGATCGCTCCGATGGTGCTTGTGGGGCAGTCAACCGTCCAAACGCCCGCGGGACACGAGTCGTCCACGCAGAAAGCACGGATAAGCCCAGTTGAAGCAGGGCAGCAAACCTATTCGTCCGCCACAGAAGCCAGTGAAGCGTTGGTAACGGCTCTCGAGAAGGAGGATGAACAATCCCTTTTGAAAGTGCTGGGAGCGAACGCCAAGAATGTCATTTCGTCGGGCGACGACGCGGAAGACAAGGAACACCGGGCGCAGTTTGTGCTGAAGTATCGGCAAATGCACCGCCTGGTAAGCGAACCGGACGGACTCACCACACTCTATATTGGCGCCGAAAACTGGCCAACGCCGATTCCTCTCGTCAGAAAAGGCGCTTCGTGGCATTTCGACACCGCCGCGGGAAGAAACGAGATTCTATATCGGAGGGTTGGCGAAAACGAACTGACCGTTATTCACGTGTGCGCCGAACTCGTGGACGCTCAGAAGGAGTACCAATCGCAGCAACACGACGGCGACGAGAGGCAGTATGCTCAGACGATCCTGAGCGACCAGGATAAGCACAATGGACTTTACTGGAAGGTAGTCTCCGGTGAAGTGGCAAGCCCGCTCGGCCCGTTGGTAGCGTCGGCTGAGCGCGAGGGGTATGCGGAAAATCCAGGTCAAAAGGCTCAGCCGTTTCACGGCTACTATTTTCGCGTCTTGAAAGGCCAGGGCACACGCGCGCCAGGCCGTTCACAAAGCTATGTTGTAAACGGGAAGATGACACGCGGATTTGCTTTTCTTGCCTATCCTGCAGAGTATCGCTCCTCTGGAGTGATGACATTTCTTGTGGGACAGGATGGAGTTGTTTACGAGAAGGACCTCGGCCGCAAGACGGACGAAGTCGCGAAGTCGTTGCAACGATATGACCGCGATGCGACCTGGCGCAAAGCCGATTAAGGCGCTCGCGCGATTGACAAACCTGCGAACCATCGTCTGCCGATGTTTAGGCGGGCGACGATAGCGGCGGGATAGCAATCAGAGGGCACATCGATCGGCTTGGCGTCTTCTCCGGTTGCGTGGCGATCATTCCCGAATCCAGAGCTGGATGCATTTTCCATCCGTCTGAAAGATCCGAATGCGAAGGAATAGTTTTCCCTAAGGACTCATCCTGATGATTTCTCTGTTAGACCCAATCCAGTTCGGCGAGATCCACCTTCCGAATCGAATTATCATGGCTCCCCTCACTCGCTTGCGCGCCACACCCGAGCACGTTCCGACGCAACTCATGGCCGAATACTACGCACAGCGTTCCGGCGCAGTCCTGATCATATCTGAAGGCATCCCGGTTATACCGCAGGGAGTTGGTTACGCGAACGTGCCAGGGATCTGGTCGACAGATCAAATCGAAGCCTGGAAACTGATCACGAAGGCAGTACACCAGGCAGAGGGTCGCATCTTCGCACAGCTCTGGCATGTCGGACGCATCTCAGACCCACGCTTTCTTGACGGCAGACTTCCGGTCGCTCCGAGCGCTATCCGACCTGCGGGCCATGTAAGCTTGGTCCGTCCCGCGGCAGAGTACGTGACACCGCGCGCGCTTGGGACGTCCGAAATTCCGGGCATCGTTGAGGCTTTCCGCAACGGAGCAGAGAACGCGAAGCTCGCTGGTTTTGACGGGGTGGAGATACACGGAGCCAATGGCTACCTGCTCGATCAGTTCCTGCAGGACGGATCCAATCATCGTACCGACGAATATGGCGGACCGATTGAAAACCGAGCTCGCCTTATGCTTGAAGTCGCCGATGCAGTGATTTCCATTTGGGGCGCCAAGCGCGTCGGCATGCATCTGGCACCGCGCGGCGATTCGCAGGACATGCACGATTCAAACCCGCCGGAAACCTTCGGCTATGTGGCACGTGAGCTAGGGAGGCGGGAACTCGGCTTCCTGTTTGCGCGCGAGTATTTCGGACCCGACCGATTGGGACCACAAATCAAGAAGCAATTCGGCGGCGTATTCATCGCCAATGAAAAATACACGCTGGCACAAGCGAATCAGGTCATCGCGGACGGAGAGGCGGATGCGGTAGCCTTCGGCCAGCTCTTTATCGCTAATCCCGATCTGCCGGCGCGGTTTACGAGTAATGCGCCGCTTAATGTGCCGGACGGAAGCACTTTCTTTACATCGGGGCCACATGGCTATACCGACTACCCTGCGTTGAATGCGTAGCGAAGAATCGTTGCGGTCAATGTCGAGTTAGCCGCTGGGTTCGTGACCAACGTTGGACAACAGAAACGAAGGGAGTCACGATGAATGAAACCGTTCGCCTCTTGCAGGCGCACCACAGCAGCCGCAGCTATAAGTCCGACCCAATCCCGGAAGAAATCCTTGAAGCCGTTATCGAGTCCGCGCGCCGTGCTCCGACATCGACCAACAGCCACGAGATTTCACTGGTGGTCGTTCGCAACCCCGACAGCCGCGCTCGCATCGCCGAGATCGCCGGTGGCCAGCCATGGATCGCGCAGGCCCCGGTGTTCATTGCGGTCATCGCGGACCTCTACAAAACTGGCCTGGGCGTAAAGAAAGCCGGCGCCGAGCAGGTATTCCAACGCAGCCTTGAAGGGATACTGGCTGCGGTCAGTGATGCTGGAATCGCGATGGCGACAATTATGACTGCGGCACGTGCATTGGGCCTCGGCGTTGTCCCCATCGGCGGAATTCGCAGCGACCCGCAAGCAATGATCGATCTACTTCAGTTGCCGACGAACACATTCCCAGTGGACGGAGTCGTGCTTGGATACGTCGCCGAAGAGTCTTCACAAAAGCCCCGCATGGCCATCGAGAGCTTCCGTCACGAGGAAACCTATCATCCAGAAATACTCGAGCCGGCGATTGACGCCTACGACCGGACCCTCCAGGGGTATTGGCTGAAGATTGGCCGGACCGACGGTCTGTCATGGTCGGCTAATATGGCACAGCACTACAGCTCGTTCTCCCGATTGATCAAAGTTGTGGCACAAAAGCAGGGCTTTACGATTGAGGTTTAGGCAGATGAGCGAATCCGGCCATAATCGACCCGCCCCACAGACTCAAGAGCACGATCTCGTTTGCGGAATGGAGGTCGATCCCTCGAATGCCGCGGCGAGCATTGCATATCAGGGTGTCACTTTTCACTTTTGCAGCGAGGGCTGTGCCGCAAGGTTTCGGGCGGCACCAGAAGATTACGCGCGGAGCAATCCGAATTCATCTTCCCCCCCGATGAATGCGAAGACCGCGCCGCCAGGCGAATACACATGTCCAATGCATCCGGAGATCAAAAAAGCGGGTCCGGGCAGTTGCCCGAAGTGTGGCATGGCGCTGGAACCGGTGACGGTCACCGCACCATCCAAGCGAAGCGAATATACCTGTCCAATGCACCCGCAGATCGTGCGCGGCGCACCGGGGCCGTGCCCAATCTGTGGCATGGCACTCGAACCTCGAGAGGTCGCTGCCGAAGAAACCAATCCGGAACTGATCAATATGATGAGGCGGTTTTGGATCAGCATCGCACTCGCCGTGCCGATGCTGGCGCTGATGGTCTCCGGATTTCTGCCTTCAATGCCTATGCAACACATGTTCTCGGCAAAAGTCTGGGGCTGGATCGAGTTCGCGCTTACAACTCCGGTGGTCCTCTGGTGTGGGTTGCCGTTCTTTGTCCGGGGTTGGCAATCCCTGGTGCATCGCAGCCTAAACATGTTTACGCTGGTTGCCTTGGGTACCGGAACGGCCTACATTTACAGCGTCTTTGCTACCGTTATTCCTCGGATCTTTCCGGCGTCGCTTCGCGGAGCCGGAGGGCAGATCGATGTGTATTTTGAGCCGGCCGCAGTTATCGTTGCACTGGTTCTGCTCGGTCAAGTGTTGGAACTGCGTGCCCGCAGCCAAACCAGCGGTGCAATTCGCGCGCTGCTCGGCTTGGCTCCCAAGACGGCAAAGCGGCTTGACGACAACGGCGACGAAGCGGACGTACCGCTCGAACAAGTGCAAGTTGGTGACCGGCTTCGCGTGCGGCCCGGAGAAAAAGTGCCGGTGGATGGCACCGTGCTTGAAGGTCACAGTTCCATCGATGAATCGATGATCAGCGGAGAACCGATCCCCGTTGAAAAGGACAAGGACGCGAAAGTCACGGCGGGAACCGTGAATGGAACCGGCGGATTCGTGATGCGCGCGGAACGTATCGGCACCGACACACTGTTGGCGCAGATCGTAAAGATGGTCAGCGAAGCGCAGCGGTCGCGGGCGCCTATTCAGCGGCTGGCAGATCGAGTGTCGTCGTACTTTGTACCCACTGTAATCATTGCGGCTATCGTTACGTTCGTTGTCTGGTTCCTCGCCGGCCCGCAGCCTCGCTTTGCTCATGCCTTGGTAAACGCAGTTGCGGTACTCATTGTTGCCTGCCCGTGCGCTCTTGGGCTAGCCACCCCGATGGCCATCATGGTGAGCACTGGTCGCGGAGCTCGCGCAGGCATCCTCATTCGCAATGCGGAGGCGCTGGAGACATTCGGCAGGGTTGACACACTCATCATCGACAAGACGAGAACCCTGACCGAAGGCAAGCCGTCGCTGAGCGCCGTCATTCCCCAGCCTGGAATCAGCGAAAACGACCTGCTAAAGCTCGTCGCCAGCCTTGAACGCTCCAGCGAACATCCTTTGGCGGCAGCCATCGTCAAGGGGGCCGAGGCAAAGAAGCTATCCCTGTCCGATGTCGCCGGATTCAACTCCGCCACCGGCAAAGGTGTAAAGGGAACCGTCTCAGGCAAGCAGGTTGCAGTCGGAAATACGGAGTTGTTCCACGACCTGTCCGTCGATCCGAGCCCCTTGCTTGATCGGGCTGAAGATCTGCGCAAGGAGGGCCAGACGGTGATGCTGGTTGCCGTGGATGGCAAAGCTGCCGGCATCGTGGGCGTCGCCGATCCAATCAAGGACTCCACACCGGATGCGATCCGAGAGCTCAAGGCAGCCGGTCTGACAGTCATCATGGTCACTGGAGACAACGTGACCACAGCCAAAGCTGTCGCGGAAAAGCTCGGCATCGAGTTTGAGGCCGATGTACTGCCGCAAAAGAAGGCGGAGGTCGTCAAGGAACGCCAGCAAAAAGGCTCCGTGGTCGCGATGGCCGGCGATGGCGTGAACGATGCGCCAGCTCTTGCACAGGCTGATATCGGCATCGCTATGGGCACTGGTACCGATGTGGCCATGGAGGCCGGCGGCATCACGTTATTGAAAGGCGACCTGCGTGGCATTCTCCGCGCGCTTCACCTTAGCAAGTCGACGATGCGGAATATTCGCGAGAACCTGTTCTTTGCCTTTGTTTATAACGCCGTTGGCGTGCCGCTGGCCGCAGGGGTGCTTTTTCCAGTCTTCGGTCTGCTTCTGAATCCAATGATTGCGGCGGCCGCCATGAGTTTCAGCTCGGTCTCGGTGATTGCCAATGCGCTGAGATTGCGGACGACGAAGATATAAATCGCCGACGAAACCTAGACGTCCAAACGGGCATGGGCGAGAGGAGTTGGCCGCCCTGATCCTTAATGACCAGATATGTCCATAGCCGTTATGAAAAGGTTTTAGTTGGGATTATTTGCGCGAGCCGAAGTCATGAAGAGATTTGACAATCGCGATCCTGAATTGGTTCACACATAGGCGTCTCTGACAGTATCCCTGGAGAAGAATGCCACCCTACCAACTCGATGAGGTCCTATCCGGTCCGCGCTTGCGCGCTGCTGTTGTTGTCGCCCACCCGGACGACGAGACACTCTGGTGCGGCGGCTACATTCTGGCCCACCCGGAGATCGATTGGAAGATTGTGACTCTATCGAGAGCATCCGACCCGATCGTGCACCCAAGTTCCGCCGTGTTCTGGAGCAATTGGGGGCAACGGGTGAGATGGCGGATCTGGATGATGAGCCGGGCCAGGTGCCGTTATCAATTGAACTGATTCAGGAGACCATAATCAGATTGTTGGCTGGATTCAGTTACAGCTTGATTCTCACCCACGGCCCAATGGGCGAATACACGCGCCACCGCCGGCATGAGGAGTGCTGCAGATCCGTGGTTGAACTGTGGCGTTCGGGCAGCATTTCCACAAAATGTCTGTGGCTCTTCGCTTACGAAGATGGAGGACACGCCTACATGCCGCGGGTTCGCGACGATGCGGATCGTAGGGACATTTTGCCGGAGAACGTCTGGCTTGAAAAGCGTCGGTTGATTACCGATGTCTACGGGTATGGACCAGAAAGCTGGGAAGCACAGGCGACTTCGCATGAAGAAGGATTCTGGTGTTTTGATTCAGCACAGGCAGCGGCAAAGCGTGCGGCGATCAAGGGAGAGCAATCGTGAAGGTACTCGTATTGAGCGAATATCCGGCGCCGGCCGCAGGCTTGGCCCTGCAAGGCGAATTGTTATGCAGGGGCCTGCGCGAGATGGGCGTGGACGTTCACCCGGTACACCTGGAATCCGACTTAGAGAAGGAATGGTACTATCGCTGGTTCAAGCCGGATATTGTAGTGGGCGTCGGATTCTGGGGCCATCTTCCGCATCTTGTCCTGCACCCACAGAAGTTCGGGATGACGGCTGTCCCATGGCTTGTGGCCGACGGCTATATAGCGGAACATCGTGAACTGCTGAATGCTCTGCCGCTGATCCTTGTCACCTCCAACTGGGTCAAGGAAGTCTATATTCGCGATGGCATCAGAGGCGACAACATCGTTGTGCTCGCTGTGGGTTGTGGCACAGATCTCTATACGCCGCACAGCCGCGACGACTTCAAAGTCCAGGCAATTCGCGAGGCCTTGGGAATATCGGAAGACCAATTGATGATCTTGACCGCCGGTGGCGACGGTGCCTCCAAGGGCGCTCAGGAGGTTATGCAGGCGCTGGCGCAAATCGATAGCGACGTCCCCGACTGGAGATATGTCTGCAAGGTTTGGCCCCAGCTCCGCACCGAACAACAAAACCTGATCGACCTGAAAATGGCAGATGATCTGGGCATCGGCAAGAAGGTAATTTTCTCGACGAATATTGTCTCGCAGAACTTCATACCCTATTTATTGTCTGCCTGTGATATCTACGCCGCGCCGTCGCGTCTCGAGGGTTTTGGCATGATCCAGGTTGAGGCCAACGCCTGCGAAAAACCAGTGATCGCCATCGATGCCATGGCCTTTCGCGACACCATGGTCCACGGCGAAACGGCATTCCTGGCGCAGGTGGCAGAGGAAAGAAAAATCACCGAAGCACGTTATGGCGAAGGACACAACTACGAAAAAAGCCATCGCATCGTGTTTCCGAATCCGCGCACAGCCGAATACCGGGCCAGCGTGCCCGACATCGCAAAGTACCTTCGTCTACTAATGCAGGACAGCGCTCTGCGCCAGCGCATGGGAGAAGCGGGCCGCAAGCGTGTAGTAGAGCTATTCGACTATCGCCGGGTCGCAAGGCAATTTGTGGAGATCGTTTCCGACCGATTGGGTATCCAGTAGTTGCAACGAGGCCTGAGTGCTGCCCCCTCAACCCAGCACTTCATCGAGGAGTTTATGTCGTTCGACGATAAATCACTCATCTCTATCGGGCAGGCCAAAGAGGCGGCTCTCCAAATTCTGCTGCACAATGCAAAGGGTCCATTTGAAGGGCTGCCTCGGACCGCAGGTTGGGGATACCCGGAGCCTTACACGCGCGATCTGATGATCTCCTCTCTTGGCTTTCTCGCTACGGGCAACCAGCGACTTGCCGATGCTCTGGAACGCACGCTGGTAGCGCTTGCCGGCAATCAGTCGCTTCATGGCCACATCCCATCCCTCGCGCACGATCCGGATAACCGCGGCTCCAGTGACTCGACGCCTCTGTTCCTGTTCGGGCTCGCTCTCTACAGAATATCGACGAATCAGCCGGAGTTCCTCCGTGAAGCAGCGGAGAAGGCTCGGATGTGGATGCTGTACCAGAGTCCGGATGACAGAATCATGGTATGTCAGATGCCCACCAGCGACTGGCGCGATGAACAGTACGTGATTGGCTATGGCCTCTACGTGAACATGCTCGTCTATGCCTGTCTCCGTCTTTACGGAGACCCTGAATCCGCCGAGCAAATGCGTGGATTGATGAGCCGTCTGGAGGTCAACGGGGAGCAAAAGAAAAGCTATGAGCAAGAGGCTCTTGTGGAGCCAACAGCGCCCTACTACGGGCTGTATTCCTACAAGATCATGAGCAGCGACCGCTTCGATCTGCTTGGCAACAGCCTCGCAATCCTCACCGGAATTGCTTCGCCGCAATGGGGCGTAAATTTGCTAACGTGGATAGAAGCCGAGTGCGAGGCCATGCGCGGGCACGGAGAGCTTGCCGTGGATTTGCCGCCCTGCCTGTTCCCTTACATTCTGCCCCATCATGTGGATTGGCTGCCACGATACGAGCGCTATAATCGGCCCGGCGATTACCACAACGGGGGAGTGTGGCCTTTCATTTGTGGCTTCTATGTTGCTGCATGCGTAGCGGCAGGACAGATGGATCTGGCAGAACGCAAATTGTTGGCGCTGACAGAACTGGTCAAGCCATGGCATGAAAACGCGGCGGAGTGGGGCTTCAACGAATGGATTCATGCCCAAACCGGCAAGCCCAGCGGCAGGGATTGGCAAACATGGTCGGCCGCCATGTACCTATACGCTGCTGAGTGCGTGCGGCAGCGAGGGACGCCCTTTTTCGCCGAGATTCGTGGCTACGGATTCAATGCAGAGGCCCAGATCTGAGGAACATTACAATATGGCAGTAAGTCAGAAACCTGAATGAGAAGAACTTGTCTGGGTGGGAACATTCAGCGGATCAAGTCTTCCGCGCGCATTTGAGATTCACGAAAAGTAAGGACATCCGTAACATCGGGAAGAATCTCGAACCACATGCTGTTTATTGCCGGGATCCTTTGGATTGCCTGCGTTGTCACCTTGAGTTCGAACTGGGATAGCCCCTTCAACTCCTGCAAGAAGCCGTCAAGCTGGTCTAAGCGACCTTCTATCTCTATCTCAATGCCTTCGCCAAAATTCCTTACCCAACCTGTAAGACGCAATTGCTGTGCAAGGAGATAGACCGTTGGACGATATCCGAAAGCCCGCAAAGGGCCCTCGAGGAAGATTCCATGCGCGATAGGTGTGTGTATTACCATCGTGGATCATTCAGGCAACCGCCGTGATTGCGGGGTAGCGCTCTTCGATCTCGATAAATTCAATTTGAAGTTCTTTGCCAGAGATGATTTGTAAAGGAAAACCACATTGGCAACAAATGAGGGACATTGGCCTGGCTGGCTGCGGTTCCGCGTTACACACCACACAATGCAAGATCATTGGAACGACTTCGACCTCCAGACGAGCGTGTTCAGCCAGTGTTCCCAGTCGAGCGACTTCGAAGGCAAACTCCAGTGCCTCGCGAGCAATGGCAGTGAACTCGCCAAGCTGGAGCTTAATGGCCGTAATGGATCGCGAGTTTGCTTCACGAGCCTTCTCTTCCGCGACTTCAAGAATGCTCTCAATGATGGAGATCTCATGCATTGACGTTGACCTTTGAAGGGTTGGAGCTTTTCGTCGGACTAAGTGGAAGCCACCACAGGTTAGGCTGAGGCGCTACCTTGCGGCGAATGCAGTGGATGCCGCGCTGCGAAAGCACTTCAGCAATAGAAGCCGCTGCTTCTGTGGCAAGGTTCAACATGGCTGCGCTCGGACCGTCTCCGAAAGTGCATGACTCGGGCGCCGCTCCAATCACCATTAATTCAGATGGACCGCAGTCCGTTAGACGTAAGTGGATGAGAGTATCCCATAGGCCTGGGTCGTGTCCGGTGATGCGCAGGCAAGCACGGCTTGATGCGAAATCATCTTCGCAAAACACAGAGACCGTCTGCCGATTCCCATTCGCGTGAACTGCATCGACAATCACAACAAGCTTGCGGCCATAGAGGTAAGGTGCCAGATCAAGACCAGGCGTGCCAAGGTCGAGCACTTCAACCTCCGGACCACACGCATACTGGCATCGAAACGTCTCTACTGCAAGCGGACCAAAGCCATCGTCACCTAGAAAGACATTTCCGAGACCGATGACAGATACACAGTTATGGTTGGCAGGGCTCGAGACTGTCATTGGACTTTTACCTGCGCGATCGTCTTACCGGTTGCATCGAGGGTGTGGCAGGAACATGCCATGCAGGGGTCAAACGAATGCACAGTGCGCAGGACCTCGAGTGGCTTTTCGGCATCGACGACGGGGCTGCCAATGAGGGAGGTTTCATATGGCCCTGGGGCGCCATGCTGATCGCGCGGGCTTGCATTCCAGGTTGTGGGCACTACCGCCTGGTAGTTAGTGAACGTACCCTTGTCAATGACAACCCAGTGCGAGAGCGCGCCGCGCGGTGCTTCATGCATGCCCATCCCCACGATTTCACCGGTTGGAAACTGAGGAGCGTTGTAAGTGGTGTCATCTCCGTTAAGGATGTTGGTAGTGAGCAAATGCAGATGTTCCAGAGCCAGCTCTGACAGCATTGAGGAGCGAATGGCCCGAGCAAGATATCGGCCCATTGTCGACTGCATGTCGTTGGGCACCACCTTCAATCCATGCACTGCGGAGATCCTGTCAAACGCTGTGTTGGTCCACTTGCGGGTAAGGGAGTGGCCAGACGCATAGCCGACGAGAATGTTGGCGAGCGGCCCCACTTGCATTGGCTTTCCGTTATAGCGCGGCGCTTTGACCCATGTGTATTTTGCGTCTTCTTTGAAGTCTGTGTAGTCGGGAGTGGTCTCTCCCTTGTAGGGTTCTATGGGGCCGCCGCCCTGATACCACGCATGGGTTGAATCTTCGGTGATCGCCTTGCGAAACGGCTCATCCTTCCAATTGTCAATCGATCGCACGGAGGCAAGATTCCCATCCATGATGACCCCTCCGGGCAGGTCGAACTTGGTGGCTCTCGAATCGAGTGGGAGATCCGGCACGGCCAGGTAGTTAGCGACACCGCGCCCATAATGGAAGTACTCCGGATAAGAAGCAGCCAGCAAACATGTATCGACAAGAAATACTTGCTGCACAAAAGGAATCAAGTCTTCGAGGATGGCCTTCAACATTCCGAGGCGATCCATGTTCATCGTCGCGAGACTGTTGAGGTTGATGGCATTCATGACTCCGCCGACCGCGAGATTCTGAATGTGCGGTGTCTTGCCGCCGAGTATCGCTACCACCTGGCAGGACTTCCTTTGGAACTCGAGCGCCTGCAGATAATGCGCGAAGAGGATCAAATTCATTTCCGGGCTCAGGCGCATGGCAGGGTGTCCCCAGTATCCATGGGAGAAAATGCCGAGCTGTCCACCTGCCACAATCCCTTTCACCTTATCCTGAACTGCCTCGAGTTCGCGTCGCGAGTTACCTTGCCATGAACTGGAACTCTCCGCGATGGAGGCAGCACGCGCCGAATCCGCCTTTGGAATAGACATCACGTCGACCCAGTCGAGCGCGGACAAATGATAGAAATGCACGATGTGATCGTGCAGTGCATGGCCAATCAGAATCAAGTTGCGGATGTACTGCGCGTTCGGTGGAATGTCGAGGGCGAGTGCGTCTTCTACAGCCCGCACAGAAGCAATGCCATGCACCGTCGTGCAGACGCCACAGAACCGCTGCGCAAATACCCCCCCTTCGCGCGCATCGCGACCGCGCAAAATCGTCTCAAGCCCGCGCCACATCGTACAGCTTGCCCAGGCCTTGTTGACGGTACCACCGTCCACTTCAACATCGATGCGAAGATGTCCTTCGATGCGCGTCACAGGGTCAATAGAGATACGTGCCATTAGATCGCTCTTTCTTGAACCACTGTGGGTGAGGTCGGCATAACGATTGGAGATGTAGCTGCTTTTGTGGGCCAGCCGAAGGGACGAAACGTGTGGTCCCATGTGCTGGCCTCGCATGGCAGCACGGCAAAATAATTGACCGCGAGCACAAACGCCACACTCCCAAGCGCGATGTAGCCGGCAGCCATCACTAACTCGGGAGCTGAAGGGAAGTAGGTTGTGCTGCGTAACGGCATGTACGCAATCGATGTAGGAATGAATCGATAGAGCATGCCTCCAAGACAGGCAACTGCGGACATGTTCAGCAGCGCCCGCGGTGTCTCGCGAATGCGCCGGAAGCGGAGGGCGACTGCGGGGCCTAGGATCATTGCACTCTCAAAGAGAAATAGAAGGCTCATTTTGTCGAAAGCGAAAGCAGCACGAAGCTGTTGTCGCCAGATCAGGTCGATAATCCGAACGGTAATGAAGACAAAGCATGCGCCGGAGAGCAGATTGGCAAGTTCCGCAAGAATAGCCGCATCAAGTGTGCGCGCATAGCGAAGACAAACAATCATCAGCAGGAAGATGGTGAACCCAAGTCCGCAGAAAACTGCCGCGATCAAATAAAGCAGCGGCATCACGGGCGATTGCCAGAGTGGATTGATTTTGGTTCCAGCAAGCAGCAGCAAGCCGCCGAGTGAGGATTGATGCATGAGAGGAATGACATAGGCTCCAATGATGACGAATGGATAAGCTTTGCGGATAATAGGTGCGATGCGGGACAGGAGCACACGAGATTGTTCACCGCCCGTGTAGTAAACGCGTTCAAGGATGAGCGGGAGAATTTCGAAAGAGAGAAAGACGGAACAATAGAGCGGCATGCAGATCGAAATTTCGAGCATCGCCGATTCCGAGTTCCATCTCCATGGCATTAAAGCGCTGTAGAAATTCCACGGGCGACCAACGTCGAAGCCGAGAGCGATCAACCCTGTCGCGTAGAACAGGAATCCTGAGACAAGCGCGGTGCGCATCACCACATGAAGCTTCTGCCGATTGAATACCCAGGCCGCCATGCCCAATGCCAGAGGCCCCGATCCCAGCGCTGTTAGTGTCATCACATTGAACGTCTTCCAGATACCCCAGGCATAGACGTCGTTCATCGCCGAGAACGGGCCCAGCGGAGAAAAGAATCGAAGCACTGCCAAACCGACTCCGACGGCCGCGAGGCCGCTGAGCATGAGCAGAAACGGAGTCAACACCGGGCCGTGTGTCACAGGCACGCCGCACTGCCAGTGGTTGATGAGGATCGTTCCTCTTTTGTCGTCGGTGGGCTCTGTGATTTTCATAGCTGATCAGGAAATCCAGTCTTCTCTTCGTGTTCGCGTCGTTCAGCCTCGTGGCGCTCCCAGTTGCGGCGAATGAAAAATCCGAAAACCCCAGCTACGAGTACGGGTCCAGCAAGCCACTTGTAGAGCACAGATGTAACTTTGGTTGCGTAGTGGCCGAACGATGCGGTGCCGAGCTTTGGAAGACCGAGCTTTTGAAATGAGACGCTCGAAAGATAGAGCACCTGAGTTCCGCCAGCCTCATGCTCTCCATACACACGGTTCTCGAAATACTTCTGAGGCGTTGCGGCAATGCGCTCTTTCGCTGTAGCAAGTAGGTCGGTGCGCTTGCCGAAAATAACCGCGCCGGTAGGGCAGGCCGCGGTACACGCCGGCTGCATATCTTCTTTGAGCCGCTGGTCATAGCAGAACTCGCATTTCACAATCTTCGGGTTCCAGTTTTGCCATTGAAACTGCGGAACCTCGAAGGGACAGGCGACTTCGCAATAACGGCAACCAATGCACAAAGAACTATTCCAGGTCACTGCGCCGAGGTCTTGCTTCACCAGCGATCCAAATGGGCATCCGGTCACGCATGCGGGGTCGAGGCAATGCATGCACTGTTTCTTGACGAACGCGAATTCATCGCTGTGCTGATCTTGATAGAGCTCGATGATGTTCTTGGTCTTCGCATTCAATCCCATAGGCATGTCCCAGATTCCGCCGGAGAGCAACGTATCCGAAGGCAGCCCGTTCGCTTCATTGCAAGCCGGCATGCACGCTTTGCATCCCGTGCAGACGGTACTGTCGTAGAGCATCGCAATGGCGTTGGTTGGTGCTACAGGATGCTCAGGATGTTCTTCGCCATGCCCCTGTGAGGATGCTCGCGCTTGTGCAGGTGCCGGCAGGAGCGCGCTGACCGCTGTGCCGCCGAGGCCGATCATTGCCTTGAAAGCCTGCCGTCGGCTGAGAGTTACGCTCATGCCGATGCTCCCGGCTTGGTATCAGAGTCAGATCCTGATCCAGACGTCGGAGGCTCAGAACCCGGCGCGCTCTCATCGTCCTCAACTTTTGAGAACTTACGGGAAGCCACGTATCCCGCCCCCGCCAGCGCGCCGACGCCAATGCCGACGAGGCCCGTAGCGAGCGGACTGATGGTTCCCCTGGTAGTGGTGATTGGCGCATAAGACGTTGGCGGCGCAGCGATGGTGTGAAGCTTTACCACCTCAAACATGGGCACCTTGAACGCGACGCTTTTTTCAGTACAACCAATGCATGGCGCCCCAATGCCGATCGGCCACACGTCCGGAATCTCATTGAAGTGGCGTGTCGAGCAACCGGCGTGTGTATCTGGGCCCTTGCAGCCCATTTCGTAGAGACACCAGCCTTCGCGATGTCCTTCGTCACCATACTGCTTTACAAAATTACCCGCATCAAAATGCGCACGCCTGGGACAGTGTTCGTGGATATCGCGATCAAATGCGAACTTCGGGCGGTGCTGATCATCCATCTCTGGGAGCGTCTTATCGGCGGCATATTGCAGCAGCACGCCAAGCAGCGTGTAAGGGTTGGGCGGACAGCCAGGAATATTGACGATCGCTTTTCCAGTAAGAACATCTGCAACACCAACCGCCTCCGTCGGATCGGGATCAGCCGATGGAATTCCGCCCCATGATGCACAGGAACCGATGGCCACGACAGCAGCGGCTTTGCCGCCAATGTCCGCCAACACTTCGAGTGCCGGGCGGCCGGCCAGCTTCATGTAGATTCCCTGGTCTTTGCGTGGAATAGATCCTTCCACAACGAGGACGAAGTTGCCGGCATGCTTTTGCACCGCTTCATCCAGCGCCTGACGCGCCTGCAAGCCCGAGCCGGCCATCAGAGTCTCGTGATATTCAAGGGAGATCACGTTGAGAATCAGGTCGCCGAAATCAGGATGCGACGTCTGAAGCAGCGACTCTGTGCAGCCGGTGCAATCCTGGAAATGAAGCCAGATGATCGAGGGTCGAACGACTCTTCCAAGCCCGGCCGCAACGTCTTCCGGTCTCATTTTGTCCGTGATCGCGAGCCCGTATGGCGCCGCAATCATCAGGGTCGAGCAGAACACGAGGAAGGAGCGGCGACTGATGCCGCAGCGCAGCAGGCGTTCGTCGATCGACTCTAGAGTTTTCGCCGAAGCGACGAGGGAATTGAGCATTGTCCGCCAAAACCTTTTAAAAGAGATGAGAGGAACATCTGATTTGGTCTTGCGGCATTTGCCGATCAGAATTCGGTTCGTCTTGCACCCGAAACTTCTGCAAGACGCGGTCAGATTAACTGACGTGATCCCACGAAGACTGTCCAATATTGCTCATCTTCAAGACTGGTTCGCGACTCTGCCAGACCTTAGGCGCGTGTCGCGCTCTCGATGAGCAAGAATGAACAGAAAGGAAATTGATCTGAACTGCATACTCCTGTGGCAAGGCTGTCGAAGATTTCGCGAGAAAGCGAAAGGGACCAATGAGAATGAGGAGTGAAGTGGCATTCGAGGATTTTCGCGCTACTGCTGGACCTTGTCCGTCGGTTGATCCGCCTTGGCCTGAAGTTCAGGCTGAGTTGGACTCTCTGAAAAAGGTCTTTGAATGTGTAGACCAAACGGTTCTGTTCATTGAAGATCAACTGTCAACTAGGGTTCTCTACCTGATTGAAGGACAGGTGAAGCTCTCAATGAACTCCAGTTCTGGCAGGCGTCTCATACTGGGCATCGCCAATCCCGGTGAGACCTTAGGGCTCGCTGCCTGTCTTTGTGGCAACAGATTCGACACAACTGCGGAGACGCTAAGCCGCTATAAACTTGCATCAGTCGATCGCGGAACTTATCTGGATTTTCTGGTGAGGTATCCCATGGCCTATAAAAATATTGCACGAGAGTTATGTCTTGACCGTACCCGTGCGCATGAGCAACTACGGACTTTGGGTCTCACCGCGAATGCCCCCGCACGGCTCGCTAGGCTTTTGCTGGAGTGATGCGATGATGGGTGGAAAACCGAACACGGCACCCAGGTGTCGTGTTCGTTTACTCATGGAGAGATAGGTGAATTTATAGGTGCTTCGCGCGAGACGGTGAGTCGCATATTGAGCGATTTCAGATGCCAAGACTTGCTCAAGTTGAGGGGATCCACGTTAATCATCTCCGACGCGAAGGCACTGGAAGTCTATGCAGGCATTCAGAGGTGTGATTGAATCTGAATCATTCTCAACAGTTGGAGTTCCACTTTTGATCGGATAAGAGTGTCTACCAGCCTGTTGAACCAAATTGGAGAGCAATATGCATGGGGCTCCATCATGCAGGCTCTTGAAGAGACGATGCTGCATGCGGTATAGAGGTCGGCCCATCAAACGCTTTCGCTTATAACTCCGTTGGTGTGCCGCTCGCCACGGGTATTTTGTTTTAGCTTTCGGTTTGCTCTTGAATCCGCTGATAGCAGCGGGCGCCATCAGCTTCAGTTCGGTCTCAGTGATTGCGAATGCGTTGCGACTGCGGACTACCAAATGATGAATCCGTCGCGAAGCGTGATCGTTCGTAATGAGCCTGTGACAAGTGCAATTGTGGCTTAGCAGAATGCGACGGACATTCCCGTACCAGGACTCACCGTACAATAACAGCGGACCCGTTCTCTGTTTCATGTTTCACAGCAGCCACCGCCTGGTTGGCCTGATTCAGTGAAAAGACTGAGACGCGCGGTTGAATGTTGAACTTGTGCGCAAGTGCTAGGAAATCGCGTGCGTCGCCTCGTGTCATGTTCGCCACGCCGCGTATTTGTTGTTCTCCCACAGCAACTTGTCATAGTCGAAGGGAAGCATTTGATTAAGATGAATGGCATTGACCGCCACCACGCCATTTCTTCGCAGGATCGAAAGCGCATCAACTACCACCTTGCCGCTTGTCGCGAAGGTGATTGCGCAATCCAGTGCCACCGATGGTCTGGCAGCTTTGTTACCGACCCAAGTCGCGCCGAATCTGAAAGCCGCCGCACGGTGCGCTTCGCCTCGCGTAATGACAGACACTTCGCATCCCCAGGAATGAAGAACTGGAATCGATAGCGTCGCCGTGTGTCCTAAGCGGTTGGCTCGGTCCATGATTTCGCCGAGGCTGTGTTCTTGGATATTTCAATTTGCCCGACTCTGAGGAACTGCGGGTAGGCTTGGGCAACCCAAATCTTGGAGCGTTGTATGAGGTAGGATTGTGTCGGAATGGAAATGGGGCTTCCATCACGAATTGATCATGCAGAACCACATTGAGCAGTGACTTGTGGACCCGGATGCGGCCGTTATATTCGATAAGGCCGAGCTTGCGAAATCTATTCATGAAGAAGCTGACGCGGGACGGGGTAGTGCCGATCATCTCTGCCAGAGTTTCCTGCGTGATGGGAGGAATCAGGGGTTCCGGTTCTCCCGGTTCACCGAATTCGGCCATCAGCAGGAGAATTCTCGCCAAGCGCCTTTCGCTGGAGTTGAAAAGCTGATAGACAAGATCGCTTTGGGTCCGCATACTCCGGGCCAGTAGAAATTTCAGGAACAGGTCGGAGAAGGAATGCTCCTCGTGCATCACGCAGATCATCTCCTCCCGCTCTATCTTGAGCGCCGTACAATCAGTAATGGCAGTGGCGGTCGCCAAATGCAGTTCGCCCACGCTGGCGAGCGCCTCCTCGCCAACAAACTCCCCAGCGGCGAGAAGCGAGATCGTAGCTTCCTTCCCGTCTGGCGAAACGATTGTGAGTTTTGCCCGGCCCGTCTGAAGATAGAAGATGGCGTCGGCAGTATCTCCCTGCGAAAAGAAGAGCTGCTTGGGTTTCAACTGGACGATTTTTCGTCCCAGTCCTGCCTTTGCCAGAAAGGCGGCGACGTCGAAGGTCCCACTTCTGGACTCGGCTATTGGAAGCAGAGTATCCATCTCCCCTCCCCCAAATCTGCGCATAATTGTAGTCCGATGATAAGAACAATTGGGAATTGAAAAGCAAAAGGGTTACCGCGAGGCTGCACGCGGCATTATGCTGTCACGAGTCTAAACTTTGTAAGCTGTTGATTCTATAAAGTAAGAATCTGTCAATAGTATTTGTAGTTCCGATTTCAGAGTCGACTCTGTGCCATACAGCTCGCAAGTGGTCCATGTTGCTCGACGTGGATGTGCCAAGTCGCTACAGTGAATAGCGCCGGGGGCGGATATCCCGTGGGCGCCAAGCGACAACAGAATTACTTCCTGATTGCACGCCAGCAATCAGCAACCGGTGCGAACGGAGCTTCTAACCGCCGATGAACCCAGCTTTTGGGCCACAGAGGAGCCAGTTGGCTCTCGCAGGGGAAGGCGTTGGACGCGCTCATTACTCAAGGGCGTATTCCGCGTATTCCTTACTGGGGCCGGATGAAACACGCAAGACCTTGATTGGGATGATTTAGGCCTATAATCGCGGCACTGAGGAGTACGGCGATCTGCGATGGCTAATTGACAATCTCGATGTAGGCCGAGCCATTGATAATAGCGAGTTCCTTCCGCACTTTCAGCCCCTCGTCAATCTTCGTACTGGTGAATTGTACGGTTTTGAGCTGCTGGCACGATGGAATCATCCGGAGCGGGGATGGGTTCCACCGGATGATTTTATTGCTATCGCGGAGAAGGATGGGTGGATTGACCGGCTGACCTGGGAATTACTGCGGAAGGGGTTTCGCGCCGCCGCTACGCTGCCAAGCGTGCCTATGCTGGCCATTAACATCTCTCCAGTCCAGTTACACGATCTGAGTTTGCCTAAGCAAATCTGCGCCATAGCGGAACTGAACGGATTTTCCCTCGAACATTTGATAATCGAAGTTACTGAAAGTGCGCTGACGGACGATCTGGCGCGCGCACGGACGATTGCGTGTGCATTGAAGGCGATGGGCTGCAAGCTGGCGTTGGATGATTTTGGAACGGGATATTCCAGTCTGACGCACCTGCAGTCGCTACCGTTTGATGAACTGAAGGTAGACCGCAGTTTTGTGAGTTCCATGACGCAACAACGGAGCAGCCGGAAAATTGTCGCCGCCGTGGTTGGTCTGGGCCAAAGCCTGGGATTGACTACGGTGGCCGAGGGTGTCGAGACACGGGAGCAGGCTGAGATGCTCCTATGGCTAGGCTGCGAACTTGGGCAGGGCTGGCTCTATGGCAAGCCGGTCCCGGCGGAAAAACTTGCGGCTGTAATTTCGGACCTTGAGCAAAGGCTACCTTCTATCCTGCCGAATGAGGCGATGGGCCGAGTGTCCTGCAGCAGCCTGGACAGTCTTCCTTCACAACGGCTTGCTCAACTACAGGCTGTGTATGATGGTGCTCCCGTAGGCCTGGCTTTTCTGGATCTCGATCTCCGGTATATGAACTTGAACCGGAGACTTGCGAATATGAATGGGCGTCCTATGGAAGAACATCTCGGCAGAACGGTTCCAGAGATGATTCCCGAACTATTTCCGCAGGTCGAACCGTATATACGGCGCGCCCTCAAAGGAGAGGCGATCCTCGGAGTCGAGATAACCAAACCCTCACCCGGCGCAAATGAGGGTAGAACAATTCTTCTATCGTACGAGCCTGCACGCGATGAAGCAGGAGAAGTGGTTGGCGTGTCAGTCGCTCTTGTGGATGTGACTCCGATCAAGCGTGCCGAGGAGGCGCGGCACCAGAGCGAAGAACACTTCCGGTACATGATGGAACTCATGCCGCAAATTCCATGGGTCATGGACCAGGAGGGACGAGCTCTGGATGTCAGCCAGCGATGGCTGGAAATCACGGGGATGACGGACGAGCAGTGGAGAGGCTTCGGCTGGCTGGACGCGCTGCATCCGGATGACCGGCAGCCGACTTGGGACGCCATGCACAGGTCCTTCGAGAGCGGACACCCAATCGACCTAGAGTACCGTCTGCGGCGATCAGGACGCGATGCTTGGAAGCGAATGCGATCGAGAGGTTCTCCCCGCATCGGCGGGGATGGAAAGATCGTGTGTTGGTACGGCTGCCTGGAAGCCGTCGATGAGGACCTGTAGTTGCCAGCCCGAAAAGAGGCGTTCCTCATACGTCTGGAGTGTAAATTCCAAGTGGTCGGCAAGAGCGGAAGCGACTCCATTGTTTTTAACTGTGTTTCCGCGGAAAACGATGGTCGCCATCGCTAAGCACGTGGCACGATGGACTTCCGTTGCATTGTGATCGGTTTGAGTGAACGCATTCAACATAAGATGGGCGCGAGTCATTGAGGAACCTATGGCAATTGAAGACGGTACGGATTTTCAGCTCCTCGCAGAATATAGCGCCGACGTTATCTGCCGATCCGGCCTAGACATGAGGTTTAGATATGTTTCTCCTTCCTCATTCGATGTTCTTGGCTGGACGCCGGAGGAAATGCTGGGTATGGAAGCGTTTGCCTTGGTGCATCCAGAAGATCTCCCGGCGCTCGCTGCCACTGCAAACCGGAATTGTGCTCCGGGCGTAGAGCCCGCTCGGGCCTCGGTCCGGATGCAAAAGAAAGATGGGACTTTTGTCTGGGTGGAATTCACCGCCCGGGTTGTACGCGATCCTTCTACAGGCGCGGCGAAAGAGGCCGTCGTCACGATGCGCGACATTTCGGAGCGCAAGGCGTTGGAAGAAAAACTCTCCTCATTGGCACTTACCGACGGCCTGACCGGGCTTGCGAATCGGCGCGCTTTCGACGAAGCACTTGATCGCGAGTGGAAGCGCACGTTGCGAGAGGGGGCCCAGATTTCTCTGTTGCTTCTCGACGTCGATCATTTTAAATCGTTCAATGACCGGTATGGGCATCAGGTAGGGGATGACTGTCTGCGTGCTATCGCGATTGCAGTGAGGGAGGCGGTGCGCGGTACGGATATCGCAGCCCGCTATGGCGGAGAGGAGATCGTAGTCATTCTTCCTTCTACCGACACCGCTGGCGCGGTCGAGGTTGCGGAAAAGGTCCGGTCCGCCGTCGAAGCTCTCCAACTTACTCATAAGGACAATCCAGAGGGTGGAGGCCGGGTCACTGCGAGTATCGGCGTCGCCACCGCGCTCTCGCGACACGGTGGAACCATGCGGATGCCCGAGAGTCTGCTTTTGGCGGCGGATAACGCCTTGTACAAAGCAAAGCGTGAGGGTCGGAATCAGGTAGCTACGGCTCTGCTTGTAGCTTATAAGGAACTGTAAATCACCGCCATATTTCGCCTTGCTCGACGTGAACCACCAGGATTCGGACGGCACTCATCGGCAATACAGAAGTTGCCGCCATTTGTTCTGCCAGCCAGATGTGGTTGTTCAGGTGATGCTCCGGCAAGCACGGAGACGGTGATGATCCATCGATATACCATCGTTGGTTCGTAGAAAAAGGTCACAGTCTCCTGTGTGAATACAGAATCAAAGTAGTCCCTGAACCATAACTAAAATGCACTGCTGAGGCGATCGCTACTGTAGTTCGTCACGAGCTTCTGCAGCATGCGCGTGAGGACCTTCAGCCGGAGGTACCCCTCGTCGCGTACCCAGCAGGCTCGCAAGTTGAAACAAGCCCGCTAAGCGGAACCTCGCTCACGGAGACGAGGTTCCGTCCTCCTTCTTTGGAACGATACATGGCCTCATCGCATCGATGAAAAAGTTCGTCCGGCGTTTCATCCTGACGGCTCTGCGCCACTCCGATACTGATTGTGATCTGGGCACCGCCTGGAAGACCTGTGAGATCTGCAATCTCCGTACGGAGTCGCTCCGCGACCTCCTCCGCTTGTGCCACAGTGGCATCTTGTAGCAGCGCGATGAACTCTTCGCCGCCGATGCGGGAAAGTACATCGGAAGGACGCAGGCCTACTAGCAATGTACTGCTCACCTTCTGGATCACGCGATCACCAGCCAGATGTCCCCATGTGTCGTTGACCACCTTGAACCGGTCGATGTCCAGTAGCAGGAGCACAAGAAATCTGCCCGTGTGGTTAGCCCGGCGCAGTTGCCTCGTCAACGTCTCTTCGAAAGCGCGCCGGTTTAGCAAGCCGGTAAGACTGTCTGTCCGCGCGACCATCTGTAAATCTCTGCGGTGAATGCATAGCGCCAACCAGATCAAACCGCATCCTGCAGCGAGGTTAAGCACCATGATTGCGTAGCTGAAGCCGAGTTGAATCAGATCGATGTGGGCGAAGTCACCGGGTGGAAACCATACTGCCAGCACGGAGCGAAGCGTGTATTGAGCCACGATCAGTATTTGCAGCCACGCCAGGGCTACGGTAGGAAATCGCAGGGTGGACACAAGCCCCGCGAAGCGCGCCGGTGGGTTTTCTGGTTGGAAGAGCAATAGAGCCGTGGCGGCAGAATAAACAGCGCTGGTTCCGCTGTAGATCAAAATGCGCACAGTCAGTTCTGGATGAAGATAGGTGAAATAGCCATTCGTGGCAAAGGAGACCACCAACAGTCCGATCCCCCAGAACAGAAATCGCATCCGAACGGCCAGCGTCTCCGCCGTCGCACAATAGATAAGAAGTGAACTGGCAAAAAGCGCCTCATTGGCCACCAATATCGTTATCCAGGCAGGCGCAAAAGGGCGCATCGCCAAGAACAGATCACCCACCAGCCCCAAAAATAGCGCCCAGCTTAGTAGACCGACTCCGCGAAGTCCGGGAACGCTTCGGGCGCCTATGCGGCAACCCAGCAGCACAAGAGCCAAGGTCGCTGCGTATCCACACATCAGATACGTCATATACATATTTGACAGCGTCACTCCTCCGGTGGAAACCAAACTCAAGTCTAATTCGCCGAGTTCTTCTCAGGTTTCCAAGACTCTCGAATGTTGATGCGTAATGTCCATGTTGTCACAGTACCGTCATGGACGCCAGACTGTCCCCAGCCGGAACCGGGCCATTCTTCTCGTATCCGATATTCGTCTTTGGAAATATCTGGGCAGCGCCGCGGCGCAATTATTCATGCGTCAATGGAATGGAAAGCCCAAGCTCCGCAGAAGAAACAGAGCTTGGGTCAATGTCCCTTAAGCAACACGCCGCACTAAATCTTCAGGAGATTGCGCCAAAAGCAGGAGAGAAGCTCTTCGTAGTTTGTGTCCGCTTCTCCAACATCTTTCTTTCCTCGATTTCTTCGCCGATATGAAACTGCCGGATCACGCCGTCCATATCGTTGGCAAGCTCGGAAAGGTTGCGACTGGCTGCCGCAGCATCCTCGGCGGCTTGTGTTCCTTCCGTGGCGAGATTGGAGAGATAACTCGCCGACTCGGCGATCTCGCGCGAAGCTGCCGTTTGCTCGGTAGCTGCCGTGGCGATCATCGAGATCTGCCCCTCTACTTCGTTCGCCGATTCGATGATCATCTCCAGACTGCTAGAGGCATCCGCCGTTTCCTTCATGCCTGACTCAACTGCTTCGCGGCTGTGCGACATCACGTCGAGCGTCTGTGTCGTCTCTTCCTGAATACTGCGAATTGTCCCGGAAATCTCACTCGTGGCGCTCTTGGTTCGCTCGGCGAGACGTCGTACCTCACCAGCTACCACGGCAAATCCTCGTCCATGCTCACCCGCTCGTGCTGCTTCAATGGCCGCATTCAAGGCCAACAGATTGGTCTGCTCGCTGATCTCGTGGATGACGTTGACAACCTTGCCGATCTCTGTCGAGCTGCGAGCCAATATCTCCATCTTTTCTGCCACCGTGTTGGTAGCCGAAGCAATACGCTCCATCGTCGCACTGGCCGATCGCATGACGTCGCCTCCCTTTTTGGCCATCTCTGCCGAGTTGCGGCTTGCAGATGCGGCATTCTCCGCATTCCGGCTGATCTCTCCGATCGTCGCCGTCATCTCCTGCGCCGCCGCGGCGATCTGATTGGTCTTACCCGACTGCATTTCAGTGCTTGACCGAGTCTGATCGGCGTGCTGGCTCATCTGTTCGGCGGCAGCCGAGAGTGTCTCCGCCCCTTGAGCGATGGTCTGCAGCACTTTTTGCATCGCACCGACACTGATATTGATGGCGATCGAGAGCCGCCCCACCTCGTCCTTGCCCGAGGCTTCCACTCGTGCCGTCAGGTCCTTGCCGGCCAACGCCTCAAGCGCCTCCGTAGCGCGTAAAAGAGGGGGCACAATAGATCTGGTAAGAATCATGCCAACAATCGCGCTGAGCAAAACCGTAACGAGAACAAGCACAACAGCAGCCACTACCAGGGTGTGAATCAGCCGGACCGCATGATTTCCTTCTTCGGAGCTGGCTCGGCTGTTCAGGTCAAGATCTGCCTGTGCGGCTTCCATTGTCGCCACATATGTCTTGAACATTTCTGGTCCCACCAGCAATTGCTCGGCTTCATCCTTCTTTCCGGCTGCAACCAAGTCCTGGACACGACTGTCGAGCGCGATATATGCCGTCACATTTTGACGCAAAGCATCATAAAGCTCCCGCTCGCCCGGATAGGAAATCATCGACGCATATGCCTCGATGGTTTTGTTGTAGGAATCGAGTGCGCTCGTGCGCTTCTGCGAATAGTATTGCGTGCACTCACTGTTCTTGCAGAACAGCAGGTAGCCTTCAGCTCGCCGAATATCCGACAGCGCTGTGCGGATGGTGAAAACCGCTTTCATCGAAGGAATGGAGTTTCCGACAACATCGTCGACTACCGTTTTGATATTGAGGAAACCAAGCAGGGCCGCAGTTCCCAGGATGGCGGTCAAGAGACAGACAATGCCAAAGGCATAGCCCAATTTGCGCGCGATGCGAAGATCGCTCAGGATCGACATCATGTTGGGGCCCTTTCAGCGCTTACAAGTTGTTTCGGACGGCGAGAAACCTACTGGTAGTTCATCGGCAAGACGGTCGTCGGGGGTGAGGCCGCCTAGCGTCAGTATTGACAGCCAAGAACCTTCTTATTCCCGTTGTGGGCGCTCGCATGGCTAACTCGTAGGGAGTTGCCGTCAAACGACAGACAGCCTGGTGAGAGACTAAGGATGATGCGATGCGAAATAGATTTGGCACGAGGATCAATTGAGATTCGCCATCAATCTCCTTGCCACGGACTTCAGCAAGGCGTACTCTCCAGATGCGATTTCTGAAACGGAGATCGTTGACTGCCGATGAATGCTATATGTGCGATACGGACCACACAGAGACGGGACCGTTGACACCTCCTGCAAGCGATTCAATTCAGGAAGCCGCCGAAATACGCTACGTCGTGCGTCAACCTATTCTCGACACGCATAGCCGCCTCCACGGCTATGAATTGCTCTTTCAATTGAGTGCCAAGGGGGAGGCCGGTGGATACGGAGTCCATGCGGTCCGCGCGATTCTGGATGACACCCTTCTTTTCGGCCTGGATCGTCTTACGAACGGGGTTCCAGCTTTCATCAACTGTACTTCTGAAGCTCTGACTGAGGAACTAGTCTCCGTCTTACCTCCAACCAAAGCAGTTCTCGAGATTCCGGAGCAACTCGAAACGTCGCCCAAGCTGGTCGGCGCGTGTCGCAGACTCAAAGAAGCTGGCTTTCGTTTGGCGCTGGTGGATTTCACCTGGGGCCCGATGCCCCATCTCCTTCTGCAGACAGTTGATTATGTAAAGGTCAACTTGACCCATCTTGATCGGTCAGGACGGGAGCGTCTCCGACTGGCAATTGAAGGCACTTCGGTCGTGATGATTGCCGATCGGGCCGATACACAGGAAACTTATCAAAGCGCCAGAGCAGAAGGATTCACGCTGTTTCAGGGGTACTATTTTTGCTGTCCTGAACTCATGCGAAATACAAAAGTTCCCTCCAATCGCGCTTCTCATATCGAGTTGTTGCGCCTGCTCCGAAGCGATCCCCTCGATCTGAAAAAGGTTGAACCGCTTGTCAAGCGAGACACGTCTCTCGTCTACCGCCTGCTCCGATTGGTCAACTCGCCACTCTGGGCGATTCGCCAGGAAGTACACTCGATCGAATCGGCAATTATGGTGCTTGGTGAGACGACATTCCGACGGATTGCCATGCTCGCAGTGTTAAGCGAACTCAATGCTGGTCAGCCTGCGGAGATACTTCATATGGCGTTGGTACGCGCACGCTTCTGTGAACTGGCGGCGGCAATCGGCCATCTCGATGCCGATGAGCAGTACATGCTCGGAATGCTAAGCCTGCTGCCGGCCATGTTGCGTCAACCAATGGAGATACTGGTTCCTGAGCTTCCTCTGCGCCCTGAACTCTGTAAGGCGCTCCTTGGAGAAGCCGTCCCAGAGCGCTGCCTGCTCGCGTGGATTGAGTTTCATGAACGCAACGAGATTTCGAAATCCCACGCGATCGCAGATACTTATGGCCTGAATCCCCAGAGACTGGAACAATTTTATGTCGATGCGATTGTGTGGGAAACGCTCGCGGCGGCTACCGCTTGATGCCTCGGGTTTCAGTATGACGAACATGCGATTGTATGCCCTGCCTGGAAAGGTCAATTCACAGTCCACGTGTGTGCATGCCCAACAGAATTCCCTCTTCAGTCCCCAATGTTAAGCGGGCAGTGAACGGCACTAAAACGACACTTCGGCGACTGAAAGCCAGCTGCAGCGGCGCGTCCTGGATCTGTGCATTATCCGGAGATCCAATGAGAGATTTGGACCATACCATTGAATCGCAAGGAAGGAGAACAGGCTGAAAGGAACAGCACAAATGAACTTGAGGGAGGTTCGCCAGGTGAAAGGCGCTCGCAAAGAGACGGCAGGCCAGACAACGGGCAACCCGAGAGTTGAAGCCGAAGACCAAGGTGAAAAAGTGGATGGAAAGACTCAAAATACACTCGGACAGGCTGAGAAGGTTTTTGAAGAGTAAAAAGCGAACAGGAAATATCATCGGGGGCAGATTGCGCGCCATATTCGCCTTACGATGAACGTGAGAACAGCCACTGTTCATTGAGGCATTCCACCCTCAAGCAATGTCGCGGCGTTTGGCTGTGCTCTGAATTGGAGTACGTGCTCATACCACCCGAGGAATCTTGGCGAGAGGACTTTCCCATGCTCAAACCGCTCTCAATTCGTTCTATCGCGCGATCGTCCGCATGTGGCATCACTATCGAAGACATCCAGGGAGCTGTCGCCGAACAGTTCGATGTTGATGTCGTCGACCTGAAAAGGAAAAGCAATCACCACGCGATAGTTGTACCGCGCCAGATCGCGATGTATTTGTCCTGTGCTTCTTACAGCGGCATCACTTACCAAGATAGGTCGAAGCTTCGGAGGCAAACATCACACGACGGTGATGTACTCCATCCAAAAGGTTGCCGAACAGCACTTGAGTAACAAGAGCCTCAATGTTTCCCTGGAAAAGCTTCAGAATCTTCTACGTCGAGAGTGGGCTGAGCCGGACGGATGAGCATGCCCGCCTTCCCTGTGAAGCATGATTGACCAATTGATAAGAAATCCGCGCTCAACGGTCGATGAGTTTGGAGTAAGTGCATGTTGCCCTATTCGCAACTAATACGACACTCTATTCTCGAACCCATCTCACCGACTGCGGGTAGGTGGCTGTGAACGGCATGGATTGTGGCATCATTGCGGATGATACGACGATTGCCCCGATGAGTGGCCGGCGCCGGTGACGGGAAAAGAGCGGGCACCACTACCTGACCCAAACGCGCTTAGAGACAACGGGCATTCGGATACCTTTGGTGCTGCACCACCCGCCAGCGATATTCCTGATCAGGCGTCTATTGTGAGTCCAAGGCCGCTTTCAGGGATCGCACGGATGTTACCAGAGCCCCAGGATGGAGTTCGGAGGTTATCAGCGATCAGGTCCACAGTTAGAGGTTTACTAAAATAGTAGCCTTGGAGTTCGTCACAGCCATGATCCCGCAAAAACGCGAATTGGTCTTCTGTTTCGATTCCTTCTGCGATGACACGCAGATTTAACTGTTTTGCCATGCTGATGATGGCCGTCGTGATAGCAGCATCACTGGGATTCGTGGCCACGCTATTGATGAAAGACTTATCGATCTTCAACCTACTGACCGGGAAGTGTCTCAGATAGCTTAGGCTTGAGTAGCCGGTTCCAAAGTCATCAATGGACAGCTTGACGCCAAGAGCGCTCAGATCGTTAAGAACAGCGAACGTCGCGTCTCCGGTTGAAAGCAGCAGGCTCTCCGTTAACTCCAGTTCTAGATAATCGGAAGCGAGGCCAGTCTCATCCAGGACCCTGGCAACGAACTCCGCAAAGCCCCATTGGCGGAACTGGACGGCAGACACATTTACAGCAACAGGGACTACGGGAAGACCTTCTGTCTGCCACTGTCGGATCTGAGAACAGGCGGTCCGAAGGACCCATTCACCGATCGAGCCGATCAGACCCCGGCTCTCGGCTATGGGAATGAACTTATCAGGCGGGACAAGTCCTAGCTCCGACTGACGCCACCGAAGGAGAGCTTCCATGCCGATTATCGTTCCGCCTGCAATGCTCATCTGTGGTTGATAGACGAGAAACAACTCATTGTTTTCGAGTGCCAGTTGTAGGGCATTTCCCAATACCAAATCTTCAGCTGCTCTGGCCCCGAGGTTCTTCAACCCAATACGCTTTAGTCTTAAGCTCCGAAAAGTCCATATGGCGGGCTCGGAGCGCTTTCCGGAGCGACGTTCTTCCAACTCATCCGGGACCTTACAGGCAACGTCCCAGGAGAAGGTGGACTCATTACCTTCCCGGAGTCCAGTTGGCTTGCGTCGATTGTGTTGCCTCACCAGCCACATTTCATCGGGCAGACCGAAGACGTACAGGTTCTCTGGGGTTACGGTCTGTTCGTCGACATACCCGGCAACTTCGTGAAGAAGCCCATGTCAGTATGCACTGGACGTGAAATGATGGCGGAGATCATTGGCCATTTGCGCATCGAAGCGCATGCTTCTCGAATCCTCGACGCCTGCACATGCATTCCGTGCATGATGCCCTTCATCACCAGCCACTTTCTTCCCCGAAGCAAGGGCGATCGTCCCCAGGTCGTACCGGAAGGCACGAAGAACCTCGCCTTTATCGGGCAGTATTGCGAACTCCCTGACGATGTGGTGTTTACTGTGGAGTATTCGATCCGCTCCGCTCAAACAGCGGTCTACACTTTGCTTGGCCTGGAGCGAAAGCCACCGGCAGTGTACAAAGGACAGTACAACCCGCGGGTCTTGCTGGAAGCGTTCCTGGCGTTGCATGAAATTGGTGTCTAAGGATCTGTTTTAAATGATCTAGCAGTCGACAAAGCTCAGCGTGCAGTTCGTACTCGTTGC
>JAATGG010000028.1 GCA_015654835.1 Terriglobales bacterium
GATGACCTAGGGGTGGCAATGTGTAAAGAGCCATGGCATGTCTTGCATGTGATAGCGAATCACGAGAAGAAAGTGGCTCGGCACCTTGCCGAGCGATCATTACAACATTATCTTCCTCTGTACGTAGAGCGTTCGCGATGGACTGACCGGACTGTAAGCATTGAACGGCCACTCTTTCCAGGGTACCTTTTTGTTCGCTTTTTACCGGAATCCAGGCTTTCTGTCATCTCCACTCCCAGCATATTAAGGATCCTGGGCGATGGCGAAACAGAAACGGTCGATGGGGCGGAAATCGAGAGGATTCGCACTGCCTTGGCCAGCGAATATGTTCTCAGGCCGCATTCCCCCATTTTGATGGGAACCCGTGTACGAATATGCCGCGGCATCTTCGCGGGAAGGGACGGAGTCGTGATGGAACTCCGTCGCACTTGCACCGTAGTTATTGCTCTCTCTGCCACCGAGCAGTGTTTTTCTCTAGAAGCGGATCTCGGAGATATTGAAGTTCTGGAACAAATTCGCTAGCGTGGCTAGCTGATCTTGAGGACATTCTGCGGCGTGATACATCAAGCGCACCATGCCAGCGTCACGTTGTGCCCGGAGGAGATATTGGTTATGTGTGAGCGCCCGATCAGTGGCAGCAGCGTGCGATGCGTGCACTTTAACGTGCTCCTGCTCTGCATAGGATTTCTCTTGTGGCCGTTACGCGCAAACCCTCTCACTATGCCTCTGGAAGATGCGCAAATCACGGGCCAATCTGCAGGAAATAATCTTGTAACCGTAGCGCCCCCAAGTGCACCCAACGCGGCATTACAGGCCGCTCCGACTACGCCGCCGATCGAACTACGCTCTTATGCACAAGCCATCGACAAGGTGCTCAGAGCTTCATCTTTTGACGGTGAGGATTTTGGCGCGCAAGTGAATGCTTGCCTTGCCGCAATAGCTACTGCCGGTGGAGGCACTTGCGACGCGCGAAACTATCCGCCCACTAACTACGCCGCGCAAAATATCGTAGTGGGAGATGGATTGCATAGCGTCACTCTAATTTTGCCTGTAGGTGTGATTATTTTTGCCGAGGGCAAGCAGCTTCTTTATCGCTCGCAGTCCAACATCATAGGTCAAGGCATTGGTTACTATAAGCACTACGGCTTGCCTCCAGGCAGCGGCTCAACGATAGATTGCTCTGGTGCCACTGTGATGTGCGTCGCTCCCTATGCAGAGACATCCGAGACAATAGACCACGTACATTTAGAAAATTTCTCGATACAGAGTGAGCCGCCCAGCGCCACATCAGGCGCCGGATCGGTGGGTCTGGCAATTGGAGGTGGTCCTAAAGGCGTAGATGTCTTAAGTAGTCGCTTTGAATATCTCAATATAGGTGGCTTTGATATTGGCACACAGATGGGAGGTGCACACGGTTGTACTTGCTATAACGAAATAAATCAGGTTTATTCCAGAGCCAAGAGCTACGGCGTAAGCACCGTCAATTTCAGCAAATATGTTGCCGATGTAAATTCGAATACATGGATCGCAGGCACAGCGTGGGGCGAGATCGGTTTGTCAGATGTCGGGGGCAGCAAGAATCGCTGGATTGGGATTGATATTGAAGGCGCGAAGACACATGGCATGGTCCTCGGCGGTTATGGAAACTCTGTCATTTCTCCCTACGAGGAAGCCAACGGCTGCGACCTTATCAACGGTAACGAAAATATGGTCATTGGTCCGCTCTCCTATGGCGGTGGTGCCTGGCAGCCATGTCCGGAATCTCGATCTACCACTAGTTTCTGGCTAGGGCCGGATGCGGCTCCTAAAACGATCGGCACAAAGAGCGGTCTTGTATTTGGATCACCTAAGATGTATGACGACGGTTATAATAGCCAGTTCACCTTACTCGCAGGTAACGCATTAGACCTTAAATATTCTGGGGATGAAATAGGAATTTACGGACGTAATGGCCATGCTCCCTTGAGCGTTGGAAATCTGGAGGCAACTTCTGGCATCACGGCGACCGGCAAGTCTTCTTTGCAAGCGCTTCCCAATCCGCCTGCTCCAGTACTCACCGCGATAGGCGGCACGGGTACGACCTATACTTACTATGTTGTTGGGCACGATCGGAATGGCGGAACGACGCTACCATCGCATGCTACTAGAGTAAGCGGACCTGCAGTGCTCGGAACCGTGTTAACGGCTATTCCCAAAAGAGCCGGTTCGGGCTATGTCGTCAATGACGTGGTCAGGATCGCAGGCAATGGCAGCGACGGTAACGCCACCGCGCAGGTCACTTCAGTTGCTTCAGGTGGCGCGGTTACAGGCCTCCAAGTTCTGACACGAGGAAAAGATTACGCTTCTATCAGTTCAGGCAACGTGACGATCTTTACAGCCATCGGGGGAAGTGGAACTGGTCTTGAGGTCACGGTCCAGGCTAGCCACGTCGTGGTCGTCCCGCCCGTAATCGATGGCGTGTATTGTGTCGACGTGCTCAAGACGGACATCAACCATATGTTGCCCGCAACAATTGGGGATATTTACGGATGTGGCGTACACAATGCCCTTCCAAGCCGGCTCGACTTCGGGCAGGTTACGCAGCCATATACAGCGCCATCCCGCAATAACACAGGGGATTTGTCGGTTGCAGGGCAGGCTATTGCCGATAAGTACTGTATTGGAGGGATCTCCGTGTGCTGGATGACTACGACCATTGCGCCTACAGGCGCATGTGCTAACGGTTCAATCGACACCAACACTACAAACGGGGCCTTCTATGTTTGTCAGTCAAAGGTATGGGTAGAAAAGTAATACAGGCTGCGTCCTTCTAAATAAGTCTATATAAAGGTTCTATCTTGGATCTACTTGATCAATAAATAGATTTAATTGGTTCGGCTCGCTCCATTAAGTAAGCCAGCGATAGTTATAGCGACCGAGGTCGTGAGCGATCAACATTTGAATCAGAATGGTCTGCCACTTCGGTGTGAAGCATGAGTAGATTGAGGCCAAGAAGAACCCCCGCTGCAACTCCAAGAATGTTGGTGACGGCATTGTGAAAGTCAAAGGCGTCTCCTGAAACGAGCGCATGTAGAAGCTCTAAGCCAATAGATAAAATGGTCACTCCGGAACAGATAATAAAAGCTAGCCTGAACCTCCATGCAAGCAAGGGCAGGCAGGATGCGCCCATGTAGGCGAAAAAATGGGCCCAGCTATTGCCAAAACCCCTAGCAAAAAATGAGACATAAACGTAAAATCTGTCTCTAGGAAGCAGGGATGCGACTGCAATGATGGTAATCAGCGCGCACCAGGAAAGTCGTATACGAAGACTAATCCGCATGAGCATACAAGGACAGATCGGAGTATCGTGAAGTTTGTGATTTTAACTCGTTCAACTTGGCAACAAAAACGCGAGAAACGCAATCGATAAAGAGTACCGTAGCCGCACCTGGACTCGTAGCTCCTGATTCCCTCATGAAATGGATATAACCATGGCCCGCAAAGTCCACACGGACGCACCATCCCTCGGTAGACTCCTTATGTCTCACAACACCGTCCAGGTAGAGTTCAATTCCAGAAAACCCAAATCGGGGATATGCACGACAAAGCACTTCGGAGCACTGTTGGATGGTGGTGCTTGCGGAGAGTTCTTGCTCAAACCGCAGAAGGTCAAGGCGCGCACTTAGTAGACCGCGAAAGGCGCCTCCGAAAGCTAGCTTGCCCGCGATGCTGAATTCGCTGTAGCCAAGATGCTGAAGTGCAAGCCAGGCGGACAGGCAAAACAGTATTACAATGAAGCCATGATACTGCTCGCTCGTACTCGTGAGAATGAGCGAAGCGATAGCGGCAAGCCCGCAAAATCCATAAAGTAAAAGTACAACGCGTCTTGGCGTTAAGCCCTTGGACAGTAATTTATGGTGGATATGGGACTGGTCCGCACCGAAGATAGGCTGTCGTCGAAGATAACGGCGCATAACGGTGAGGCACGTATCCAGCAGCGGCACAGAAAGTGCCAAGAGCGGTGCGCTCATGCCGATTAGTGTCGTGGACTTCTCACTCCACACGATACCGTAGCATCCGAGCAGAAATCCAAGAGTCAGGCTTCCGCAATCGCCGAGGAAAATAGATGCGGGACTAAAGTTAAAGCGCAAGAAACCAAGCAAGGCTCCAGCCAGGGGTACGGTAGCAAAGGCTAAATCTATATTGTGGTGAAATAGGGAGGCTAAAAGCGTGGTGACCGTGGCAAACAGACAGATTCCCGTAGCAAGGCCATCGACCCCATCGATGAGGTTCACTGCATTGGTACAGGCAACAATCCATATCAATGTAAGAACAAAGCTGATCATCGTTGGGAAATGATGTCCTCCCACGCCCTCTAAGTGAATGCCGCTGGCCCACGCGAGCATGGCGGCCAGAATCTGTGCCAGGAGTTTGTGCCACGCGCGTACCTGAAAAATGTCGTCGATAAGTCCGATACCGAAGATGACTACAACGGCGGGCAGAAGTCGCATTGCAAATGGTAGGCCCGACCAGATCACATGGCCGGCGCTCAGGTGGATAAACAACAGCAAGACATAGGAACCCGTTGTGGCGGCGAAAATGGCGACTCCGCCTATCCGTGCTGTGGGTATATTGTGAATCTTCCGATTATGATCCGGGTGGTCTACCAGTCCGAGACGCAGCGCCAAGTTCCTGACCTGTGGGGTAAGGAATAGCGATAGCACAAACGAGGTCAAGGCGAGGAAAAGAAGGGAATACATCGTTTCAACCGTTTCTTCTTAAAATGTTTCGATCGCGATAATCTAATACGCGCACAGCGCCATAGCTAAGCGTGCGCAAGCATAAGTGAGCTTGTAATTGGGGTAGAATGCGTGGACTGTTGCTCAATCCACCGATATGTGTTCTCTAGACCTCGTCGTACGGGCTGTGAGGGCTTCCAGCCAAGTTGTGTCTGAATAAGTCGATTATCCGATTTGCGCCCGCGCACTCCTGTCGGCCCTGGAACATTTCGAATGCGTAAAGATTTTCCAGCGATGTCCATCGCGAGTTCCGCAAGGCCGTTAATAGTGATCATTTCTTCGGAACCTATATTCAAGGGACCGCTAAAGTGCGATTCCATCAGTCTCCGCACGCCCTCAATGCACTCATCGATATAGAGAAACGAACGCGTCTGAAGGCCATCACCCCATATCTCGATCTCGCCGTCGTATTCAGCTTCGCAGACCTTACGGCAAACAGCCGCAGGCGCTTTTTCTCTGCCACCGTGCCAAGCCCCTTCAGGCCCGAAGATATTATGGAATCGAGCCACGCGGACCTGAATACCATAGTTGCGCATGTATGAGAAGTACAAGCGCTCGCTAAACAGTTTCTCCCAACCGTATTCGCTATCCGGAGCTGCCGGATAGGCTGAGTCTTCAGCGCAGATAGGGTTGTCAGGATCAAGTTGGTTATAGGCTGGATAAATGCATGCAGATGAGGAATAGAAGATCTTCCGCACTCCCCAGATCCGAGCAAATTCGAGGACGTTTAAATTGATAGTCGCTGAGTTATGCATGACAGAGGCATCGTGTTCGCCGGTAAAAATGTATCCGGCGCCGCCCATATCTGCGGCAAGTTGATATACTTCGTCGATACCTTCCATGACTTCGCGCGTAAATAGGGGATCACGAAGATCGCCGATTCTAAAGTCATCGGCGGAACTGGGCGAGAATTCATTCTGCTTCAGGTCTGCGGATCTTACCCAGAATCCTTCTCTCTTGAGACGTTTGATAAGATGACCGCCAATAAAGCCACCGCCGCCACACACGAGCACATTGTTCATAACAGTTTTCCTTTCGATTTAAAGTTGCCGGAATTTAATCGTTCGGGCGCATTTCCAATTGGAGGTACAGAGGACACAGAGTCGAACCAAAAATATGAAGGATTTACTCGTGTATTTCACGGTAGAATTTACGAGATTCCGAGTTCTCTTTCATGTTGCTGGATTTCTTTCTCAGTGAAGCGCCGCCTGATCT
Source organism: Terriglobales bacterium (assembly GCA_015654835.1). Classification (GTDB taxonomy): domain Bacteria; phylum Acidobacteriota; class Terriglobia; order Terriglobales; family Acidobacteriaceae; genus Telmatobacter. The sequence continues at coordinate 5,994 of JAATGG010000028.1, forward strand.
CCTTGGCTGGCACTCCTGCCACTATCGAATATCGACTTACGTTTGAGGTGATTACTGCTCCAGCGGCAACTACGGATCCTCTTCCGATGGTTACGCCAGACAGAACAATCGCTCCGTGTCCGATCCACACATCGTCCTCTATGGTTGTTAGCTGTGCAGTTCCTCGGGGTGAATTCCAAATTGTTTTCCCGACAACATCGAAGCGATGGTCGCTACGTCCAATGAACGCAACGTCATTTGCAATGAGGACATGGTTCCCGAGTCTGATATCACATTGAACTACGCATCGCTGGCCGAATTGAACACATTCTCCCAGTTCCACGATCTTATTCGGTGCCCAGATTGATACACTCCACGGAATTCTTACCAGTCCTTGGCGGAGAGCGTAGTTGCACTTCAACCTGAAATAAATAGCGGTTCTTAGCCAGTTCGCTATTCTTCGCACAAGTAACATTGACAACGAACGATCTGAACGGGCATTCGCAGTCAGTTTTGTTGCCGATAGAAGACCACGCAAGCCACTCGAAATATTATTGATGCTTTTCATGTTCGATAAATAGGCATGAGTCTAGGCGGACGGTTGTCATCATGTCACAGCTACATCTTTGATGCAGTTGTCGTCATCGAAGGGTGTTGAGTATTATGCGGCAGCATATCCAGAAGCAGGCTATTGGACTCTTGTTTGTGCATCACACTGGCATATACCTCTTCGAGAGTCACCATCTTACTTGACCATGAATAATCGCGACTCCGTCGGAGAGCCCCCCAAGCTAGCCGTCGCCGCAATCCCTCATCTTGATAGAGTGCGCACAGAGCATCGGCTAGTCCCGAGATAATTTCCTTCGCAGAACCTGGATGCACCTTAATGCCGCAAGTGTGTGTCACGAGATCGGCAAAGCCGCAGTGGTCAAGGCAGATCACGGGAAGCCCCAGCGAGATCGCTTCGAGTGCAACGCTGGATGTCAGGTCTTTGAGACTAGTGATCGCAAATGCATGAGAATTTTTCATTATTGCTAGAGACATTTCGCGTGACAGCCATCCATGCCAACGACAACGGTCGTCAATCTTGAGTTGGCTTGCTAGGTTGCGCCAAGCCTGATTGCAAGGCCCATCGCCGAGTATTTCAATGCGGTAGTTGAACTCCTTTGGTAGGGTAGCGGCAGCACGAAGCAAAAGTTGAAGGGCTTTTCCAGGCAGATGTGTGCCACTCCAGCACACGACCAAAGGATCCGTCTGAGCCCGTTGCTTCGGACGTACAGCCTCAAATCGTGGCGGTCCTACCTCGCAAATCACTTGACTCTTCGCGCCGAAACGGGTCCACAGTTCATCTTGAATCTCGGAGGTTGCAGCAATGATTCCTATGTTTGCTGTTCGCAACGCATGCCGTGGCCCTCGCGCAATTCTGAGTTGCAAGGAGTTAATTAGATTTCGTGCACCGTAATAGAATGCGCCGCTGAGTCCAAGCATTGGGAATAGATGCCAAGGGGTATTCTTAAGCCCGCCAATTGGACCCCACACGAAAGGAATGCCAAGTCGATAAAAGTTTCCCGGAAAGCGCCAACCGACATATGTGATGAGGTGAACAAGATCGAAATGGTTGCTGGCCATCTCGCGCTTGGCTTCGGCAAAAGCATACCCAAGCCAGTTCTGATAGACGATATTCATTAATGGTTTTGCTGCCGATCCCTCGATCTTGAGCCATATTCCTTGAGGACGATAATGCCACGGGCGGTTCTTGATATAGACGAACCGGGGACAGAGACCGGTGAGTGGCTCGCGCGCTCGGAGATACTGCTCGATATCGCCAGCATTGAAGTCCGCTGTAATTACAGTGACGTCATGCTTTGCCGCGATGGCGTCAACCCATCCCCAACCTACTCCAAACTCAGATCCACGTGTTGGATCGCACGCATAGGCAATCGCAAGTATCTTTAGACGATTCATATTCAGCGGTAAGCTTTAATGCCTGCGGGGCGCGCTAGTTGAGCCTGGTAGGACGAGAAGGTATCGAATACCTGAACCGAGCACCAATACTGTTGCCGAACTCTTATATGCAGAGTCAGGCTTTCAAGGTACACATAAACCGCAACCATCACCAGTAAGTCGACCGCAAAGCTAGCGGTAGTGGTTTCCGGTATCGAACGGACCATAAAGAACATCATGACAGTGCCGCACTCCAGCAGGCAGATACGGTCTTTCGGTGCAAGCCTCACACTCTTTTCCTGAAGTCTGAAAAAGAGTATCCATCCCGTCACCCAAGACATGAGATATGGAATACCGCCGACGACTCCGGCGTTCATAAGTGCTTGCAGGTAGGAGTTGTGAACGTGCTCATGGATGATAAGTCGATCGGCCCATTGGCCGCGTCCAAAGATCGGAGTCTCTTCAAAAGCTGCCATGCCATTTTGATAAGCACGGGTACGTCCAGTCATGCTGACGAGTTCTTCTTCGCTTTGTCCTCGCTTCAGGTAATCGCTGGCCCGGCTCGATATGGTAGCCGGAGAATCCACAAAAAAGATTATAAGAATAGCCACGAATGCAAATGGCAACGCATAGCGGCGCATACGGGAAGAGACAATCAGTGCAAAGAGCAGGGCTGCAGCCGAGCCGAAAACCGCACCTCGCGATTGCATGCGATACACGATGAAGAAGGCGGCAGCCGAAATCCCAAGGAACAATGCGATGAGTAGGGGACGGCGGCTGTGGTATGCACGAACGAGACATACCAGCCCTGGAACGGCTGCCCACCTGGCTATTCCGGACGAGCGAGAGAGTCCGCTTACTTCGACCTCGGCGAGACCGTAGGCCGAGGTGGCATTGCTGAATACGGAGCCACGAGTCTGATATGCGAGGATTGCGGCGACGACAAAGGTGGCTACCCACGTAATCTGAAGCATTCGCCTAGTCGATTCGACAGGATCGCGCCGATTAATAAACATCCAGGCAACGCAGATGGTTGTGAGAAATACAAGCGACCAATACAGCGACCAAAGGGGTTCTGGAGAGAAGGTTGCTGCGAGGGTCGCAAAGATGCCGTACATCATCAGAAGATTTGATGGACCACTCCAGGACAGCCTGGATTTTCCACGGCGAAAGAGAACAAAGACCGCGATGGGGAGAACTGCGAACGGCAAGACAGCACGTATCAGTAGCTGCCAGTCGGCATTAGTATACGGAAGGTGGATATTCCAGAAGCCGCTATTCAGATTGACCCAAAGACATACCCAAAGGACAAGGGCGAGTACTGGAGCACGCTTGTGCCATTTGGAGGAGTGAGTTTGCATGCGATAAAAGTGAGTCACGGCAATGAACGATCTGAAAGGGCTAGAAGGTTTAAAAGACAGACCAAATAGACCGTTGAGTATTGAAGTCATATGCCTTAAGAAGGCATAAGTGAAATTGGAAGAGTAACTGAATTGGCGAGATTGAAGCAGGTCCCGTGAATAGGGAAATCAATGAACGAACCCAAAACAGAATTATGTGTACAGTGCCTTTTTACTGCAGCGGAGATCCAGTCATGATCGTCTTTAGCCGCATGGCGCTTTGCCGTATTCCCTCTTCCACATTGCCAAGAGCGCGCCTGAGCTGGTTTGTATTTCTTTGCACCAAGCCATCGCAAATTGACATGGACAAGCGTATGGCAAGACCGAGATAGCACCGGGAGAGCGATAGATGATGCTTTCGGACAAAATAGAGACGATTACGGACCTCGCATCGCCCAAATTGTCGTGCAGAAATCCGTCCTCCTGATGACGGGAAGTGAGAGAAACCAGCGTCTGCGACAATCGCCAGCCGTCCTGCTCGGCCGATTGTGTAACTGATATCCAGATCTTCAAGATAACTATAATTGTCGAAAACCTCGTCGAAGAGGTTCTGGCTGAAAACCTCACGGCGAAAAAGAACAGCGCCTGACGGAAGCCAATCCACGAATTGTATCTCAGCAATTTCTTCCGTCACAGTTTGCCAACCACTCGGGGATACGCTGCCTGGCTTGGATGAGTACAGGCCAAGCCGTTCTGCCAGCGGGCTGTGTTTCAAAAACGAATGGCCTCTATGCGGATAATTGCGGAGGTTAAACGAGGCACCGAGAATGTCTGGCCCTGCTTCATTCCAGAAGTTAATCATATTGGCGAACGCTGACGGCTCAAACGTAGTGTCGTCGTCTGCAAAACCGACAAGCGTCGAAGCTGGATCGGAGGCATCGATGCCTGCATTTCGCTGTGCTGCGGCAGACGGGGGCCAGTGTTTTAAATAGCGAATACGGAGTTCAGAAAATTCAGCCATGATCGGTTCTATGGCTTGGTGGCTGGCATCGACAACAACGATCTCGTCCGGTGGAGTCGTTTGTTTGCACAGACTTCTCAGTAGAGTCCGCAAATCGTCCGGTCTATCCTTGGTTGCTACGATAAGAGATATCTTATGCATTATGATCAATGACTCACAGCGTTGAGGCCATATGTTTTGTTTTGGCCGAGTAATCCTGCAAGGCAAGCTCTCGCCTCCTGTATAAAGGTATGGGCATTGAACCGTTGTGACAGGTCGGCTAAGAGGGTTCGCAACGTTAATTGGCAAGATGGATCTTCTAACACGGCAAGGATTTTTTCTACCGCGTCGTCGGTGTCTGCAAATAAAAGTTCTGGGCGTTGTAGAATCTCAGCTTGGCCTCCGTCATTGGGAGCAAAGACAATAGCGCCTGCCTTGACCATTTCGGCAACTGAAATGCCAAAGGGTTCCGCAGAGCGTGTCTGGATCCCGAACCTGCACCTTGCCAGTAGTTGCGCCTTTCTCTCGCCGCTTACCTGTCCCTCGACGATGATCCAGTCGGAGTGCTTGCGGCAAAGCCGGACGATGCGCTTTCCGTAGAGGTCGTTTTGGATGGGACCGCACAAATGCAATCGAATTGCATGGCCCCGCTCTCGCACGGCTTCTAAAATAGCGATCGCCTGCTCTATTCGTTTTTCCGGAACGATGCGGCCGATCATCACGAAGGCTTGCTCTTTTTCCTCCCACGCGACAAACGGAAATTCAGCCCAAGTGGAGTGGTACACAACAGCTTTACAGTCCACACCGCAAGTCCTCCTGATGAGGTCTGCAGTCCATCTGGAGTTTGCGACTATTGGATCCTCCCGAAGCACATCCCGTCCAGAAGGATTTGCATAAATGTTGGCCAGTCCCAAGTAGGCTTTGCGCAATATCGAATTCTTATAGATCAAGCCTTGAGAAGGAGGATCCAGTTGTTCACGAAGCCGACGATGCCAACTAAAGTCGGCAATAAAATGAACCGCAGGTAAACCCCAGTCAGTAATGTTATACGCACTGATCCGCACGTCGTATTCCGCTGCAATCTGATAAGCAAATCTCTGGTAGCAAGCACCGCGCAGAGCTGCGACGCTCAGGTTCCGCAGAAGTAATGGAACAGGAGCGATGCGGACTGCTACTTCGTCTTCCCGTATATCAGTTCCATAGAAGCCGTTGAGTTTCGCCAGATCCCATCCCCCAGTCGTCATCACCGTCACATCGCAATCCCGCTTCAACGCCTCGATCAACCACATGACCGTGGACTCCGACCCCCCAAACCCAATTTTTGGATGGCCAATGATCACTCGCGGACGATGGCTTTTTGTCGAGTGGAGATAAGAGAGCGTCTTGGTTATTTCTGTGTGTGCTGCTTTCATGAATCGTTCGGCACTGAACATGACATTGCGCCGCTTCAGATGGGCGCGAAGAGCGCTTTGCTTCTCAGGGCTGGATAGAACAGCGCTAATTTTATGCACCGCGTCATTGATGTCTGCGAATAGAAGGTCCGAGTGGTGGAGAATTTCAGCTTGTCCACCGCCATTCTGAGCAAAGACAATGGTGCCAGCCTTGGCCATCTCGGCGATCGAGATCCCGAAGGATTCCGCAGACGTTGTCTGGAGTCCAAATTTACACCGGGCCAGGATCTGAGCCTTCTTGGCGCCACTGATCTGTCCTTCGGCAGTGATCCAGTCTGCATATTGTTTGCACAGCTTCGCAATCTGTCGTCCGTAGGGATCGTCGCCGATTTGGCCGCATAGATGGAGTTGAACTGCATGGCCGCGTTGCCGCACTGCTACCAGGATCGTGATTGCGCGCTCTATCTGCTTTTCCGGCGCGATGCGGCCGATCATAACAAACTCCGTCTTTTTCTGCGTCCATGGAACAAGAGGGAAGCGAGTCCATACTGAGGGATACACAACAGCAGCGCAATCCACGCTGCAAGACCCCTTGAGAATGCCCGCGGTCCACATCGAGTTTGCGATCAGAACATCCTCTTTAAGGACGTCACGTCCAGAAGGCCATCCATAGAGCGAAGTGATCCAAAGATAGGTTTTGTGTAGCATCGAATTCCGGCGGACAAGGCCCAGAGCCTCAGAATGAAGCCTCTCCCGAATCTCGCGATGCCAACTAAAATCGGCAATAAAGTGGATGGCAAACATGCCCCAATCCGTTGCATTATACGCACTAATCCGCACGTCGTATTCTCCTGCAATCTGGCGCGCAAATCGCTGATAGCAGGCGCCGCGCAAAGCAGCCGCGCTTTGCCCACGCAAAAGCAACGGCACTGGGGCGATGCGGACTCTTACTTCGTTCTCTCTCACGTCGGTACCATAGAAAGCGTTCAAGGCCGCTAGATTCCATCCTCCAGTGGTTGCTACTGTCATTTCACACTCTTGCTTCAGCGCCTCAATCAGCCACATCACCCGTGCCTCGGAGCCGCCTCTTCCCATATATGGGTGCCCGATCACGATTCTCGGGCGAGGACTTGAACGCGGGTAATCCGGTCTGCGAAGTGTAAGTGGTTTGGGCATGGCCAAATTGATTACCAGACGATGGCATAAAGCAGGGTCGATCAGAGAGTTGAGAGTCTTTGTGAATTTCAGAGCGCTCTTGCGCCGCGCTCGAATTGAAGCAGTTGGATATCTACTTCCTTATAAGTAGCCTTTATTTGTCGGTCATTTCCATCTCCGAAGGTTATGTTCTCCCTAGAGAGCGCTGTCCGGCCTGTGCCAGGAATTCCCTGAAACGAAAAGTAAGGCAATCGCGGGAGAATCTGCCGGACTTTATAGCCTGCACGGAGAGCTTGTACGTGGAGCCAGATGTCATCCGCTCTTGGGCAAGATGTTTCGAAGCTCGTGCCGGCGCGCTTTAACACCGTCAGAAATGATGGAGGATAAATTACACCCATGGCTCCGATGGCAAGATGGCAGAAGCGCGGATCGGTGGAGTTACATCGTCTCAGATCGCAGTATTTCCTAATTCCATCGGTGTCCAGATCGAGCACGCAAGCCCAAAAGCAGTTCACAGTTTCCGGATAATCCTGGCTGGCTTCGATTAGCTTCTTCAACCAATACCGAGGATAAAGAACGTCGTCGTCGGCGATAGCCAAGGGAGCCTCGAATGATGGCTGAGAGGAAACGTATGGATAGTATTTCTTGTGTGGGCCATAATTTTTGCAAGGCTTAATTTCAAGTCCCCGCTTCTGCAGGCGCCGGATCGTTCGCGGAAGGTTGTAAAGTAAGGCCTCCTCATCGATCCATAAGATCAATCTGGATGGGCGAATTGATCCTCTTGCAATCGATTCAATCGCTAAGTGAACCTTTTCAGCTCGCTTGCCGAAGGTGGTCAGTGAAACTACGGGCCCGTCATGATGAGTTACTGGTGCGTTTCCAAATAAGTTGATGAGCGAAAGCCTGAGCAATTGCATCACGGTCAACGCTTCGCGCACCATTCGGCGTGGAAGGTGCAGTATCCGCTGAAATAGACGTAGACGATGCATAGCCATAATCTAGAGAAAATCCCATGCCACGCCTGCATTACGCGGCCTTGTTCGTCGTGCGCGGACACATCCAATACCATGCTGCCCCATGACGGCGGATTTCCGAAACTGCCCAATCTGCATAGCTGGGGAATACGGTTGTATATAAAGTGCGATAGGGAAATTCGCTCCGGTCACGTCTGGATTCCACGATATGGGTGATGTCGTGAGTTTCCGTAAAACGGTCTCGAATCTCCTGGCTTAGTCCACTGATTACATGGTCGTGAAGCTCAACAAGAATAGGACATGCCATTAACGCAGGAATCCTGATCGGATCCAACAATACAGCTTCGGCGCCTTCGGCATCGCAGATCACCAGAGTCTTGCCACCTTCATCGAGACTCGCTGAGAGACTTCGACTCGTACATACTCCTTCAATTGCTACTCGGCTCTCCACGCCGTTTAAACGGGCCAACTCCCTAATGAGCAATTGAGCGGACGGTTCCATCTCGAATGCTATCACGCGGACTTGAGGCATTCTCAATGCTAGGCCGACGGCGTAATATCCCTCTGCAGCGCCAATATCCACCACGCTTTGCAAAGGAAAACACGTTGCCTCTTCGATACATCCCGAGAGTTCCCGCTCGTAAATCCCAAGCAGCTTCGGTATGTAGGGACTCCAATAAGATTGGCCGACATACCTCATATTGCGGAACGGACCCGCTTGAACCGTCGAATGGGTTTTAGATGCGACCGCTCGCGTAATGCAAGAGGCCGGACGCAGTCTTGAAGGGATCAATCCTCCCAACACTGCTCTTATGAACCGTATGGACATTGGCTTCTGGAATGTCATGGATGAATCCCTATCTGAAGATACGGTCGCGCAGTGTCTGGCGGTCGTTTCGTGTGAGAAAGAGGGTGCAGACGGTGAAAAGAGTCAGCGCGCAGACCGCCGACGATGAAACGATTGCGCTGGGCAACGCGGCGACAAAACTGACTCTTGCGACCCATGCAGGAAGAACGAAAGAAAGAACGGCAACGATAATAAAGGGTACAAGAAGTTGGAGGATTACAAATCGTAGAGGCAGATGTACGGCATGGGACGCGTTTCGAGTGGCCACTGGAATCATGACCACAATCAGCGGAGCTAGAGTGCTGAGAGGGACTGCCGAGAGTCCGTAGCGGCCGACGAGCGCAACAGACAAGACGAGAGAGAGAACCGCGGTAGCGAGCAATCCCACCGAGACCGCTCGGATTCGATTCGTTGCCCATCCTGCGACCGCTAATATCTGCAGAAACCCTTCCAAGGCTGAAGCGATCAACAACAGGTGCAGCAGCAGCGGGTCTGGATGGATGCGACCGTGCGACCAGAACTCGATGAGCCAGACTCCTCCCGACCAAAGTATCGCGGACAGGGTGATCGCGACGACCGTATCAATGCTGACGGTAAATCGAAAAAGCTTTTGCAGAGCATCTTTATTGGCATCAGCCGAAGCGGCTCCGAACTCAGGGCGTAGCGGAGCGCGTAGCAAAATAACTGTTCCGCGGACTATGTTGGAAACCGTGCGCGTGGTAGTGAAGAGTGCGACTGCGGGTCCTCCAAGCGCACGGCTCAGAACGATGATTGGGCCCTGCACAGCGAGCGCATTTGCAATCATCGAAATCCCAAATTGCCCTGTAGGCGCCGCAAGTCTTCGAGCTGTCTGCCAATCCGAATCCTGAAGATGCGGGAAGAGGCGTCCTCCATGTAAGCGAAGCAGCCACAACGAAAAGGCCATTGTGAATAGCGTCGTGGCCGCTATCACCGAGGCTAACAATGCGGGACCAAAGCCCAGGCACAACGCGAATGCCGTAGCTATACAGGTAAACAGAGAGTAAGCATTATAGAGCCACTGATATTTCGCAAACTCTCCCGTGGCGGTGTAGACCGCTATCAATTGTTTCCCTGGAATATTGCCTAACAGGGAGATGGCCAATCCGCAAAAGACAAAGCGCGCTTCGTGGGGATTCAGTGTTGTGAGACCGAGCCAGTGGTTCACACGAAAGTAGAGCAGGGACAAGGCGCCAGTCATTAGGCCTCCGAGGCCTGCAATGGCGAGAGAGGTAGCCCACGCGGTGCCCTGGATACGTTTGAAAGTTTGCCAATCGCCGCGAGCATAGGCAATGGTTGCCGCATTGATGGCTGCGGTTGTAACTCCAAAATCGAGGTTAGCCAGGTAATTGACTACGGAGTAGAGGGCCATCCATTCTCCATAGGCGGCTACAGACCAAAAGCGCAGATACAGCGGAAGAAGGAGCAGATTGCTCGCGATCCCCAAACCATAAGCTACAGTTCCAGCACCCGTGCCGTGGAGAAAGCGCGCGATGATTCCCGTGCGCGCTTTTCTCAACAAGGGAGTCTCCGTCGGCATGTCGGCGGTGAGCAATCCGCCAGCAGATGATTGGGTCTCCATCAGTCTTGACTCTCATTCTTGATCAACTCCAATCCTGCATGGAAGAGGAACTGGGGACCATCGAGCAGGTCGCGCCGCCAGAGCTTCTTAGGCTCTTTCAAAAATCGATAAGCCCATTCAAATCCCATATGTCCGACCCAGGTTGGACAACGAGAAATCGTGCCTGCAATGAAGGCAAAGGCAGCACCTACGCCAATCGCCACGGGGACCTTGAGCTGATTGAGCCGTTCGTAAATCCAGATATCCTGTTTAGGTGTGCCGAGACTCACCCAAAGAATATCGGGTTGCGCATCGTTAATTCGCTCGATAACCTCTCGATCCTCTTCAGGCGTAAGGGCGCGGAACGGCGGAGAAAATGAACCGGCAATCTCGTGTCTGGCATAGTCGCGCGCGAGCACAGATCGCAGGCGGTATAAGGTGGAATCCGTGTCTCCGTAGAAGTAGCTGCGATATCTCTTCTGGTCCGTGCGGCGGAAGAACTCGCGCATGATCTCCGCGCCGGGCGCACGCTCTGCATCTTTGTGACCTTGGAGGCGTGCGACCCATACGGGCGCAATGCCATCTGGAACCCACAGGTCGGCGCCGTTTAATATCGATTGTAAATGCGGATTTTTATATGCTTCCCACAGGCCATGAAAGCCTGTAACGACAACCCTTCTGCAATTGCCATCGCGTTTTTCAATCCAGTGCTCGATCTGATCGACAGTGCGAGGAACCGAGACAAGATGAACACGCGAGCCGAGAACTCGAATCGACGGCTCAACGGATTGTGAAAGATGAGATGATTCAATCTTCATTGGAGCGCCTTATGATTTGTTGACTGTGTAGCGGGCTGCTGTTTGAGCGTAGCTCTTGCCCCATTCATCGATGCATGATATGTAAGAGGCTACCGACCGCAGATAGGCAAGGTGCAGAACAAGCTATGTCCGTTCCCCTGACTTGCCATAGCCCTTATAGGTTTGAGTCCCATAGTGCGAATATCCATATTCCGAAGTATTCAGAGTGACTTGGTTCAGGACCACGCCGATGATGTTGGCCCGGAGCCTTTGGAGCGCAGAAACAACCATGGCAACAGACTTACGTTTCGTCTCTCCCGCACGGCTGACAATGAGTACCCCGTCTGCGGCGTTGGCCATCTGGAGACATTCTGCAAAACCGGGCAGCGGCGGCGAGTCCAGAATCACCAGATCGTAGTGCTTGGCAAATTCATCCAGAAGCTCCGCAAGGCGTGGACCAATTAAATCGGCTGCACGGTGAGAACCAGGCCCCGAAGGAAGAATGCTCAGATTGGGGCGGTCCTCCAGAGGAAGCACCGCATCCTGCCACGCTAATTCACCAGTCAGCACATTGGACAGCCCCACGCGTGGGTTTAATCCGAAACGTGCATGGATGCTGGGACGGCGCAGATCGCTGTCTACCAGAAGGGTTTTTTTGCCTCGGTCGGCATTGGCAATCGCAAGATATACCGCGAGCGTTGTCTTTCCTTCGCCGGGTTCTGCACTCGTGAGGACAATCGAGTGCAAACGTTGTTCGAAATCGGAAAGCAGAATGGTATTGCGGATCGTGCGAACGGCCTCTTCAAAGCCGGAGATGGAGCGGTAGTAACCTTTGTGGAAACCGGCGCCGTCTTTGCCATTGGAGTTCACTGAGGCTGCTGCGTTGTTCTCCACTTCGGTCGCGGCAGCTTTCGGAAGCGTCGATACGTACTTGTCCAGAGGCAGCGTTCCAATGACGTCAGTGCCGAGAAAACGGCTCGCTTCCTCGGGGTCTCGGAGGGTAGTGTCGAGTGAGTCCAGCAATATCGCAGCTCCGACTGCGAGAAGCGCGGCAAATAGAAACGCCATGAGAATATTGAGGCCGGTGTTTGGAAAAACTGGCGCCAGCGATGGGCGCGCCACATCGGCAATTCGGATATTGTTGTCCTGAAAACCTACGTTGATATCGGCTTCATGAATCTTTCTGACCAACTCATCGTAGAGCGTTTTGTCTGTTCCGGCTTCCTGCTTCAATTGTTGGTATTCAAACGAACGTGTGTTGATGCGATCCCATTCGTCTTTCGTCTCCGCCACTGCTTTTTGGAGCATCTGCTCGCGGCTTTGACTCTCATGATATGCCGCCTCGAGCCTATTGCTGATGTTATGGCGCGCGTCTTCAAATTCTTTTTCAATTTCAGCTAACTCGGCAGCGGCTTTGCGATATTCAGGATGACGCACGCCGTAAGTGGATTTCACTTCTGCCAGATGCCTGCGTGTCTGATTCAGAGTATCGGTAAGCCTGGTGAGCGACTCACCCTGCGGAGAAACTTCCGCAGCTTCTACGGAACCCGATTTGATGCCGTTCCATGCTGCTTCTTCGCGGACTCTCTCCGTCTGAGCGGTGGTGTATTCCGTGTTCAACTGCAGAAGGCGCGCAGACAAGAGGTTGGTCTTCTCTTCTGGGTTTACAACCTCCAGGTCTTTATCGAACTGTGCCAAAGCCTGGCTCGACCTCTCCATGTTGGCCTTCAGTTCGTCGAGTTGCCTCTCCATAAACGATGAGAGGCTTGCAGACGATCGAATGCGGAGATCATACGTGTGAGCGAGGTATGAGTTCGCCACTGCATTGGCAACATCCGCGGCAAGACGAGCGTCAGGCGAACGATAGCTGATAAGAAGAAGATATGTGTTCGATGGGCGGGTTACTCTTAGACCGTCCAGAGATACCACGGATCCTGACAATCGATGCGCTTCCTCGGAACTTGCGTCCTTAGCTGACTCCTTGCGAGGCAGCAGATGATACCGTTCGGCTACCGGACGCAGCACTGCATCCGATTGAATTAGTTTGATCTGAGTGGCAAGAAATACATCGGGATTTTCGGTGGCCGCAGGGGTTGTGGAGTCCTGCCCAACAACCCCCATGGGAGCCTTCAAATCGATGTCTATCGTTGTCGTCGATTCATACACAGGTTTTAGCCGAGTGGAAACCATAAAGGTTGCGAGCACACATGCGGCCACAAAGGCCACCATCTTCCAGATATGCCGCCGTAAGATCCAGAGATGATGCGAAAGGGGAACTGCCGAAGCTTCCGGTTCAAACTCCTGCGCCCATGGAACGGGTGGGTAGTACGCCGGAATGCCCCGCAGTCGGGGCGTCTCTGTGGGGCTTTCAACGGGGAACTGAATTTTTTCGGACATAGATTTGAGAGAAACGACCTAAAGCAGTACGTCACACAGACAGGCATCTATCAGGACGGCCTGAGTCCGCGTGACTTTAGGCAGGATGTCCGAGAGGCTTGTAACCCGGATTGAAGGACTTGGGTTTTTCATTATCGTAATCGGTATAGCTTCAGGCAGCCATGGTGCTATGTATCAGGCGTTTGATTATCGAGAGATATAGAGAAGAGTGGTGCCGAGGCCCGCGCCGACTATTGCCATTCTGTCAAGCGCCGTGAGGGTCGTTTTGCGGCCGGTTGCCTCTGGAATATACAGGATGTCATTTCCAAGCAGTGCCACGTCGGACGATTTCCTGTCCATGATTTTTTTCAATTGAATCGGAATCTCCTTTTTTGCGCTGCCACTGCCTTCGCTTCGGTAGATATAGGCAATGTGCTGAGTGTAGTGCTCCAATCCGCCCGACAGAGCCAGCACCTTTAAGACGCTCGTCTCGGAACCGTCGGTAATGGGGAATACCCCTGGCCTGTTGACATTGCCTACGACATATACTCGCCCTGCTTCTGGAACGCGGATGATTTCTCCGCCGTGCAATTTCAAATTCAATGAAGGATCAACGGCGTCAAAAAGACCATGCACCGGTACGCGTTGGACAAGCGACGTAGATTTGCCATCCGCGCCTACTTGCTGCCGACTGACCAGGATCTCGGCCCCGGCATTGTCCGTAAGTCCACCTGCCTGCGAGATAGCGTCAAGCAGCGTCGTTGTACCCGCAGCCTGAAATGTCGAAGGGGTTCTGACCGCCCCAACCACGTTGATTGGGCGACTGCGATACTCCACCACGGAGATCGTCACTACCGGATCTACAAGTATCTGCTCATCGACCAGTGCGCTCCTGATGGCATCTTCAAGTTCTGATGGATAAAGCCCGGAAACTTGGATGGGTTGCTGAAGCATCGGTAGGCGAATTTCGCCGCTTGAGTTCACGCGTACCAAACGCGTCAGCTCAGGTGAGTCATAGACCGTCACGCCGAGCAGATCGTCTCTTCCGATCCGCTCGATGGGAAGGCTGGAAGAGATGCTGAGAGATGTCGCGCCGGAACCAATTTTCGTCGGGCTCGATTGCTCTTGTGCTGCAATTGAACCGGCAAGAACGATGGCTGTGAGAAGCGCGACGGCCGCGTTCCTCATAAGCAAACCCTCATGAACGGCTCGCAAAGCGAACTTCAGAGTAGCGGAGGATTGAACGTAGTCGAGGATAAGTTGCATCTGCATCGTGTTCAGTTTTTCACTTCACTTTTTGAAAGCACAATTTGATCTACAAGCTCCTCGATCCTTCGATCGAGACTGTTGATCTGCGCTCGAAACTCATCCATGCAACTGCTGAGCGCGTTGTCACGAGTCGAACCGTTAATGAGAACTTGCATGGCATCGCGTGTCAGGTCCGAGACGCTTCGTGCGCCGGTAACGACACATAGTTGTCGTAAGGCCAGATATTCGTCTTCAGAGAGACGAACGCTGATGGTGCGCGAACGGGGTTTGAGGACTGTCATCGCGGAATCGGGCTTCTAGCAGCAATTGTGATGGAGATTTTGTTGGCGTGCGAAGCTTAATCGAATCGGGGCAAGCTTCGCCCCCCTCAGTCCCATAGGATGAAACCGATTGAACGCAAGACTACCCTCTCCGCATTTAGGTGCGGTCGAGTGGCAGGTGAGCTGCCCGCTCGATGAAAACTAAGACAAAGCAAATGAAAGTAACTTGCAACCCGAAAGTAACAC
>JAATGG010000006.1 GCA_015654835.1 Terriglobales bacterium
AAGGGTGCAAAGGTTGCGCTTGGCGGCAAGCGAATCGACCGGCCTGGTTCCTTCATGCAGACCACGATCCTGACCGACGTCAAGCCTGACAACCCAGCGTTCCGGGACGAGTTTTTCGGACCGGTTGCAATGTTGTTTCGCGTGAAGGATGAGGCTGCTGCAATTGCGTTAGCCAACGACTCCGACTTCGGTTTGGGTGGCTCGGTCTTTACCAAGGATGTAGCGCGCGGCAAGCGTGTCGCCAGCCAAGTCGATACCGGCATGATGTTCATCAACAACATCGACTGGTCCGACGCGGAGCTTCCGTTCGGTGGTATCAAGGATTCCGGCTACGGGCGCGAGCTAGGCAACATGGGGATCCAGGAGTTTGTGAATAAGAAGCTTGTTCGCACACACGATATGGCCGCCCCACTGGTTTAGCAGTCTATTCGGGCGTCAGAGACGTTGAACCATCGATGCAGTGTTCCGCATTCGGAACATTGCATCGACCTTACCTCTGGCCTTCCCTGGGTATTCTTCAATCGAACTGCACCAAGCATGCAGAGATCCTGAATGTACGTCAATATTGCGGTTCTGAGGCGGCATTACACTGTTCATGGCCATCCGATGCTGACCAGCTAGTCATTCCTTGTACCAATCCGGTCGGGAGAGCACGATATCTCAGAGCTCGCACATCCGGCCGGAACATCTGCGACATTGCACAACCCAACTTCACGTAGTTGACAATGACCGCGCTCCACAGGTATGTGGCCGTTTACGAGTGGACTGTGTTTAGAGGTAATGACAAAACATCGCTATAAACGGACAACATGCGTTATAGATCTTTATTTTCGCTTTTGCTGGGATTTGACTTGGTCCGGTTCTCGGAACCAGCCTTTGCGCTAGGTGTCGTTGCAGAAGATTGAAGACTAACAAAACGCCAATAACTATTGTGATTTTAGAAAGTCAGTTTGTTCCGGAGACACACTGGAGGCACACATTATTCTCTTGCCTCATCTTGTGGCTGACGGCAGCGTCTGAAGAAAGGAACATATCGAGTGCGATTCAATCCGACCCCGGCACTGTTAACTTCTTTACCCGCCGTGTATTCTCCTAGGGATCGATGCCTCGGGGCATGTAGGAGTCTGACGTGACGCAAACAAAACAGCCAACAGAAATCCTTCTAAATCTCGACACAATGCTTCCGGAACTGGAAGCCGTCTACAAAGACATACACGCTCACCCTGAGTTGTCGATGCAGGAGAGGCGAACGGCGGGTATTGCGGCGAATCATCTCAAGACCAACGGCTTTGAGGTCACCGCCGGTATCGGCAAAACGGGAGTTGTCGGTATCTTGCGCAACGGAGACGGCCCAACCGTAATGCTGCGCGCGGACATGGATGCGTTGCCTATCAAGGAAGCGACCGGTCTTCCCTACGCCAGTACCGTTACAGCGACAGGCCCGGATGGAAAGACCACGCCCGTGGCGCACTCCTGCGGACACGACATGCATGTGGCGTGCTTGATTGGGGCGACCGCGCTGTTTTGCAAGAGCCGCGATAGCTGGCACGGAACGCTCATGGCTGTCTTTCAACCAGGAGAGGAGACGGCGCAGGGAGCGCAAGCCATGATTGACGACAACCTCTTGAAACGATTCCCCAAGCCCGATGTCGTGCTTGGCCAGCATGTAATGAGTGTGCCATCCGGGCGCCTCGATTGGCGAACTGGAGTTGTCAGCTCTGCTGCCGACAGCCTGCAAATTCGAATATTCGGGCGCGGTGCGCATGGCTCGATGCCCGAGGCCAGTATTGATCCCGTCGTCATGGCTGCCTCGATCGTATTACGGCTGCAAACAATCGTCTCGCGGGAAGTCGCGCCCGCGGATTCCGCCGTGGTGACAATTGGGGTTTTACAGGCGGGCACAAAAGAGAATGTCATTCCTGACGAGGCCATCATCAAGTTAAATGTGCGCACCTCTGATGAGGGAGTCCGCAAACATGTGCTTGCAGCGATTGAACGAATTGTGAATGCCGAAGCAGCGGCGGCAGGTGCGCCGAAGCCGCCGGAGATCACTCGACTGGGCCATTATTCGTTGGTAACGAACGATGTCGATGCGACAGAGAAGGTCGTTGACGCGTTTCGCCAAAACTTTCCAGACGGCTCCGTAGAGCCGGCGAAGCCTACGATGGCGAGCGAGGACTCCGGATGCTTTGGAGAGGGATGGCACGTTCCGGCGGTATACTGGCTCTTTGGTGAGCGACGATCCTGAGGTATATGACAAAGCCAAGAAGGATGGCACACTCAATTCGCTGCCGACCAACCACAATCCGCGCTTTGCACCGGTGATCCACCCAACGTTGGAGACGGGTGTGAAGGCTCTAGTGGTCGCGGCACACTCATGGTTGGCATCCTAAACGACATTCTGATGCACGGAAAGCACCTCGCGGGTCCGCGCTCGACCTGCTCGGTACGTTCGTTTTCGCACTCAGCGGTGCAGCAGCGGGTGTCAAGAACAGGCTCGATCTGTTCGGCCTGATGGTGCTTGCCTTCGCAACAGGGAATGCGGGGGGATTACCCGAGACCTTCTCATCGGCGCCGTTCCACCGGCGGCCATAAGCGACTGGCGTTATTTGGGCGTCTGTCTCCTGGCTGGCTTGGTGATATTTTTATGGTATTCCGATATCGACGTGCAGCGCAGACCCGCGCTGTTGTTCGATGGGGCGGGCTTGGCTCTGTTCGCTGTCACCGGGACACAAAAAGCGCTGGCTGCCGGACTCAATCCAGTGATGGCTGCAATTATGGGGATGTTGACTGGGATTGGCGGCGGAATGCTGCGCGATGTTCTCGTGAACGAGACTCCTATAGTGCTCCGGGCTGATCTCTATGCCGTCGCCGCGCTCGCTGCGAGCGTCGTAGTCGTCGTAGGATATGTACTCCACTACCCGTCTTTTGCATTCATGATCGCGGGTGCACTTCTATGCTTGTGGCTCAGAGTCATGGCCATATTCCGCGGTTGGCATCTACCAATTGCGGGGACAGAATCTAGATCAAACTGATGAGGCCTGTACAAAGCAGCACCACTACGGAAGGATAGAGATACTCTGGGTCACCCCCCGGGTGCGTCAATAGGAAAAACGATCCACATTGCACCACGAGAGTACCGTGTGCTCCTCAGAGCCAAGGCGGTCAGTCCGGCGCTAGTGGCTACAAACCTGAAGTTCTACGCCGCGCCGCTTCCGAAGTTGCCCACGATCACCTTGGGCTCATTTACGATTCCATCCACGTAGTCAGACCACCATTGCACATCTTCTTGCACTGCTCTGCGTACTCGGCAACGATGAACACAGCCCGAATTTCCCCCGGCTTCATGACTCAAACCCTTTTCAATCACGTCTCGATTGAAGCCCTTTTCTGTAAGATATGATCGTGTTCCGGTAAGTCCCATTCGAGATTGTGACTTCGCAGCATCCTGCGCTTTATGCCTTTGCATCCGGCGGGTCTGCGACCCCTTCGAGCGGCAAGTGATCCGGCAAGTCGAGCCGCGCCACGCCGATCCGGCAGTCGGCCATTCCATAATAGACATCGAATCGGTCCGGTAAGCCAAGATCGTCGCGCCTGTCGATACCAGTGGGAAACACAACGTTGGCGATCCCGTGACGTTCTTGCGGCAGCTCTGGTGACAATACTGGGTCTGCCGAACGGTAGCGAATCACGAGTGGATGCTCCTTTGAGAAGACCATCACTCCTGCGGAGTAACACAACTTGCGTCCATCTGTATCAGAATCTCCGACTTCGCTGACCCCGTGGTAAACGATTAGCCAGCCGTGCTTGGTCATGACTGGCGGAGTGCCGCCGCCGATCTTGAGCCGCTCCCAAGTGGAGACAGGAGCCGCCAACCGGTGATGAAAGGTAAACTTTCCAGTACGAAATGGCTTGCGGTCGAGTGTCATTTGGCAGTATGAAATCCAAATGCTTTCCCTCTCTATATCTACGTCACGAGTCGCAGGATCGCAGGCAGTTTCTTCGGGGTGCGTGCCTGGAAAGAGCGGGCGGTGAAGCATGGCGAGTTCCGGTTGGTCGGATGGGTCGGGAATGATGGCAGGGAAAAGACTGGCATCTTTGTCGTCCACATTACTGAATTCGACGCCTTCGCCCGGCGCAAAAGTAGCAAGTCCCAAACGCTTCCAATGAAAAAGATCTTCCGATACAGCCAGGGCAATCCGGGGACCGTGGAGCGACCACGCCGTGTAGGTCATCAGGTACCGTTGAAGCGGCTCGATAAACGTGACGCGAGGATCTTCACAACCACCGCTGCCATCCGGCCGCAGCTCATAGTCGGCCTCCGGCTCAAGTGCGATGCCCAGTCTTTCGACACCGACCGGATCGCCGGCTTGATTGAACATCACTCGCGCAATCCCGATGCGCGAATAATTCCCGGCTGCAACCAGCCGCGGGAAGAGGTAGAGTTCTCCGTCAGGTCCGCGAACCGCGGCGGGATTCAGCACGCCCTCTACCTCCTGGGGATTTCCGGGCTCTGGTTCCATCACAATTCCCAGGCGGCGCAGCTTGAATTCACTCATCCGTAGTCCTCAAAGAATCGAACTTGGCACCTCGAAGGATCGCACCTGTTGATTATCGTCCAAACAAGCGATGATCGCTTCGATTACCCGCTTGGTCTCACTCGGACCTCGAACTGGAATGGAGATCACGCCTGCCTGTTTGGCAGGATAGTCGTTCCCTCCTACAAACAGGGCATCTCCTATGTAAATCATTTCCTTCACTGAAATGCCGAGGATGTCGCGCAGCTTTCCAATGCCATAGGCCTTGTCAATTCCCGGCTTGGTAATGTCGATCGATGTCGCACCTCCGATTCGAACCGAAAATTCGGGGATGAGAGTATCGAGTACTGCTTTGATCTTCTTCCGCTTGGCGAAATCCGAATCCCATCTTTCTTTCTCTTCCAAAGGGGCCTGCTGACCTAGCGCCGAATACGTCACTTGGCTTCCCCGATCTTCAATTGTCTCTCCCCAAGTTCTGTCGACGCGGAAACCCGCGGTTCCGATTGCATTTTTTACAGAACTTATGATCATTTCCTTTTCCGCCGCGGTGAAATCTTCTGAATAAAGCTTCTTCCACTCCCCTGCGTATTGAAAGAATTCCGTTCCACAGGTGGGAAGAATAGATAGCTTTGCCAGGCGATCGTCCTGCGGAAGCTTGGAGAGCATCTGCCTTTCAAACTGTAGCCAAGCTCCTCCGGAAATCACAGCTACCTTGAGGACTCCCAACAACTCATGCAAGAGTGACAACATTTCGGCATCAAGAGATGACTTGCTTGCGGCAAGTGTTCCATCCAAATCAAAGACAATTAGCTTCTTCACTCTTCATCTACCTCAAAATTCTTGCGATCTCAATTCACATTTCCGGCTACTCGAATGACCATCGCTGATGCCGCGGTCTAAGCTGAGGGCAGAGCGACCTCCAGCAATATCACCGTTTCGTTTGTTCGGAAAAAACACGCTCCGATCACTGCGGGAATCAGCCATATGCCGCCTTTACGATGGTATCTGATTTACGCTATATCACCTGCTCCCAGGACCGAGGTCACATTTTATCGATGACACGAGTAAGCACTTCGAGGTTTGCGTAAGAGTTTTGCCAACGACGGAAGGTGGAAGCAAAGGCATGCTCAGTTTCCGGTAGCTGCGGGCAACGACTGTCGCGGATGTCCGCGCGGAACCCACGCCAAATCGCCACTCAGCACGTACACCGCAAGCGCCGCAAACATGAAAACGGCACCTACCCAGAAGCGCCAGTCACGGTGCATCCGCTTCCAATACGGGCCAGGATTGGACTCGCCCCTATCGCCGCTATTTCCTTCAAGGTTGTGCTTGCTCCCAGTCATCTCTTCTCCATTGCTGTGGTGTATTCGCCGAGACGGGCTGCGCAGTTGCATTGCGCCCGATGATATAGGGCCTGTTGAGCTGCAGGCACATTGGTATTGTTGCCCTTCCAAATTTCCAAGGCCGGCTGCTGGATTGCGCGGGCAAACGAGAATGCCAATGCCCAAGGAAGACGAGATTTGAATCGCACATTCATCGCATTTAAACGGTCTGAAGCCAGTTCTGCTGACTGGCCACCTGACAGGAACGCGATTCCCGGAACGGCGGCGGGGACGGCCCGCAGGAGACATCTCACCGTAGTGTCTGCGATCTCGTCTACTCCCTCCTGAGTGGGGCAGGCCGATCCTGGAAGCACCATGTTGGGCTTGAGGATCACTCCCTCTAACACCACGCGTTGTGTATAAAGCTGGTCAAAAACCGTTCGCAGAACTCTCTCCGTTACCCTGGAGCACTGCTCCAATGTATGGTCGCCATCCATGATGACTTCAGGCTCAACGACCGGGACGAGCCCCGCTTCCTGGCATAGCCCAGCATAGCGAGCCAGCGCATGCGCGTTGGCTTCGATGCAACCTCGGCTCGGAATGCCATCACCAACGGCAATTACGGCGCGCCATTTGGCGAAACGCGCACCTAAACGAGAGTATTCAACGAGGCGATCGCGCAATCCATCCAGACCTTCGGTAACCTTCTCGCCCAAATGTCCTGCCAATTCCCTAGCGCCGGTGTCGACCTTAATACCGGGAATAATCCCAGCCTCGACAAGGACCTTGACAAAGAGGGTACCATCTTCTTTCTGCTGATGAATTGTTTCGTCGAAGAGGATGGCGCCGCTAATCCATTCACCGAGCCCCGGTGTGGTGACGATCAACTCCCGATAGGCGCGCCGGGCCGCTTCGGTTTGTGGAATCCCCAGGCTGGCGAATCGTTTGTTGCACGTTCCCGTGCTTTCATCCATCGCCAGCAAGCCTTTGGCGCCGACGACAAGCGATCCCGCAGTTTCTGTAAGCTGTTGTAAGTTCATTTTTAACTACTCCACTTCTGGTTAGTACTACAGTTGTAGATAGAAGACAGGCAAGGGAGAGCCTCGTTTCCGGTAGTGACAGCGCAGCGCGTGGAATTGATGGCGTCTTCGCCATTCGGACCAGTGCAACAAATGTTCAATGCCGTGCCATCCTTGCCAGAG
>JAATGG010000093.1 GCA_015654835.1 Terriglobales bacterium
CCAGCCAAGGGGATCGAATCCGTCCGCAACGGCATAACCCCAACTCCATCGCTACTCTACGCATCATCCTGGCGCGCGCTTTGCTAGCCAGACTCTGCCAATGCCCTTTCTGCGGGGTCCGTCGCTTATAACACAGTAGTACTAGCGGATATGGATATAATGCTGGCATAGGAGCCTGAAAACATGCAGGTCATTGTAATCAACTCTCAAAAGGGTGGCAGCGGAAAGACGATGCTCGCCAAGCATCTTTCCCTTGCGGCGGAACATGCCGGCGATGGGCCGGTGTTCCTGATCGATACGGACCCGCAAGGCAGCCTTACCGCATGGCGCGCAAAGCGCGAATCCGAAACCCCGCAGCGTGTGGAATTGCCCTTTGAGGGGCTTGAGAAGGGGTTAGAACTCCTGCGCCATCACGGGGCCACGTACTGCCTCATAGACACCGCATCCGGCCGCGTTGAAGTAGCTACGAAGCTTTTCAAGCTAGCCGATTTTGTGATCTTCCCAGTACAGGCCAGCGAGGACGATTTAACTGCCGCGCCGGTGACGGTCCAGGCTTTGAAGGAGGTCGGAGTCCCGTTTGTGTTTGTGCTGACCCGCGTCAAGGCCAATACCCTGATTACCGCCCAGGCCGCCGCCGTGCTGTCGAAGCACGGAGAGGTTGCGGAGACGTTCATCAATGACCGTACCGCCTATAAGTCACCCTACGCAGTTCGTAAAACCCTACGTGAAGTCCAACAAGAACGACATGGTCGACGCAGCAGCGATCGCGGAGGCAGTCACCCGGCCGACGATGCGATTCGTGCAGGTGAGGCAACCGGAGCAGAGCGCCCGTCAAGCGCTGCATCGCGTGCGCGATCGATACATGAGCCAGCGCATCGGACTCATCAACCAGATACGAGGTTTTCTGCTGGAGTTCGGCATCCCAGTTAGGCAAGGAGTCGGCGTCTTCAGATTGGATGTTCCACGGGTCCTCGGAGACGAGGAGAACGAACTACCGCCATCTATGCACACACTGCTTGCCGACCTGTGGAACGACTTCAAGCTCCTGGAGATCAGGATCGAAGAACTCTCGAAGCAGATTCAGCGTAGCGTGCAGTACAGCGACACTGCCCGACGACTCATGACCGTGCCCGGCATCGGACCGCTTGCGGCCAGTGCTCTTGAAGCCTCAGCCGGTAACGGTCACCAGTTCGCCAACGGGCGGTTCTTCGCAGCGTGGCTTGGACTCACTCCACGAGAGTACTCCACCGGCGGAAAGACAACTTTGCTCGGCATCAGTAAGCGAGGGAATACCTATCTTCGAAGGATACTGATTCATGGAGCCCGATCCTGCGTGCAGACCTGCGACAGGCAGCGTCATCCGCTGGGCGCATGGATCACCAGGCTTGAACAACGCATGCACCGCAATAAGGTGATTGTCGCACTGGCCAACAAGATCGCTCGAGTCGCCTGGAAGATCCTCACCAAGCCTGATGAGATCTATCGCTGAGCAGATGCCTGACAAATAGCTCTCCCTAAGTTTGCTGCGCAGACAACAGATGACACAACGGTCGATCGGCATGGTGTAAACCCGAGCGGGAAACCGGTCTTCTTCAAGACCGAACCAAGTTATTGGGAACGGCATGCGCGGATCTCATCATGGCCTGGTCGCCAAAAGCGGCCGACTCGCGAGAGGCCGGATACATTTACGCAAACCGCTCTGTGTCAGAAGCAAACCTGCGCTTGCAAAACCGGAGCGAACCATACATTTCCCTCCGCGATGTCCTTCAGCACCAGCTTCTCAAGACTCAGATTCGCTACCAGACGCTTCAGCTTCGCGTTCTCCTGCTTCAAGCTCCCTTCAACCGCCTAGCTTGATCCACCTGCAAGCCGCCGTACTCCTTGCGCCAGCGATAGTAGGTCTGTTCCACGATCCCTGCCTCGCGGCAGGCCTGATCGGTCGACTTCCCGTTCGCAACTGCCACTTCGATCTGACGAAGCAGGTTCACCACCTACTCCGGCTGGTACTTCTTCCTACGTGCCATTCGATCTCCTTGTTCCAGTGTCTCTTCTTCACTGGCTCAAAGACCGCCGGGCACTCCAGTGTGGTATGGATGCTGAATTTGTGCCGATCTCATGGTGCCGTCAGTGGGGACTCACCCCGCGTGCGACCTGCAAGATCCGCAATCTCTCCGGAACAAGAGCCGCGCAGATCACGACTGGAGAATGGCTCGCAATCGGCCCGCGACGGGCCTGCCCTGGCGAGAAAGAGAGTTTCGATCCCTCTTACCGCGGTGGTTTTCGCTTTGCGATGCTGCTCGCCTCCATTCGATTCGGAGCCACTCCATGCCAACGATAGCTTGGCGGATGTGCATGTATACGTGCACGTAAATCTACGCGCACGTATACATTTCGAAAGTTCGGCAACTTGCGCGCAAGTTTGCGCGAACTCCTGCGCACGTGCGTCTCTGCGCTTCCCATCGGGCTGCTCAGAGACGCAGCCGCACGTCAATCCGACATCCGAGTCTACGTATTCTTTGAGAGGCACATTCCCGACACGCATAGAAACATCCCCGGAATCCCTGGCTGGAGACATGAGAAATTGGGAAGATTTGGGATCTGGGAGTCCGAGATCTGGCTATCGATTGACAGGGAATTGAAAAGCGCGCATCAGCCTCCGATCATAAGC
Source organism: Terriglobales bacterium (assembly GCA_015654835.1). Lineage (GTDB taxonomy): Bacteria > Acidobacteriota > Terriglobia > Terriglobales > Acidobacteriaceae > Telmatobacter. The sequence continues at coordinate 2,669 of JAATGG010000093.1, forward strand.
TATGTTTCTACAAGAAGTTGCGCGTACCGGCTGCCAAAGACGTGAATATCCACCGGCCGTGAGAGTCATCGATACGGTAGAAGCGATCGAATACCTTTGATGCAAGTTCTTCGGGAATGCCAGGGCCTTCATCCTCAATCGTTAATTCCAGCAAATTTAGGTCCGATGAATCCGACGGCAAACGCCCCAGATGTATGCGAATCTCACTTCCAATCGGCGAATACTTCACCGCATTGTCCAATAAATTCGCAATTGCCTGCCAGAGAACTGTGCGGTCGGCGTGTACGGAGAGGTTGCGATCTCCCGTCAAAGACAAGGTCTGTTTCTTCTCTTCGGCCAGAACCTCTACCAGTCCCACGATTTCGCGCAGAACTTCTATGAGTGAAAAATGTCGTTTTATGAAGCTCTATTTGCCCGGCATCGGCACGCGAAATCGTGAGCATGGTATCAACTATGTCGGTGAGAGCTGCGAGTCCGTGACGCTGCATCGGCACGCAAAACCTTGCTCCTTGAACTCATTCGACCTGGACATTTCAAATAATGTGCTATACATTGGACCATATAAGGCCATAGGGCTTTATGTATGGAGCCTTATAAATGAGGTCGAATGTATCAGATGTTCTACCCCCCGCGGTCAAGCGGTCGCTGACCAAATTCGGCAGTGACCTCGCAACCGCGCGGCGAAAGCGTGGACTCACAATCCTGGCAGTCGCAGAGCGCATGGGTGTTGCCAAGAATACTTACCTCCGCGCCGAGAAGGGAGACCCCAAAGTCGGCCTTGGCGTGTACGCGATGGCGCTTTTCGTCTTGGGCTTTGGCGAACCTCTTGGCGCTCTTATCGACGTGAGCCGCGACGATACCGGCCTTCTGCTTGATGAAGAACGTCTGCCCAAGCGCGTGCGCATGAAGAAAGCACGGGTGCCGCAATCATGAAACGAAATATCGACGTGATGTTGGGCGATGGGGGCGAGGTCGGCACACTGCGTTACGACCTGCAAGGCCGTCGCGAAAGCGCCGCTTTCGAGTATGGCGCGAGCTGGCTCGGCGACCCTGCGCATTTCACTCTGGGGCCGACGCTTCCGCTCCAGGCGGGACCACAGTTTCATCGCAAGTCAAAAGACGGTTCTCTATTTCATGCCGCGATTGCCGACACCGAGCCCGATGGATGGGCAAGGCGAGTCATCCTGCGCGACCACATCAAGCGCAGACAAGAATTGCGCCGTGAAGGAAAAGAAGAAGCGCAGCCGCTCAACGCGCTTGATTACTTGCTGGCTGTGGATGATTTCAGCCGTGTCGGCGCGCTTCGTTTTCGTGACGAAGAGGGCGTGTTTCAGCGCACGCAGGAAGAAGGACGTCGGACCGCGCCGCCACTCATCGAGCTTGGACATTTGCTCATTGCGTCACGTGCTTTCGAGGCGAACAAAGAAACGGCGGCGGACCTGGCATATTTGCGCGGCCGAGGCACATCGCTTGGCGGCATGCGCCCGAAATGCACGGTCATTGGCGAAGACGGTTCGCTCTGCATCGGCAAGTTTCCGAGCATCGCAGACGAGCGCGCCGTCACCAAGGGAGAAGTGCTCGCTCTGACGCTTGCCAGAAATGCCGGAATCGATGCAGCCACGGCGCGTATCCTCCAGAGCGAAGACCTGCCGGTCGCACTTGTCCGCCGCTTCGACCGCCAAAACAGCGGCCATCGCGTAATGTATGTCTCCGCCGCGACGATGCTGGGTGTCGAGGCGACTGACCCCGAGGAACATTCCTACACCGAGATCGTGGATGCAATCCGCGTACACGGCGCCGACGCGCAAGCCGATATCGAAGAGTTGTGGCGACGCATTGCTTTCTCGATATTGATCACGAATTCGGACGACCACCTGCGCAACCACGGCTTTCTGCACGTAGATCGAGAATTCTGGCGGTTGTCGCCGGCCTTCGACATCAACCCGTCACCCGAGCGCGTGCGTGAATTGAAAACGTGGATATCTGAGGATGCAGGCCCTGACATGACAATCGATGCCCTCATGTCCGTGATTGCTTATTTCCGCATCACGGCTGCGCGGGCCAAGGAGATCTTGAGCGACGTTACGCATGCCGTGAATGGTTGGCGCAAGACTGGACAGAGTATTGGCATGAGTGAAGAAGAACTTGAGCCATTCGTAGATGCCTTCGAACATGGCGAACGCACCGCCGCGAAGAGGCTAATCTGAAGATCAAAGCCAATAACTCTCGGCAAATCCCGATGGTTATGCCATCATCAGCTATACCGGACAAGGGCAGTCTGCTGACCGCGTCTTAATCCGCGTTGATACAAATCTGCGGGCCAGAGATCTGATCACTAATCGGATGGCTTACATTACCGGTTGCTCGCTTTCTGTGTCCCTGCGTTGGGAGCATGGAGTTGTGAACGAATCAGAAACAGGCATGATCTCATAATCTTGCCGCAGGCCGGAAAACAGGAAGTCATCCCAGACGGCTGACCGCATGATTCTCGCGACATTACAGTTCCGCAAGCTCCTTCCGTTGAGAAGGAGTCGCGATCTGGCGTGCTTCCGCAAGCAATTCCGCACGCTGGTAATTGCAGTAGCGGCCGACAAATGCTTCGAAGCGCCGCACATATTCGGCCGAATCCGCCGTAGCCGCTAGAACGTCAAACCATGCAGGCAGCACTTGCTTCCAGTCGATGCCGACCATCCAAGACCCGCCCTCGTCCGCAAAGAAGACCATACTGTCGTCCCCATCGAGTTGGCGTATGTCGATCAAGGCTACCACGGGCCAGAACGCCGCCGAAGCGGCGCAACAGCACGGCATGCAGTTGGAAGTGGTGAAGCATACGGAGGCTAAGCGAGGTTTTGTGCTGTTACCGCGAAGATGGGTGGTAGAACGCAGTTTCGCTTGGGCAGCGCGTTTTCGCCGCCTGGCCAGAGACTACGAACGGCTGGCCTCCGCGCTGGCCGCACTGCACTATCTGGCCTGCGCCATCCTCATGCTCGCTAACCTCATCAAGACCTTCGCGCGAAGTTAATAACAGCCTCTAGTACAACCTAGACTGGAGCGGCACTGACTGACGATGTCCTCCACCGCGACCGAGACGGCAAGTTGGAGAGGCGCACTCTATCTGAAGTTCTGGAGTGCGCCCTACAACGATCTATAAAGAGTGATGCCGAGAGAACATTTTTGTCGTGAAAGCCGTGTGGAGAGCGGGAGTTGCTCTGCGGTTCCCGTTTTCTACTGCCTTGTCGGCTAGCGATCAGCTTGCGCGCTGGATCCCTGGATAGTAACCTTCGTACGTGAATGGCTTGGGGCTCGCGACTGTGCTAAATCCGGAAGCGTTTGAGGCGGAACGAGACGGCAAAACACGAAGCGAGTTGGAGGACGTATTGGCCAGCCTCGCCTTTAAAAAGGCGCCCACCTTATGTCGACTTCTGTGTTATCTATGGGAACAACGAGACGGAGAGGTCAGTGAATACGCCATAGCCACTGAGGCGTTGGGGCGTAAGGTAGATTTTGAGCCGCACGCGGATGCCACAGTCCGTGTTCTGGTATCTCGCCTTCGCCAACGGCTCAAGGATTTCTCAGTCGGCAAGGATACGTCAGGACAGAGCGTCTTCTCCCAGTGGGGTGGCCTTACCCTGCTCATATTCCTGTACTCCGCTTTAGGCATCCCGGCAGCAACGGCAAAGAAGAGCCTACTCTGTACCAGATTGGAGCAGGTCTGTTTTCGTCACATGCGCTTCCGCCATATGACACTTGGGATAAATTCAAGCCCGTAATCAAGAAAGGTCTCGAAATATTGCTCAAATCGAGGCCATCTGATGAGCAGAAATCAAAATTCATCACGATCACGCTTCGATACATTGATCGGTTTACAGGAAACCTTACTGGCAATGTTCTTCCGCGTGACTTCATTGAACGTGTATTGAATGTCCGCCTCCTGTTGCCAACAGCCTTGACAAACGAAACCGCCGATGAAGCGACAATTAATCCCAGCATTCAATTGAAAGTGCCGTTGAAATCGGGTTTGCTGATGAGCCTTGGTATCAACGCAGCGAACGATTCCATTGATGCTGGGATTCTGATGGACACCTCCGTCGTTACCCAGGCGTCAACTGCGTCTGATGCTGAATCTGCAATGAGAGTTCTTGAAGTAGCCCACGATTCGATTCGACACGTATTCTTGGGACTAACTTCCCCCATTACCGCCAAAATGGAGCCGGAGCAAAACAATGTTAGCGCCTAGCGTAGACCTGACGAGTTCTGTACCGTAGTATTCGATCTCTTTGGATACCACTGTCTACAAGTCACAGAATGGATATGCTGCTCCCAAGCCAAAGAAAACGGGGCACTCTGTTCGTCAAAGCATGATTGATGATATCGTAGCATTTCGCAGTTTGCACGATGGATGGCTCGGGCCGGGGAGTCAGAAAAGTAGCGGAAGAGATGACAGACAAAGTTGGCATTGTAGCTGTTCTACTAGAACAACTTGATGGCCTGCCCAACCCTGAGCTTACACCTAACGCTAATGGAACAATCTCATTGGAATGGGAGAGCGATAGGGGAGAGGTCTACATCGAATTTGGTAAGACACGAATCAGCGGTTTTCTACGTATTGAAGATGCTCCGACAGCCGAAGGTTCGTTCTATCGTGCCAAGGGCGGAGAGCGATATGCATTCCGACCGGGCCCAAGCTTTCTTGGCGTGGCTGGCAGCGCAGGGTGGAAATCTTGAAACGGTTTCTTTGCCTAGCTGGCGAGGAAGACGACGCCTACGCTCGCCCAGGTCCAGTCGGCTGTGGATGCGCCTTCATGAGAAGGGCGGCAAACATCACGCCATGCTCTGCCACCATACGCTCGAGGGCGCAGGCCTCGAGAACGACCCGAAGGCCCGCTGTTCCGCACCATCGGCCGCGGCACCCGCAAGCTGACGCGCAGTTCCCTGCCCCAGGCCAACGCCCACGCCATGATCCGGCGCCGCGCTGCGGCGGCCGGCATCCAGACACGCATCGGCAATCACAGCTTCAGAGCCACCGGCATCACCGCGTACTTGAAAAACGGTGGCATGCTCGAGAAGGTTGCGGCCATGGCCAACTATGCCAGCACCCGCACCACGCAGCTCTACGACCGCCTGCGCGACGAGATGTCGCTCGATGAAGTCGAGAGGAGTGCGATTTGATTACGAGGTAGATGAATTTACAGTGAGCCACTAGCTCATTTTTTGGGGCGAGTACTATAGTTACTTTCATCTATTTCCCCGTTTCGTAGACAAAGATGCTATAAATTCCGTATTAGGTTCGACACAGTTAATAGAACAAACACTGCTCTCACCCTTCCCGGCACACCTGCGTAACTCACTTCAGTGGTATAGAGATTGTAAGGTTGCACTCTCTGGCCTATCTGTGTCCTAACACGAATTTACGGATTGGAGGAATACGTGTCATGATCAGCCGCAGACAAGCCATTCAAAGGTCAGGCCTTCTGGCCCTCGGAACTTTATCCTCCCTTCCTACTGTGGACGCACTTACTCCTGAGCCATCGATCAATGGAATTGCTGCCACATCTGCCTCACCAACGCCTTACAGCCGGGAACTGGATCTTTGGATGCAGGATAAGCTCACCACCATGGCGTGTACGGTATTGTCCGGAAAGGCGCAATCTAAGGATTGGATGCAGGCCTCACATGCTGTCAGGATATATGCCAACCATCTCCGCGATACTGGAATCGATGATGCGTCAGAGTATATTGCGGCCGCGATTCGGGGCCGCAAGGTTGATGTCTCGCAGCATGCGGTAGTCGCCCAGACCTTGGACAAAATTCCCAATGCCGATGCTTACATCGATCGTGGCAAGGTCGCAACCAAGCTCGTCTTCTCGGAAGAAACAACCCGAACAGCCGCCGAGTCTATCAGAAAAGTCGGCTATAGCGGCCAATTTCATGGGATTGCGAACGTTCTCATGACGGCCGCTGTGACATTGCGCGCCGCAGAGATTCGCCGATCCGGGTTTGACACTGCTACTTTCCTCCAAGGCATAAAGCCGGCTAGTTATGGCAATGCTTCCGCATGCTCTGTGCCTGCAGTATACGATGCATCGCACAAGCCCCATCTGGTTAGGGCCGGCATACCTATCACCGCCTGCAAATATCTCCGGGGACTGGTGAAAAGCCTCGGCCTGTCACAGCAAACAGTGAGCCAGATCTGTTCAGCGCTTGATGCGGGAACGGTCGTTGCAGGTGTGGCCGCAGGCGCCGCACAGATCGTATGCGACGGAGGCATTGTTGTGTCCATCATCGCCACCGACGGAGTTGCGGCTGTTATTGCCAGTCCGCTGGAAACGCTGGTTTGCAATACGCTCAGCTTTGCCGCTGGAACTACAGCTGGAACGGTGTTGCAATGCCTTTCCACTGCACTGAGTTGCTGAAGTGCCACATCGACCGCTCGAACTGGACAAAAATCTATGATTCTGCTGCTGGTCATTATCCTCATGGATATCGTGGTTCTGGTGGGATTGGCGATGAGTTCGCCCTGGGCCGCACTTGTGCATGGATTACGGTGTATCTTCTCGTACCGAGCTCTTTTTAGGCTTCGTGGCATACAAGAGGAGAAAAGCGTAGCCGCTGGGTTGCGAAATGATGTTCTTTGCGTAGCATCATTGGCCAATCTCATTCTCATTGTTCTGGACAGGACGCTCCACCGTTAATATGCGGTTTCTCGATTCCGACTTGAATGGAGGCAAAATGAGTACCTCTGTCATCACTCGCCGCAGCCTACTACTTGGATCTGGAGCCATTCTGGCCGGCTCCCAAATGGGAGGGATTGCAGAAACTCCCACTCACGAAATGTACAATGTCGTTCTCGAAGCGCCCGGGAGTGAGAGATATGCAGAAGGAATTGCCAAGCACTATCGGCCATTGGTTGCAGACGCTGTTTTCGAGGCGCTCTCTTCAGCGACCGTTTTGATTCGAAACGCAGGCAGGGCGGGTGTGCGCGCACTGACGATTACCTGGAAGATCGTGGGAGCGGAAACGTACCAGTTCAGCCGGTCCTACTGGTTCGCTCCACGGTTTGTCCGTTCCGGATCGCCGAAGATTCCCACCTCCGGCGAGTACGCATACTATCTCGGTGCTGTGCAGCTTATCTATCCTCAGAAGATCCGTCTCTTCTCTCCTTTTTTCAGCATTGCTCCCAGCTACGTCGCTGACCAACTTCCGGCTTGGAAGAAGATCCTTTTCCGCAAGCCCTCTTCGGAGTTCATCCTTTCCAGGCTGAAGAACGCCAAAACAATTTCAGGGGCGATAGATGCGGCCATCTTTGCCGGAAACAAGGTAATTGGGCAGGATACGCACGGCCTCGTTCTGCAATATACGCTGAGGCGCAAAGCGCAAGTTGCTCTTGCCAAGAAGATCAAATCTCAGTTCGATTCTGGACTGGATACCTCGGCCATTGCCTCGAATCTTCTCCGCGAAGCTAGTCTCTTTAGCATGGCTCGCCAAAAGCAAGCTGTAGACCTCTCCGACCCCGAGCATTTTACCTTTCTTTCGGAGTGGAGCCATCAAGCCAAGGTATTGCTATTGCGCTTAGGAAACGGCAAGGAAAGTCTGCACGGAACCGTTTCATACCTGAGCAGCAAGACCGTCAAGCCGATCACCAAGTTGACGTAGTTCCTGTTTGGAGCAACGATTGCGATGACAAACAACGAAGCGGAAAACGATACAATCGAGGGCCTCCTCCGGTCAGATACCGACATGGATAGCCGCGATTTCGATCTACTGGGCCACATCAGTGAGTCGCGCGTCCTCTTTTTGGGGGCGGATCGGCCTATCAGCGATTGGGATTTGGACGACGACGATGATGATGGTGGAGACGACGATGATGACGACGGCGGCGGCGGAGACGATGGGGATGATGACGACGATGACGACGATGACGATTGCCCCGATAGTTCCGATTACGACGATTGAGACGAGCGGACTGGACCCGCTTGCGGAGAAATAACGTGAGCGATTCTGAAGAGCAAAAGCTCTCTCCTGCGCGGATGGCGATGCTGGCGCTGCGGCGATTGAGCCATTGTCAGCTCGTCAACGGAGCTATCTGCTACACCGTCCACGCGGGAACAGGCCGAATCGACAATCGGTCGTACAACATGGTTCGTATGGCCGGGGTCGCTTACAGCCTCTGCTGGGGTGCCTCATATTTTTCCGCTGTCGACCCGCAGTTCGAACAATTTGCGGAAAAAGCAGTTGGTTTTCTACTGCTATCATGCAAACTTCAGGAGCCGGATTTCTTCGTTGGAGATTTTTCCTTTGAACACGGTCCAGGCCAATCTGCCAAACTGGGCGCAACAGCCCTTCTTGTTCTTGCATTGACGCTCGCGCCGTTCCGATCTCGCTACGAGCAGGAGTTGAAGCGCCTGGTCAAATCTCTCCTGTCAGCGCAAACCCCCCAGGGTGCGCTGCGTGGGGACTTCAGAAAACCCGGGCTTAGCAATCAGCGCTATTTTTCTGGAGAGGCTCTCTTGGCTCTCGCCCGCTATGGAGAAGTAACTTCGGATCCCGATATATTCTTATCCGTCGATCACGCATTCAATTTCTACCGAGACTACTTCCGATTTGATCCTCATCCGGGTTTTTTTCTATGGCATATCGACTGCTGGACCAGAATGGCGCATTGCCCGGCTATCGCTGCTGCCCGCCGGCACGAGTATTCGACATTCGCTCTGGAGCTAGGTTCAATCCTCCTAGAGCAGCAGCAACGGTCGCTACGCCATGTTGGCGGTGATGGTGGGATCTCCTTCTCGGCACAGCCCGGCATCTCCACGTCGCTTTATATGGAGGCATTGGTGCGAATTGCAGGAATGCTGGCCAGGCGTTCAGAACACGAACATGCTCTGTCGTTTTCCTCCGCTGCTGGGGCCGGGTTCGAATTCATCGCCAAGCTACAGGTACGGGATAGCTGCGGAGCGCGCTTCCACACCTCCCCGCATGTGCTCGGCGGCTTTAGATCTCACCCCAACAGCATGAAGATCCGGATGGATAACGATCAGCATGCAATCACAAGCTGTCTAGCCTTGCTCGAAGAAAATGTCCTTGCTCCGAATAGTGCTGTCAAGGGCGGAGTAAAACCGGTTCATGTGCAATTTTGGTGAACCACGGCTGGCACTATGCGAAGGGCGCAATCAGGGATAGAACGGAATTGAGCTCTGGCGATGCTTCGCGGCGACGATGAGAGAACGGACATTGTTGCCAGACAGCGGCGAAGTGGTGATAGATCAGTTAAGAGACTGCGGTCGAGGGCAGTTGATTATGGTGCTTCGACCGGGAAGAGACGGAAGTCGTTGTCCATTATGTCATCGGCTTTCGCTCCGGATTCACAGTTGGTACAGCCGCCGACTTGAAGACCTGCCGTGGGAAGGCATCCCAGTAGGGATCGAGTTACACGCGCGGCGGTTCTTTTGCGACAACGCTGCTTGCTCGCAGCGGATTTTCACCGAACGGCTGTCGCAAACGGCGCCTCGCTACGCACGCCGCACGGGACGGCTGAGCATTGCTCTGCAACAGATTACATGGGCGCTGGGCGGCGCGGCGGGTTCTCGTCTGGCACAGCAACTGGGGATCCTGGCCAGTGGTGGGACCCTGCTGCGGCAATTGCGCTGCGCGGCCGCGATGGATTGCGCTCGAGCCCCGCGGGTGCTGGGCATCGACGATTGGGCATGGCGGAAGGGGCGTCGCTACGGAACGATTTTCTGCGACTTGGAAAACGGCGGGGTAGTCGATCTGCTGCCTGATCGTAGCGCGGAGAGCACGGCGCGCTGGCTGCGTGCGCATCCCGGCGTAGGAGATCATCAGCCGCGATCATGCCAGCCTGTATGCTGAGGCCGCCGCGAAAGCTGCGCCGCAGGCGATACAGGTAGCGGACCGCTGGCATTTGCTGCACAACATGAGCGACGCTTTGATTGAGGCCCTGGCACCGCATCGTCGCCTCCTGAGCGAGGTCGCGCGGGCTGTGGCAGAGGAAGCAAGGCTGGCTACGGCAGAACCGCCGTCAACCCAACTGTCCCCTCCCAGCCGACGTTTGATCGAGCGACACAGGGAACAACGCATGGCACGCTATGAGACGGTCATGACGTTGTTCCGGCAGGGACTCTCTCAGCGTGAAATTGCTCGTCGGTGCAATCTGAACCGCATCACCGTGCGCCGATTTATCCGTGCGGCGGAGTTCCCGGAGCGCAGCCCTCGTTATTACTCTTCGACTCTCGATTCGTATTGCGAACACTTGAAAATGCGCTGGCGGCAAGGGGGGCATAACTGTGTTCAGCTTTACCGCGAACTGCGCTGCCTGGGTTTCACGGGACGGCCCCGCACACTACGCGACTGGATCAATAAACAGCAAAAGTTCAATGCGCCTCCGCAAGCCGCCATCGCAACGCCGCGAGCCTCGCCGCGGCACGTCGCATGGCTGTTACTCAAACAACCCGATCAGGCACGTTCCTACCTCAATGAGCTTGTCCAGCGATCACCGAAAATTGCGCAATGCGCCAATCTATCGCGGGAGTTCTTCCGCATCGTTCGTCAGAAAGATCCGGCTGCGTGGCCGGCTTGGCGGACAGCCGCCGCTGCCAGCCCATTTGCCAACTTTGCCAACTATCTTCAACGCGACGAAAACGCCTTCCTAGCGGCACTTCAGCAGCCTTGGAGTAATGGGCCGGTCGAAGGACAAGTCCACCGCCTCAAACTGATCAAGCGCTCTATGTACGGTCGTGCTAACTTCGACCTGCTACGCTTGCGCGTCCTGCGTGCAACTTAAAAATGGCTTCACAAATTACTACACGAAATCCTGCGGTCTCTTCACCAAATTCGCACATGAACCACTTTTACTCCGCCGCAGCGCTCCGCTCACGCGGCGCTCTGTGGCCTATTTTCGCTCCGGCGCTCATAGCCTCCGTGGGGCAACGCCCCGCGTCGTCATGAAGTTGCAAACCTCGGCAGTTACACCGCCCTTCACCCGGTCAGAGGCGATTCCCCGGCTTGTTGCCAAGTCAGTTTCACGCATGGCCGTCCACCCATGGGTGGCTGTCC